>CAJODC010000029.1 GCA_905233215.1 uncultured Synergistales bacterium
CTCGCAGTGCAATACCACATTGGGATCATCAAACATAAAATCCCCTCCCCTTTACTCGATGACGATTGAAACAGGGGTAACGTTGACCTGATTCCCTGATGACGTAGCCGCGCCGATAACCGTTACAGTTTTTCCCTTTACGCTGTCATTAATCGCAAGGGGTGAAACTACTTCTTTGTCGACTTGAGAGTTCAAAGCCTTTGCGTACTGGCTCCATTCGGTTTGATTCGTGAAGTCTCCGAAACTCTTAACGGTCTGAACATCGCGTACAGCAGTCCCGGTATAAATGCTTCCGAGCTGAATCACGAACTGCATACTGCCGGAATAATTTTCAGGAGTTACGGCCATAGTTACGCGCTTTCCTCCGGCCTTCGATGAGTAATCGCTGACTGTGCCTTTGAACTTTATGGCTTTTCCTGCTCCAAGCTCTTTGAGATTGACCGCGTTAATTTCCTCTGCTTTGCTGATGATTTCAGATGAAATTTTCGCCCAGTCGCTTCCTGAACTTGCGTGAGCGTCAAACGCAACAACACCGGTGTATTTTCCCTCTGTGCCTTTTTCGATGACCAGCGCAGATTTTGCGACAAAGACAGCGAGAGCAACGATGATAATTACAGCTAAAATTTTTCCCTTCAAAATTATTTTTCTCTCCTTTCTTTTGTTTGGTACAAAAAAAATCTCCCCTGTGTCTGAAGGGGAGACTCATTCAAAGTTATTTCTCTGTGTAAACGAACTGCGAGAGGTTAGCAACGTTGTCCTTTGTGATTGCTATGCAGGGGACAAGCTGTTTCTCTGAGGCGGGCTTTGTTCCGTTCTTGATGTAAGTGTCTGCCTGCTCAATCTGCCCTTTTGCGATATAGGCAGCGGCATCATCTGAGCCATCGAGACCGATAATCTTGATGTCTGTTCTTCCAGCGTCAATGCAAGCCTGAGCGGCTCCGCAAGCCATCGTGTCATTTCCGCAGATAATGCCGGTAATGTCGGGGTTAGCCTGCAAGATTGCTTCTGTCTTTGAGTAGCCTTCTGTCTGACTCCAGTTGGCTGACTGCTGAGCAACCATCTTCAGATCGGGATATTCATCAATTACTGAGTGGTAATTCTGTGAACGTACCCAGCAATTCGTGTCCGACTCAAGTCCGAGAAGCTCGGCGTATTTCCCTTTGTAGTCCATAGCCTCAACCCATTTCTCGGCGATTGCTGCAGCTCCCTGAGCGTTGTCGGCGACTATCTGGGCGATTGCGAGTCCAGAGGCGTTAATCTCACGGTCAATGAGGAACACGGGAATTTTTGCCTCGACAGCTTTGCGCACTGCCTCGATTGAAGCATCTGCACCGGCGTTATCGCAGATGATTGCGACTGCTCCGTCAGAAATTGCCGCCTCGAATAACTGAAGCTGTGCTGCTGCATCGTCATCATGCGAGAAGCATTTCGGAGTGTAGCCGAGTGCTGTAGCTTTTGCGGCTCCGACTCTCTGTTCAGTTCCGAAGAAAGGATTTGAGGCTGACGGGGTTATGATGTAAATGATCCCTGCGGCTGACGCTGAGAGAGCAAGACACATAACCATTAAAAGAGCGATTGATACGGTAAGAAATCTCTTCATTATTGAAAAGTACCCCCTAATTTATTTTTTGTGAATATTGAAATTCTACTAAATTACATTACTAAATTTCAATGAATTATTGAGCTGTACTTTTAGCAAAATTTACTAAACTAAAATGTGATGATAAAATTTTTTCGGTGATTCTCGAATGACAGTAACGGCGAAAATGATAGCCAAAGAATTAGGGATTTCCGAGTCGGCTGTGTCGATAGCATTGAACAACAAGAAGGGCGTAAGCAGTCAGACAAGAAGAAAAATTATAGATACGGCAAAAAGTCTCGGCTATAACTTCGACTTCAGGCGCAGTGTGATTAACGGAAAAAAGGGGAATATCTGCTTTGTAATCTACAAGAAGAGCGGAGCTGTTGTGAGTGATACGCCTTTTTTTGTTGAACTTTCTGAGGGAATAAGCGCAGGCTGCAAGAGTGAACATTATGATTGCTACTTTCGCTACTTATATGAAGACGAAAATATTTTCAGGCAGATATATAAATTAGACTCGTCAGATTTTGCCGGAATAATTCTTTTGGCGACCGAGATGGACGAAAACTCGCTGAAAAATTTCAGGGGTCTCAGAACACCGATATTGATATTGGACGCATATTTCGAGAAACTCGAATACAACTACGTGATAATCAACAACATTCAGGGAGCGTTCACAGCGACAGAATACTTGCTGAAGAAACGAAAGAAACAGCCCGGATATTTGAGATCAAGTTTTCCGATCGGCAACTTTTTTCAGAGGGCAGACGGTTTCTACAAAGCAATCAGGGAAAACGGAATGCCTACATCAAAATCAATAGTGCATTACTTAACGCCGTCCCAAGATGGAGCGTATGATGACATGAAAAAATTGCTTATGGCAGGAGAAGAACCTGCGAATTGTTATTTTGCCGATAATGACTTAATAGCTGCCGGAGCTTTGCAGGCGTTTAAGGAATTTGGCTACAGAGTGCCGGAAGATATAGCGATAATTGGATTTGATGACCTGCCGTTATGTGAATATGTTTTGCCGTCTTTGAGCACAATAGAAGTTCCGAAATATTTTATGGGTGAAACTTCAGCGATGCGAATGATTCAGATAATCGAAAAGAAAAACACGTTACCGATAAAAATAGAAGTGTCCACGAAAATAATTATCAGGAAAAGCACTTAGTACCGGCTAAAAATTTATAAACTTCGCTGGGAAAAGCCGGAGATCTGTTCATGAAGTCTCTTACGTCTTCGGGAGTGTCAATGTCATTCAATGTGTCAGCAAAACTGAAAGCGATTCCCGAACATCTGAGAGCTTCCGTTGTCGCTGTGAGAACGTCAGAATTTCCCCACGACTTTACGCCGAACGCCTCCGGGAAAAATCCCCTCATGCCTATCAGCCAGTAACCGCCATCGTCTGAAGGCCCTAATACTACATCAGCATCATCAAGAAGCCTGAAAGCCTTTGCGAGATTTCCGGCTTTGAGTGCAGGAATATCACTGCCGATCAGTATTGACCTGCTGTAACCTGACGAGAATATATCACTCATTGCGTTACTCATTCTCGCTCCGAGATTCTCGCCGGACTGTTCACGAAGAAGGAATGACGGCGGTATATGTTCACCGTAATCGTTGATACTTCCGCTGCCTGTCCAGTATAGGAATATATCGGTGTTTGCCGAAAGTTTGACTGCCTCCCTGAAAATGTCATGCCACATTGCAAGATGAAGCTCCCTGCGCTGACTTTCATTGAGAAGGGGAGCGAGTCTTGTTTTCGTTTCATGGCCGATTGGAAGCCGTGAAAATATTATGAGTGCGTCCGTCATATATCCTCCTAAGAATTTTTGCAGGAACTCCGAGAATGTAGAGTGCCTTCACTGTATTCATCTTCAGCCACGTCTTGAAGCGTCCGTTTTCGATGTAACGCCGTGCCGATGTACCAATCTCAGTATCAAGAGCGCGAATCATTCCCTGTCTGTGAAACTGTCGGAGTCTCATAGAAATTTCCCAGTCTTCCATTAACGGAATGTCCGCAAAACCTCCGAGACCGTCAAAAACATCACGTCTCAAGAATAATCCCTGATCCCCGAAAATCAAGCAGAATCGTTTAGCCCTAGTGTGAGAAGTCCGAGCAATGAATCTCATGAAGCCGTCATCAGCATCGTAAAAGTAAAGCCGGAAGAATCCCCCCATTGCACCGTCAGCAACAGCATTCTCAATATCAATGAGGCTTGAAGGCGACAACACCGAGTCAGCGTGAACGAACCACAAAATATCACCTTTTGCCAGCGATGCTCCTGCGTTCATCTGAGTTCCACGACCTGAAGCAGCTTGTACTGTCTTCACTGTGTCAATGGCTCTCAGCTTCTCCATCGTTCCGTCAGTACTTCCGCCGTCAGAGATGATTATCTCTTTTTCACCTCGAAGCCCCTGCAATGACTCTATCAGCTTCACTATTCTTTCAGCCTCATTCATCACAGGGACTATCACCGAGATCATCAAAACTTTCCGTGCGGATACCCTTAGCTTTAGCTATGGGGAGGTGCGCGGTATTCTCCTTTCTTTTTTGATATAATATTTCCAGCCTTTAACGAGTTGAGATTTGGAGGTCGGCCGGACAAATTTTAACACGTTCCGTCCGTAAAGTCTTAAACGTACCTAAGGTGCAAGACAGTTAGACGTTCTGTAAAAACGATAGTGCACACTGCACATGACAACTAAAAGTAATCGGATAGGCTATCGAGTCTTACCGGATAGAGGCGAGTAAGCACGCCCCAGCGAATAAGGCTCTATGGAGCAAACTTCACTGAAAGCCTCCGGCTTTAGCCGTGAGATAGCTTACACGTCCTCAGAGTCGGATACCTATATTTCAGAGTCGTTCCGAAAACATCGTAGCTGTACTCCGCAGGCTCTCCTTCCTTCTTGGGACGCTTGGCCGTCAATATCGCAAGTGCTGAAGGGTGCTTATTGTAACGCAGAAATATCAGGCATGAATACCGAAACATTCTCAGCGAAATTCTCTCTCCGCCTTTCCCCTGTACCTCAACGTGAAACAGTACCCACTCTTCGCTTCCGTCCTTCAGGTATATTTTCAGCAGACTGTCAACATATCGCTTCGATGAGCCGTCTGTCCCGTCTAGCTGTTCCGAAATTTCACTCATCTCTTTATCGAGAAATTCAGCCTTGCGCTTAATGTCAGCAGCTTCATACAGAGACGGTACGCAGACACGCAAAATCTCCGGCCAGAAGTATTCGATAAACATCTTCCATACGCCGTCAAAATCAAATGGACTCGTAACTATTTCGTCAGACATCAAAGCAGAAATATCCCTTCAATTCAAAAATTTGCTGTAATGGTGATTTCGAGAACAGAAAAATTATATCGTAAACTTTCTATCAAGCAATAACTTCGTATCTTCCGCCCCTGCTAATTATCAATCCATCTGCCTCAAGATTCATCAGCGCAATGTCAATGTCAGAATCATCAAGCTCTATTCCGGCAGCAATACTGTCCTTCGTCTTTGCGCCTGACCTCTGCAAAAAAGAGTAAACAGTCTTCTCATTCTCATCAAGACTGACAGAAGCCTTCTCACTTTCTGACTCTTCCGTTCCGTTAAAGTTTATGTTGAGCTGTACATGGCCTGACGTTATCGACTTGATGAAGTCTCCTATGTCAGCAAGAGTCTTCACGCCGTCATTCATGATTCTGTTCGACCCAAGATTCGTAGCGTCCGTTATCCTTCCCGGTATCGACCAAGTATCACGCCCCAGCTTTCTGGCAATCTTGGCCGTGTACATCGCTCCGCCGTCCTCAGGCGACTCGGCAATCACTACGTGTGCTGCAATCCCGGCAATCAGTCTGTCCCTCTCAGGGAATCTCCATGCGTCCCCATTCGTGCCGAAAGGATACTCGCTGACCCATGCTCCGCCGTGTTCCAGAATCATTGCGAACAAGTCCCGGTTCTCAACAGGGTAAACCCGGTCAAGTCCGTTGCCGAATATCACCGACGTGACTCCGCCTCCCAAGAGCGTCCCTCTATGTCCGGCAGTGTCTATCCCCTTCGCGCCTCCGCTGATTGTCATCATTCCTGCTTCGGCAACAGCACGACCGAGATTAACCGCTGTGTTTTCGGCGTACAGTGAACATTTCCGGGTTCCCACTATTGCTGTGAAGGGTAACAGAAGATTCACGTTCCCTTTCACGTAGAGACCGACAGGAGGGTTACTGAGGTCCAAAAGTCTTGACGGGTAATCATTGCTTCGTGAATGTATGAATCTCGCTCCGAATTTATACAGCTTGTCATCTTCATGTTCCGCCCAGTCATCTGAAATAAATTTCAAAAGTCTCTCAATCATTCTCTCAGTGAGTCCGAGTTCCTTCAACAATGAATCGGACTGCCACAAATCGCAGGGGTCATAATCCGAACAGAGACGAGTAAAAATTTTGTTCTTCGCTTTTATGGCATTGAGGAGAAGGGCAGCCTTTGTGATATTGTCCACGAAAAATTTTTCCTCTCTTTAACGTTTCTTCAATGAAAAAATATTATACTGCATAGCGTGAGAAGACACCGCCGTTATTGACAACATGATAAAATCGCGGTTATAATATCCCGTCAATCAGTTCACTAACACATCGCTAATCTGAAAAGTGGAGACGTGGCCGAGTGGTCGAAGGCGGTTGACTCGAAATCAACTGAGCGGCTTGCCGTTCCTAGAGTTCGAATCTCTACGTCTCCGCCATTTTTATGTAATCAACTGCGGAAGTTCGTCACTCAAGTATCAGTTATTCGACATGGAAGACGAGTCAGTATCAGCAAAAGGCCTCGTTGACAGAATCGGAATCGAAGGCTCAAACCTCACTCACAGGAAAACAGGCGCAGATCCCTTCAAGGTAGAAACGCCGATTAAAGACCACAAAGTAGCAATGAAACTCGTCCTTGACGCGCTGCTTGATGCGAATCATGGCGTATTGAAGTCGCTCGATGAAATTTCAGCAGCAGGCCACAGAATAGTCTCCGGAGGCGATCTCTACAAAGAGTCAGTCCTTGTTGACGCAAAAGTCATGGACGGTCTCCGTCAGTGCATACCTCTCGCGCCCCTTCACAACCCCGGCCACATCATGGGCATCGAGGCAATTCAGCACGCACTGCCCAAGCTGCCCAACGTTGTAGTGTTCGACACAGCGTTTCATCAGACTATGCCCGATTACGCCTACATGTACGGACTTCCTTGGGAGTTCTACGAGACTCACAGGGTCAGGCGTTACGGAGCGCACGGAACGAGCCATCACTTTGTCGCACTCAGGACAGCCGAAATTCTCGGCAAGCCCATCGAGAGCCTCAAGATGATCACATGTCATCTCGGCAACGGAAGCTCAATCAGCGCAGTCAAAAACGGAAAGTGCATCGACACTTCAATGGGTCTCACGCCTCTTGCCGGTGTCCTCATGGGAACTCGTACCGGCGACATGGACCCGGCCTGCGTTCCTTTCGTGCAGAACATCACCAAGTACACGGCTGACGAGATGAACAATTTTATGAACAAGAAGAGCGGACTTCTCGGAATTTCCGGCGTAAGCAGCGACCTCAGAGACGTTGAAGCAGCAGCCGAAAAAGGCAATGACCGCGCAAGACTCGCTATCGACATGCTTGAGTACGGAATCAGCAAGTACATCGGAGCTTACACCGTAGCAATGGGCGGACTTGACGTAATCGTATTCACCGCTGGCATCGGCGAAAACAGTGCTGCAACACGTGAGGGAGTCTGCAAGAAACTTGAGTTCATGGGCGTGAAAATCGACCACGACAAGAACAACATTCGAGGCAAAGAAGCCATCGTAAGCTCGGACGACTCGAAAGTTACTGTCATGGTTGTTCCGACAAACGAAGAACTCATGATAGCCCGTGAGACAAAGAGAATAGCTTTTGCGTAGTATCTTTCAGGAATCTCAGAAGGCAGTATTAACGCTCCCGCCCAAGAATGACACGGAAGCCGAAATTTTTTCGCAGTGGAATTTTCACGAAGGCTCACTGGATTTTGACGGGCAGGAGTTCTTTTTCCCGAATGGCTTTCACGCTGAGGCAAGAGCGAAATGGCTTGATGACTCGCTCTTAATGGTCGACATAACCGTTGACGCTGAAATTCAAGCCGAGTGCGCTAGATGTCTTGTCCCTGTGAGCCTTGAAATATCGGGGAAATTAGAGTATCTTTATTATTCGCACGGTGCTGAAGAGCTGGAACAGTTCGATGACTTTATGCCCGTTGAAGTTGGATTTTTTGGACGAGTTATTGACATTATGCCCCAGATTCAGGAGAGTGTTTACGCTCTTATTCCTACGAAAGTTTTGTGTAAAGAAGACTGCAAAGGCTTGTGTCCTAACTGCGGAATGAATCTGAATGAAGGGTCTTGCTCCTGTCAAAACGAGAATGTTGACCCAAGACTTGAAGCACTGCGTAATTTCATGAGTGAATAATAATTATCACAGGGGGATTTTTTACATGGCAACACCGAAAAGAAAAGTATCTCATGCCCGTACATCACAGCGTAAAGCCAACTGGCTCGGCGCACTTTCCGCGCCCGTAACGATGAAGTGCGAACACTGCGGGGAAGTTATGCTCGCTCATCACGCCTGCCCGTCATGCGGTTATTACCGTAAGCGTCAGGTCGTCAAGATGAAAACCGAAGAAGCAGAAGCCTAACACAAGGACAATGAGAAATTGACAGGGCCGGAGGTATGATTCTGCCTCCGGCTTTATGATAAAAGGTGAAAGATTATGAGCGAAGAAAAATTTTATTTCCAGTCAGAGGCCGCCGAACTCCTCAAAATGATGATAGGTTCGGTCTACTCGAACAAAGATATATTTTTACGTGAGCTTATATCAAACGCTTCTGATGCGCTCGACAAAAGACGCATAGAATGCCTCAAAGACTCAGAGCTTGCAGAGAATGCCAATCCCGAAATCAAAATAGAAACTGACAGCGACAAGAAAACTTTATCAGTCAGCGATAACGGAATAGGCATGACACGTGATGAGATAATCAAATATCTTGGCACTATCGCTAAGTCAGGCACTAAAGAATTTCTCAAGGCCGCTAAAGATTCCAACGCTCAACAGGAATTGATCGGCCAGTTCGGAGTCGGTTTCTATTCTGTTTTCATGGTCGCTGAGAAAGTCGAAGTCGTTACGAGGAAACTCGGAGGCTCTGAGACGTTCAAGTTCACGTCAGACGGAGATGGAGCCTTCACGGTTGAGGACACCGCACAGCGCAGTGAATGCGGTACAACCGTAACGCTCTTCATGAGACAGTCAACAGAGGAAGGCGCAAAGGATTACCTCAATGAGTGGACCATCAAGGACATAATCAGCAAATATTCTGATTTCATTTCATGGCCGATAAACTTTCAAGGCAAGGTCATAAATTCACAGAAAGCAATCTGGCAGAGACCCGACAGCGAAATTAAAGATGAGGAATACAACGAGTTCTACAAGCATTTGACTCATGATTACCGTGATCCATTGGCGCACATCAAAATTAACGCTGAGGGTTCAACGAACTTCAAGGGTCTTCTATTCATTCCGAGTGAAGCACCGTTCGACATGTTCATGAATCCCGAGTCGGGCGGAATAAGTCTCTACATCAACCGAGTGTTCATCATGAACGACTGCAAGGACTTAATCCCTCAGTACATGAGATTCATTCGAGGCGTTGTCGACAGTGAGGACTTGCCGTTGAACATCTCACGAGGTACACAGCGCAAAATTTTCGGCGAACTCCGAAAAATGCTTGAGAACGACAGGGAGAAATACGTAAAATTCTGGCTCGCTTTCGGTCGAATCTTCAAGGAAGGAATCATTCAAGACCACGAAAACGCAAAGAATATTCTTGCTCTCTCAATCTTCAGGACGACCAATAATGACGAATGGACAACGCTTGCCGAGTATGAGTCAAGAATGAAGGACGGCCAAAAGGGAATTTACTGCCTCGCCGGGCGTGATAATCTTTCAGCCCTCAAGGCATCGCCGAAACTCGATCCCTTCACGTCAAAAGGTTATGAGGTTTTATTGATGACTGATCCGGTTGACGAGGTGATACTGAATCAGGCCAGCTTCATTCTGCCGGAAGACTCGAAAGACCTTCTCAACATCGCTCATGATGACGTTACGCCGTATTCAGACGATGAGAAGAAAGAGAATGACGAGAAAATCAAGAGCCTTGACGCTGAGTTTGAATCGGTCAGAAAATTGGCACTTGAGATTTTCCCCGACAAGCTCGAAGGTGTTAAGCCGTCATTGACCCTGACGAGTTCACCAGCATGTCTCAGAGACAGCAGAAGCGGAATGTCTCTTCAGATGGAGTACCTGATGCGTTCGGCAGGTCAGGCAGTCCCGCCTCAAAAGAGAGTGCTCGAACTCAACGCCAATCATCAGGCCGTGAAAAAACTTGCTGCTCTCGCTGAAACTGACAGTGAGAAGGCAAAAGAAATACTCAGAGTTCTTTATGACCAGTCGTTGATACTTGAGGGCGTTATGCCTGATGATCCTGCTCAATTCGTGAAGATGGTCGATGATTTCATGACGCTGGCATTGTCTGCGCAAAAGGACGGTTAAATTATGCCGTTCCTACGCGCAGCACTGCTCAAGAAAAAGCTGGAGCCTAAAATTGAGCAGGAAGAAATCTTACAGCCTCAAGTTATTGAAGAACTACAGCCCGAACTTGAAGGAGAAATTGAACCGGCTCAACTCGATGAGCTTCATAGAATCATTGAGAGCCGTGAACTTGATGCTGAACGTGAAATCATTATTGAGGTCGTAGGGCCTGAAGTCCCTGAAATATTCCCGGAATTTGAGATTGTTACCGAAGAAATTTCAGAGCCTGAGATTGAAGTTGTTGCACAAGAAATCGCAGAGCCTGAAGCTGAAGTTATCACTGAAGAAGTTACCGAGCCTGAAGTCGAGGTTGTTACAGAAGAGATTGCAGAGCCGGAAGTAGAAATCGTTACCGAAGAAATCGCAGAGCCTGAAACTGAGCTTGTTACCGAAGAAATCACCGAGCCTGAAGCTGAAGTTATCACCGAAGAAATTACCGAGCCTGAAGCTGAAATTATCACTGAAGAAGTTACAGAGCCTGAAACCGAAATTACCACTGAAGAAATCACAGAGCCTGAGACAGAGGTTATCACCGAAGAAGTAACACCGGAAGAAATACCGCAGGAGGAAGCCGTAGAGCCTTCAGAGTCCGAGACATCAACAGAAGAAATCACCGCAACATTACCGCCGGAAATCGAAGAGGCAATCGCCGGAACAAAACCCGAAGAAGCCCCGACTGGCTCACGCAAAAAAGATTACAGCGGTGAACATCTTGATTACGATTTCACATCGGACGAACGTTACGTTGATAAAGTGTCAACAAAAACCGAGTTCGACAAAATGCTTGATGAACTTTCAGCGATCAGTAAGGAATTATTATCGTGGCAGACGGAAAAATTCGCCCGTGATTACACCGAAAAATTCACGGAAGGCGGAGAGTCCTCTGTGGCTGACATGAGGAAGTGCGAGGCCTTCTTGGGCGGTTACATCACCAACGCCGCTATGATGCTCTGCGACATGGGTTACATGGATTCGGCAATCAGACAGCTCGAACAGGCAATCAATATCCTTAAAGCACGCAAGAAACTTGAGGACGAAACCTCCGCAATCAAATCACGTGTCGAAGAACAGAATGACGCAGTTGACCTCTCAGACATTCTGGGACTTTTCGGCGACGGCTAGAGGTTTCAATCATGACAGCGACATGACAGCAGCTTTCGTATTTTGACGGAGGCTGTTTTTTTTTGACGTTATGATATAATTCAATTACCCAAAAAAATTTTTTTCACAATCACAAAATTCAGTAAGGAAAGATTATTTTGTTCAACAAGAAGTTCATCGCATCAGTACTCGTTCTTGTACTGTGCCTCACGCCCGTTGCAAGCGCAGCGGTCTATGACGGCCAGCGCGTACGAATCGTCATCGGTTCAACGGCTGTTTCAGGCGACAGCTACATGGTCGCAGACATCGTGAACAGATACCTTCAGAAGTACCTCAAGTGCAGCTCCAAAGTCGACCCAATCGGAGCGAATGAAGCCTTCGCCACAATCAGGACTGCCGCCCCCGATGGTATGACGTTCATGATCTTCCATGACATGACGTATCTCGGAGTCCTCTTCGGCAGTTACGGCCCTGAGTACGACCTTGAGAACATGGTCATCGGTCCTCGTGTTGGACAGAATCCCGGCTCATGCTTCGCGGCGAAGAAGAACGCTCCCTACAAAGACATGAAGGAGCTTGCCGAATGGCTCAAGGCTGACCCTTCACGCACCGTCAGACTCTCGGTCGAACTCGGAAGCGTCAGCAATCTCGGCTTCGTGATCTATTACGTCTGGCTCAAGAACACTTACGGCGAGGAAGTTGCCAACCAGATGAGATTTGTTCTCGGCGGTTCAACCGACACGAAACTTCAGCAGCTTTGGGACAACAACGCAGATGTCATTTTCGGCGACTACAGCTCATTCCTTCAGTACACGGCTGACGGAGTTGACGAGCAGTTAGCGTTGAAGTATGTCGGAATACTGGACAAAGTACCGGGACGCGAGGACCTTCCGGTTTACGGCGACATGGGAATCACTCTTGACGGTAAGCCCGTCTACTTCTCAAAAGATTTCCTCATCTACCTTCCGAAAGGCACGCCTGACGAAGTTGTTGCCGAACTTGACGAGGCCGTTGCAAAGATGCAGGCTGATCCCGATTTCCAGTCAGACATGGCCAAGATGACCTACTCAGGCAAAACTCTTTTAAGCAAAGAAGCTAAAGAGTTCATCTACGGCAAGCGCGACTCAATCAAGAAATTGCTCTCGGAAGCTCCGAACATTGAGGACTTAGAGTAATTTCACAGTAACAACAGCCTTCCTCAATTAACCAAAAGGGGGAAGGCTCAATATTTCAAGGGGGTGTGTTAATTTTGCAGCAGTTTCTAAAGGAATGGCTCAAAATACGAAATATGCACTTGTTCTTTCCGTACCTAATCGGGACAATCTGTGCAATACTTTTCGTGATAATACTCATTCAGCGTGCTTTAAGATGCAAAAAAGAAGGTACTCCTTTCATCAACTTCAAGGGCTATCACTTTTTCAGAGAGAACTATGACAAAGTAAAGCTGTGGGGTTCTGTGATACTCTTTGTGCTTTACATAATATGCCTGCCGATTTTACATTTTGCTTGGGCTAGCGTGATTTTCATTTTCCTTTTCAACGTTCTTTTCGAGATGAAACCCGGCAAGCTCTTCGAGGCAAAGAGCGTTTTAATCTCAGCGGTTATCGCTCTGGTAAGTTCTTGGGGAGGCTGGTACCTGTTCTTCAAGGTCTTCAACATAACATTGCCGTAAAAGGAGGAAAAAATCATGTTACTGAATATAGGACTTGCGCTTCTTGGAACGGCAATAGGAATAATTTTCGGAGCGATTCCGGGAATGACAGCGACAATGGCTGTTGCCGTATTCCTTCCGATGACTTACGCTTTTCAGCTCGTACCTGCTCTGTATCTTTTGCTGGGACTTTATGTCGGAGGCATTTCAGGCGGACTCATTCCGGCGATTCTCATCAACGTTCCCGGAACACCGTCAAGCGTCTGCACTGGATTTGACGGTTACCCGATGGCAAGACGAGGAGAGTCAGAACGTGCGCTGAAGATCGGAATCACTGCGTCATTCTTCGGAGGTATGATCTCGTTGATAGTGCTTGCGTTCTTGACACCGCCTCTTGCGAGAATGGCTATCAAGTTTTCGGCAATCGAGAAATTTTTGATTATCCTCTTCGCAATGACAGTCATAGCTGCTTTGTCGAAAGGCTCAATGACTAAGGGAGTATTCGCTGGCTTCTTGGGCGTACTTCTCAGCCTCTGCGGTGAACTCTCGATGAACAACAAAATGAGAATGGTTCCTGACTTCCTCAAGAACGAATTACGGAGCGGCTTCCAGCTTTTGCCGTTACTGATAGGACTGTTCGCAATCGCTCAGATGTTCCAAGAGGCAGAAAAGGGAATGCAGAGCAATAACCTCGAAGAAGGCGTTACCGTTGAGGGTGCGCAAAAATTCTCATTCTCCGACTTCAAGGGACAGTGGGTCAACGTCATTCGCTCGTCATTGTTCGGAACTTTCATGGGAATTTTGCCCGGTGTCGGCGGAAGCGCAGCATCATTGATCGCTTACAGTCAGGCAAAAAGTTTCTCGAAACACCCTGAGTTAATGGGCAAAGGTGCGCCTGAAGGACTCATCGCTTCAGAGTCATCGAACAACGGACTCACCGGCGGAGCGTTAGTGCCTCTGTTATCGCTCGGCATTCCCGGCGACGCAACAACGGCTGTGTTAATCGGAGCGTTCCTGCTTCAGGGTATACAGGTCGGGCCGCTCTTCATCGGTCAAAACCCGGACATATGGAATCAGATTCTTCTTGCTCTTGTCGTCTGCAACGTCTTGATGTTCGTAGTGATGTTCTTCCCGATAAAGTTAATCTCAAAAGTCGTCAAAGTCAGAAGCGCGAGAATGTACCCGGTAATCCTGTTGATGTGCATTGTCGGAGCGTACGCTACACGTTCGGGCGTAATGTTTGACGTTTGGTGCCTGTTACTGTTCGGCGTTGTTGGCTTTGTGATGAACAAAATCGGACTTCCTACAGCACCGTTCCTGATCGGTTTCATACTTGGCGGAGACCTCGAAAAATATTTTATCGAGGCAGTGAAGGGCAACAACTACAATTTAGCGGTATTCTTCCAGAGACCTATTGCGTTGGTAATCTGGGCGTTAATCGCTCTGTTCTTGGGCTACTCAATCTACGACAACATGAAGGGCGGAGCGTTGGAGAAAATGGGAGTAAAAGACTAAAGGAGACTGAAGACGAAATGACACCGACAATCAAAAAAATGGACGTTTACCCTGTAGCCGGTCATGACTGCATGGAGTTGAACCTTTCGGGAGCGCACGCGCCTTTTTTCACGAGAAACATCGTAATCCTTGAGGACAGCAACGGCAATCTCGGCTGCGGAGAAGTTCCCGGCGGTCAGAAAATCACGAAGGCACTCGAAGACATCAAGCATCTTGTCGAAGGAACGAGACTTGCCGACTACAAAGCAACGTTAAACAACGTCAGAAAATGGCTTGACGCTAACATTAAGGACGATGTGAGAGGCTTGCAGACGTTTGACCTTAGAACGGGCGTACATGTTGTTACGGCTGTTGAAGCTCCTCTGCTTGACCTGATGGGAAAATTCCTCGATGTACCTGCAGCAGCATTGATGGGCGATGGCGTTCAGCGTGAGAGAGTGAGATTCCTGAGCTACTTGTTCTACATCGGCGACAGGAAGAAGACCGATTTACCCTACGAGGAAGAACCCGACTCGCCCTGCGACTGGTACAGACTCCGCCATGAGGAAGCATTGACCCCTGAGAAAATTGTAGCACTAGCAAAGGCGACACATGAGAAGTACGGATTTGAGGACTTCAAGCTGAAGGGAGGAGTCCTTCCGCCGAAAGAGGAACTCAAAGCAGTGCAGGCCATCAAAAAAGCGTTCCCGAACGCAAGGGTTGACCTTGACCCGAATGGCTGCTGGAGCCTGAAAGAAGCGTTGGAGATTGCGCCGCAGTTGAAGGAGTGCCTCGCTTACTGTGAAGACCCCTGCGGTGCTGAGGGAGGTTTCAGCGGTCGTGAGGTTATGGCCGAGTTCAGGAAGGCCGCAATGATGCCGACAGCAACGAACATGATAAATACGGACTGGCGGCAGATGTTCCACGCTCTGATACTTCAGGCGGTTGACATTCCTCTTGCTGACCCTCACTTCTGGACGATGAACGGCTCAGTCAGAGTCGGCCAGCTCTGCAATGACTTCGGCTTAATGTGGGGCTGCCACAGCAACAATCACTTCGACATCTCGCTTGCTATGGTCGTGCAGTGCGCGGCGGCGATACCGGGCAAGATGAACGGAATCGATACTCACTGGATTTGGCAGGAAGGACGAGAGAGACTCACCGTTGAGCCGATGCAGATTGTCGGAGGCTGTATTGATTTGCCCAAGAAGCCGGGACTCGGCGTTGATGTTGACCTTGAGCAGGTGAAGAAGGCCAATGAGCTTTACTTCAAGCACGGACTCGGCGCAAGAGATGACGCTGTAGGAATGCAGTACCTGATACCGGGCTGGAAGTTCGACAACAAGAAACCTTGCTTAGTCCGCTAAACATTACGGCCTCTGTTGAAATTTCAGCGGAGGCTCTTTTTTTTGACACAAAAAAATCAGGAGCCATCGCTGACTCCCGACCGTCAACAAAATCCTACCACACCGCTACTCTTTCATCAGGAGCGAGATACATTCCGTCTCCCTTCCTGATGTTGTAGGTTCCGAAAAATTCCTCGTACTGCTGAATAATTGCGTTCACTCTGATGTATGGCAGTGCGTGAACGTCTGTTTTGACTCGAAGGTCGTTGAGTTCTCTTGTCTGTACCAGCTTCCAGATTTTAGCGTACTGTCTGAAGAATTTATCGTAGTTGAAGCCGTCAATGTCCTCAGCAATTCCCAACATCGCTTTTATCCCGGCCATGTCAGCAATCGTTTCGGTCTGAACGAGTGAGCCGTTGTAATTCTCGCCGGAGTCATCAACTTTGAACGTTCCGAGATATTTTATCAGCCTGTCAGCACGTGCTTTGAAGTGCGCTGAGTCTTCTTCTGTCCACCATGACTCAACGTTACCGCTCTTGCCGAACTGTGCGCCTCTCGTGTCGAATGCGTGTGAGATTTCATGGCCGATAACCATTCCTATACCGCCGAGTTTTTCCTCGTAGCTCATGTCTTCATCGTAGAAATCTCCGCCGATTATCCCGGCAATGATGTTGATTGAATTTTCTGAGGGCTGATAGTAGGCGTTGACCACAACAACATCATCAATCCATAAGTCATGATCGACTTTCTGATTCAGGAAGTCATAAAAATATTTCTGAACCTTGTACTTTCTCAGTGCCTTCACAGACTCCAAAAGCCCTGCGCCTTCAGGAAAATCAAACTCATCAAAGTCAACCCATTTCTCAGGATAAGCGGAATTTAGCCTCATAGCGTCAAGTTTCTCAACAGCTTTCTTTCTTGTCGACTCTGAAAGCCATGTCTCACCTTCAAGCATTGAACGGTAAAATTTCACCGTCTGACGGATTATCTCTTCAACGTCCTCTTTCGCGCTCTCAGGTACATAACGGTCAACGTAAATTTTGCTGACTGGCGCGGAAAGATTACCGTGAACGAAATCAACCGCCAATTCATCATCGGGCTTGCTCTCGGTTATTCCGTAGCGTTCTCGTGAAATTCTCTGGTACTCTCGGAACGCTGCCTCATCTGTGAGAGTGATGTAGCCTGACACTAAGTTGACAAGCAAATACGCTTTGATGTCATCAAGATTCGACTCGCTGTAGAGTTCATTCAGTGCCTTCAGCCATTCGGGCTGTTGAAGATTCATCAAGTCCGACACGGCGTTATGCTCTATGATTATGTCGGCAAACGGGAAGACAGGCGATTTCTCCCTGAGTTCGTTCATCGTCAAAGGGTTATATGTCTTGTCGATCGCTGAAGGGTCTCTCATCTCAAGAAGCGTCATCTCGTGTTCAGCTATCTTTGACTCGAAATTGAACGCCCTCGAAAGCGTTTCACCGGCAAAATCATCGTCATAGCCCAAACGCCTCAGCATGTACAACGCTATTGCATCGTGCATTTTCTTTGTACGTTCGCCGTTCGCTGTCATCTTCCTGTATTCCGAGCTGTCTCCAAGCGAAAGACCGGTAGCGGAAAGTTCAAGGTTGTAAGACTCTGAGTCCTTGTTGTCAATACCAAGCCCGAAACCGGCAATCATCGTCCCGTTATAGAAACTGTCCTCGCTCTTGAAATATTCTGTGAGTTCGTCGATTGATTTTATCGCTGTGATTTTCCCGGCCTGTTCGTGAAGATCGGCGAGTCCTTCCGAGTTTCTAGCGTCCCAATTCAGCCAGAGACGATACAAATTTCTCACCAAATAAGAGTCATGACCCTCAAGAGTTACATCAGTCATGATATTTTTCAGCCTTGCGTCAATGACATCTTGAAGCTCATTGAATGCGCTTGTGCGTGAATAACCGGGCTTCAGCTTCGTAGTAGAGAGCCACGAATAATTTACAGTCCCATAGAAATCATCTTGAAGAGCAGGGCTGTAACCTTTAAGTCCGCCGTAAATGTTTGTGTTGAACCAAGGGGTCATCTTATTATCGAGGGCATGGGCTGAGGCGCATGTGAACGCCAGAGCCGCAAATGCCGTGAAAAAAATCTTATTCATACGCATAGAGCGCACCACTGCCGAAATAAAGAACGCCGTCAGCGAAAAGTCCGCATGTTATTCCGTTGTCAGTGAGAGTGCCGACATGCTTGCCCGTTTTAGCGTCAAGCACCAACATTCCGCCCATCTCAGCTCCAGCGAATACTACGCCGTCAGCTGCTACAGGTTTCGCCGAGATGCTGCCGATGTTCGTGTTGAATCTCCAAAGCGTTCGGCCTGTCTTCTCGTCAAGCGCAACGATCGCGCCTCTTCCTGTTCCGACAAAAATTCTTCCGCCTGACACTTCGGGCTGTGTCGTGATTGTGTCTCTTACGTTGACTGACCAGAGGGGTTCAACGCCCTTAATCTTCACAGCATTGACAGAGCCGTCCCAAGCTGAGAAGTAGACATTTCCGTTAGCCGCTGTCGGTGTGTTGATTGCACCGCCTGCACCGCCTCCGTTGAGCCTCTTTCCTGTCTTAGCGTCAAGAATGCTGAAGATTCCGTCATACTCGCCGACAAAGAGCATTCCGTCAGCGTAAGTCGGAGCGCATCGGACACCCTGATCGCTTGTCGTGTATGTCCATGCTGTTCGGCCGTCATTCTCGTTGAATGCGTGAACTTTCCTGTCATCTTTCGAGACGTAGACGAGTCCTCCGCCTACTGCTGCGCCATCGCTGAGACCGTCATTCACTGCTCGTCCTTCGGTGTTTGTTCCGCCGATTCCGCCAGATGACCAGACGTGAGAGCCGTCAGCAATCTTGAGACATGTAAGCTCTCCGCTTCCCTGAGCGAAGATGACATTTCCGCCGACAACCGCTGGAACTCCGTAGATCGTGTTGTCCGCTTTGTACTCCCAGACGGGACGGCCTGTGTTCCTGTTGATTGCGAAACATTTTCCCGTTTCAGTTCCGCAGAAAAGCATGTTGCCTGAAACTGATATTCCGCTGGTAATGGGGCTGTCAAACTGAAGAGTCCAGACTTCACGACCGCTGAAGGCTGAAGCTGATACAGCCATAGCAAAAACTAATAACACTGAAAGAAAAATTTTGCGTTTCATGAAAAAAATACCTCCTGAAAATTTTGCAAATACCGCTGAATTTTAGCACAAAAAAACCCCTCTCCTTTGTGGTGATTGCGGAGAGGGTTAATTTTTCATATGTACTGTTCGACCTGATCGTGAATGACTACGAGATTGTTGAAGTCCTCAATCACTGGACGCTGAACTAGTACAGGTTCGGCAACGTGCATGTACTGAGTTTCCGTACGGCGTATCACCGCTCCACGTTCAAGCCTCTGTGCGTTTCCTGAAATGTTGCTGATGATGTTGCTCTGTATTACTCTCATGACTCACACCTCCGTTGAAATTGCGTGAGATGATTCTACACTAGAATCTTCGTTTTTGTGAGAAGAATAACACAGCTCCGGCGAGCGCAATAAGCCCGAAGCCAGTATCACAACCGCTGTTGTTTCCTCTGACACCGTACCGGCCTGACTCGGTGAACTTCAGCATTCCGCCGAGATTAGCGTTTCCGCCCATCTCATCATCTGCGAAATCAATTATCACATTGTCGCCCGACTCGAGATAGGCTTTCTTCGTCCAGTCCAATACAGTCATCTTGAATTTTCCGCCTACAGGCCCGGCACCGGCAAAGAGCTGATTATGTTCCTCGTCAACAACAAGAGCGTACTCGTTCTGCAATGCTTCGATAGGACTTGCTTGAGGGTCTTTCGGGTCGGGTATGAACGTTGACGGAGGAGCATAGAACGATCCCAAGTCGCAGACTCTCACAGAACCTGTCGGCGATCCGTGCATGAGCGTCATCGTACTCAGGAGCGTAGAAGCGTCAGGGCTTGTTACGTCAACGTTGACGAAATAGAAACCGCCGTGTCCGTCAAGCGGAGGCTGTTCGACTTCAAGCTCATTCAACGATTCCCAGATAGGCATAGCATCGCTTGTTCCGTTCCAGAAAAACACAGCGTCTTTCTCGTCCTGAGTAGCCTCGTTCTTTCTCTCCATCATGAAATAAAATCCTGTTCCGTCAACGTAGAAGGGCTTTTCGATTTCAACACCTGCTGCACCTGTACCGACTCTGCGGGCTGATGATCTCGTAACGCCGTCCCAGAAGTAAACGATTATGTCATTGTCTGAACCTGATGACGATGCCTGATGAGTGTACGCGAAAATATATCCCTTGTAAGTTCCTTCATTGCTGATGACTAGTTCGCCGTTTGACTGGACGTTCTGAATGTCAAGCGAAAGAAGTTCGCCCGAAACTTTACGGTGATAGAGTGCTGTTGAGATTGCGTTAGTCGCTGTGCTTGCGTTGATGTCTCCTGACACTGCTACGAAGTAGAAGCCTCCGAGTTTGTCGGGCATTGGCGACTCGATGTCGACATCATAGCCGTTAATGTCCCTGCTTGTGATTGTCAGTGTTGATGTCGGGACGGCTGCTTTCTCGTCAATGCACCAGATCGAAGCGTGAGCGTCTCTTGATGCTGCGCTGTCATAGTCGTAAACGTGAATGTCGCTGCTGATTGGCGTGTAATCTCCGCTTGCCGTCATGTTGGCACGCTTTGAACTCCAGACATAAAGGTAATTGTGGCTGTCGGGCCAAAGACTGACGAGTCCGTGAACTGTGTAACCGCTGTCGAGCTGTGCCGTAGCCTGATCGTTCCACGTGAGAGGGTCAACGGCTCTGAGAGTGTTGCCGTCAATGGCGTAAATCAATCCGTTAGCCTCATCGGGAGGAAGGAGAATATCCGAGCTTGCCCGTGTGTTGTAGGGAAGGCTTAACGTTCGTTCCTGAGCGTTGATCGGTTCTGAGATGCTCACTGAAGGCTCGTAGAAGGAGTAATCGGTAACAAGATTTGTCGTTGACGCTCCCCATTTGAGACTCTTTGTAACATAGATGTACTCTTTTCCGCCTCTCGTGAACGAGCCTAGACCCAAAGCTCGGCGGTCTCTTGACGCTGTGTCGATGACTGAGACTTCGGGGAAATCGAACTCTTGATTGAAATCGATTCGGCCAAGCCCGTAATAAGAGTAAGCGTTGGGGTCAAGAATGTCGCCTGATGAGAACGTATAGACATACGATGCTGAAGCTGGAAGAACGGAAAAAACAACAAAAAGCGCGGTGATGATAAAAATAAACTTCTTCAACTTGGACCGCTCCTTTTGGGTATTAGGTAATTATACATAATTATATAACAGGTTATTTACGTAGTCATCATAGAAGAAATTTTGTATGAGGGTGAAATTTCTTGACAAAAAAAGGAATGTATTATATCTTTGTGCAATCAAACAAAATTTATACTCAGTGTGAAAAATCATGACAGAGGAAAACGCAAATATAATCATAGATTTCATGGAATACATGAAGAATGCAGACACGGAGAATTTCATCAGGGGAATGTTGTATTGTTTTTGCGCACCAACTATAAAGGGCATAAAGGCGGCATCACTGATAAATTTCCGTCGCAGGAAAGGCGAGAATATCCGTTCATTGTGGCAGTTACACGCTGATGAATGGCTTGAGCCTTTTGGACTCGAATGGGTTTTTCTCGGCCAACAATGCGAAGATGACAGTGCGCTTGTTCTTGTCTACAGGCGTGAACTTCTCGCTAAGGCTCTCGGCTGCGACAAAGCCTGCTGCATTCTCAAAACTCGCGGATACCCCCTCAATGATGTTGATGCCTGCCTTGAGTGCTTGAGGGGGAAATTCTGTTCAGGTTTTCCGCACGAGATAGGACTGTTTCTCGATTACCCTCCTGATGACGTGAAGGGATTTATCGAGGACAGGAACGCTGAGAATTTAGCCTGCCCGGGTTACTGGAAGGTCTATGGGAATCCTGACGAGGCAAAAATAATTTTCAGCGAGTACAGAAAAGCGGAATGCGAAGCTGCCCTGTTGATAATGACGGGACAGCCAGCAACTATAAATCGGAGGTAAAAAAATGGCAAAGGTTTTAATCGTCTATGTAACAACAACAGGCAACACAGAGAAAATGGCTGAGGCTATCGTTGAAGGTGCAAAGGGCGCAGGTGCTGACGTAACATGCAAGACAGTCGGCGACACGAAAGTTTCTGAGCTTGGCGGTTACGATGTGATAGCGTTCGGATCGCCAGCGATGGGAGCGGAAGTTCTCGAAGAAGCAGAGATGGAACCGTTCTTCACTGACGCTGCCGGGAGTCTTTCAGGCAAGAAAGTAGCTCTCTTCGGGTCGTATGACTGGGGCGACGGCGAATGGCTCAGAACTTGGGAGGACAGATGCAAAGAGGCCGGTGCTGATGTCATCGCTACGGTGAAAGCACATCTTGAACCCGATGATGACGCTGTAGCCGAGTGCAAAGCGTTCGGAGCAAAATTAGCGTAACGTGCCATAGGTAGAGGGGAAATATTTATCTCCTCTACCCGCTTCCCTGTCTACAATTCTGAATCAACGTCAATTTCACCGTCAATATTATCGCTGACAGTTTCGTTTTCTGATTCGCCTTCGTCTATAGGCATTCTGCTTTTGATCAGCGCGATTCTTTGAATGAAATCACTCGTCAATGGCTGTCGGAACTTCATCGCTTCTCCCGTAACAGGGTGAGCAAATTCCAGCTTCCATGAATGAAGATATACCCTTGCGAGGTTTCCTGTTTTCGCTCCGTAGAGGCCGTCGCCGACAAGAGGACAGCCTAACGCCGACATGTGTACACGGATCTGATGAGTTCTTCCAGTGAACAATTCACACTCAACGAGGGATATATCGTTCATGCTCCACAAAACTTTGTAGCCAGTCAACGATGGTTTACCGCCCTCGATGATTATCATGTGAAGGTAGTTGTCAGGGTCTCGGTCAATAGGTCCTGACAGTATGCCCTCTGATTTTTCGGGGCAGCCGTGTACGAGAGCTATGTAGTGTTTGTGTATCGTCCTGTTTTTGAACATGGATTGAAGTTTGAGTGTTACCTTCTCAGTTCTCGCAACAATCATCAAGCCAGATGTGCCTATGTCCAGTCTGTGAACGATGCCCGGCCTCAGCCATTGCGATAACTTTCTCATCTCCGGGTAACGGTAGACTAAGCCGTTGACCAGAGTGTTACGCCAATGTCCCGGCGCAGGGTGTACGATGACTCCCGAAGGCTTGTTGATGACGAAAAGATATTCATCTTCGTAGAGAACATCGAAGTCAACAGGTTCAGCCCTGAGATATTCCATGTTGAGGGATTCTGGAAGTTCAACAGAATATTTACAGCCTGCCTTCACTGATGATGCTGGCTTCGCTCTCATTCCCTCATCTGTGCGGACATAACCGTTTTTGATGAGGTGCTGTACACGTGTGCGGGTCTTGTCAAGTTTCTCGGACAAAAATATATCCAGTCTCTCGTAATCTTTATCAGCAGCAACTTCAATAATCACAGCTTCAATCCCCTGACTAAATCATCACGTCTGATCAAAAAATTATCGACATCATTTTTCAACGCATTCATCGCCGCACGCCTGCACAAGATAGAAATATCTCCTCCCGAAAATCCTTCAGTCATCTCGGCAAGCTCCGAAATATTCACGTCATCGTCAAGAGGTTTTTTCCGTAACAAAATCCTGAAAATCTCGGCTCGTGTGTCAGAGTCAGGCAGTGGCAATTCAAGTTTAGTGTCAAAAATTCCTGACGACAAAAGAGACTCGTCAACAAGATCAATACGATTTGTCGCTGCAAGAACTGTAACGCCGTTAAGCTCCTCAATGCCTCTCATTTCGGCGAGAAACTGCGAGGTCAAGCGTGATTCTGTTGATGAGAACGCCGAATTTGATCCGCTTCGTTCAGGGAAGAGCGACTCTATTTCGTCAAAATAAATTATTGAGGGGGCTGCCTGTTTAGCGACTCTGAAAATATCCTTGAGGGCTCGTTCAGATTCTCCCAAGTAACGGGAAAGAACGTTCGCGCTCTGAACGGTGATGAAGTTCACACCGCTTTCATGTGCTAGGGCTTTGGCGAGGAGAGTTTTTCCTGTTCCTGATTTACCGTAGAGGAGAATGCCTCTTGAGGGCTGAATGTCGTAACGCTCGAAAATTTCCGAGTGCTTCAACGGCCAAGTAACAGCTCTCATCAATTCATCTTTGACACTTTCGAGACCGCCGATGTCATTCCAAGTAACATCAGGAATTTCAACGAACACTTCACGAGTTGCTGACGGTTCAGTTTCAAGCAGAGCGTTCATGAAGTGCCTCATGCTGACCTCAAGACTTGCGACTCTCTCGTATGGTATCTCCTGATTCTGGAAGTTGACGAACGGCAGAATGTCCCTCACGCATGACATGGCCGCTTCTTTGGCGAGTGCTTCAAGGTCAGCTCCGACAAAACCGTGAGAGAGGTCAGCGATTCTCTTGAGGTCTACATCATCAGAGAGAGGCATACCTCGTGTGTGAATGCGCAGAATTTCAAGCCTTCCGTTTCTGTCGGGAGTAGGGATTGAAATTTCACGGTCAAACCTTCCGGGCCTCCTCAAAGCAGGGTCGAGAGAGTTGGGAATGTTTGTAGCACCGATGACGATCAACTGGCCGCGTGATTTAAGGCCGTCCATCAGTGCAAGAAGCTGGGCAACGACTCGCCGTTCAACCTGTTTTTCTCCGCCCATGTCCTCACGTTTCGGGGCGATTGCGTCAATCTCATCAATGAAAATTATTGAGGGCGCACGGTCTTGAGCTTCCTCGAAAATTTTTCGGAGCCTCTCTTCGCTTTCACCGTAAAACTTCCCGATTATCTCAGGGCCTGAAATGTGAGTGAACCATGCGTCAGTCTCATTCGCTACAGCACGGGCGATGACTGTTTTCCCTGTACCGGGAGGACCGTAGAGCAATACGCCTCTAGGGGGCTGAATGCCGAGTCTCTCAAAGACCTGCGGGAATCGCAAGGGAAGCTCTATCATTTCGCGGACTTTGCGTATCTGTGAGCTTAATCCGCCGATGTCCTCGTAAGTAACTTTGTGGGCGTGCTTTATCTCAAGTGGCTTGAGAATGTTGAGATAGGTTGACTTGTTGAGGATCACTATTCCGTCAGGTGTCGTTGCGGTAACGCTGAAGTCGCAGACTCGAGTCCCGAAGAGGTTGACTCTGAGTCTGTCGCCTGTGTTTACGGCTTGGCCTTCGAGCATTGAGAGAATGTAGCGTTCGTCCTTCTCACGGTCTGAGAGTTTGACATCTCCGAGAGGCTGAAGGGTTGCGCTTCCGGCGAAATGGTGAGTGATTTGGGTTGACAGAGTGATATTCTCATCGAGTGATGTACCGGCGTTCTCGCGTATAAGTCCGTCAATCTGAATTATGTTACGGTCTGTCTCACTGTCGCCCGTTCTGATTCTCACTGGGGTAGTCTTCCGTCCTGTGATTGAGACTAAATCGCCGTCCGTCAATCCGAGTTCGGCCATGTCCATCGGGTGGATACGGGCGAGTCCCTTCATTGCGTCTCCTGAGTAGGCTTCGTTTACTTTTAGTACTTTCTGCATTGGGTTATCCCTTCAATATGCGGCATGATATAATTTGAAGCGTCTGGGGAAGCATCAGACATTGTTGAAGATTTAGTTGCCGGTTACAGGGTGCGACCTTAACCAGCAAGACTAAACCAGTTTAGGACGCTACTTCTTTTTTATTGAGTTAATGAGCAAGGCGATTGCATGAATCAGTTTTGCAACTGCCTCAACGAGGTTAATGAGGTCTCTCATAACTCTCACCCCATTTCATGCGGGGGAAGCTTCTTTCAGCGACAACCCCCCGCAATGATTGCCGGGGGCTTCCCTAATCCATGAGATACAGTATCATGAACTGTCCAACATTCTATCACAGGCAAAAAATTTCAGCGTCAACGCTTCCTGAAAATTACCGCAAGAGGAATCAACATCGCAAGTGCCGTGAAACTCGTACAGCCTCCGCTCGAACTTGGCACAGCGTCTTCAGCAGGGTCAGGCCGTTCATGAACTGCCGAAATTATCGGCGCGTAATTCTTCCCTTCGTCAAGCCACGCCGATACATTCACGATGTGATCTTCTGGAACGGTAACAATCACGTTGCCTTCAGAGTCGTAGAACAGAACGGTATCGTCTTCAGCATCTTCCATCTTGAGACCTCCTGTCGTGTTCCTCGTAAACGCATTCCAAACCAGCGTCCAGCCTACAGGGACATCAGGCGAAATCTTCACTTCGGCAAAAGCATCAACGCTCTCATACGTGTAGAAGCCCGGATAATTCACGCTCATTTCAGGAATTATAGCGGCAATCACACCTCCGGCACTCGTGATTGATGCAAGCTCGCCTATCGTCAGCGATGATACTCCTCGTTGAGTTCCCTGCTTCACCGTTACTTCAACAGGCTCAGTCTTCTTGTCTGAACTGTCCGAAACTATGCTGACCGTAATTTTCTTCGTGTCATGACCGGCTGCCTCAACAGTGAAAGTATATGATCTTGAGCCCCCATAAATGAAACTGCTGATGCCTCTTCCGAGTATGCCATTGGGAAGATTGAGACTGACGATTTTGTTCAGCAAAGCAGCTAGAACGTCAGAGGGCGAAAGAATTTCACCGAGTAACCGCTTCTTGTCCTCAGTGTCAGAATTTATAGCCATGAAAATATTATTGCCTGCTGATGACAGTGATTGTATGCCCGACTCTTTTTTGAGTCTTACTATAACATCTTCCGGGACTGTAACGCCAAGAGCCATTGAAGCAAACAGCAAAAGAAACAATGCCGAAAGTATTTTCCTCATAATTTCACCACGCCTCCTTTAAGCATGAATTATAACCTCAAGCCTTGATTTTTTCGTAACGCTCGCTGTTAAGTACTTCAAGCATATATGACATCGGCGACAAATTCCCGCTCTTTATCATTGCGAAAACTCTCGGCGATACTCCGCTGACAAGTGCGACTCCCTGTTCGTTGAGCGTTACAGGCTGTTGACGGTTACGGCTGTCAACGTTCCAGAAAATTACTCTCGGCAAAGTGTAGCCATTGTCGGCAAAAATTTTCTTTGCGTACTCAAAGTTAGTCATCTCTGCATTGTCGGTGCAGTCGTCAAATTCCATGTCGCTGATGATGTAGATAGTTGAAGGCATTTCCGACTGAGGGAGATTATATTTTACCGCCGTGTTCAGGATTAACTCGAAGACTGCCTGAATGTTTGTGTTGGCAGCTTCATTGTAACCGGCACAGTATCTCACTTTTTCGGAAAGGTCAGCACCTTTTATTTCAACAAGCTGAGGATTTTCCGAGAACGTTATGAAATGATTGTGAAATTCGCCCTTGTTGCGTTCAGCGAAATATATTCCAAGCGACAAAGCGACCGCTGCCGGCGAAATAACACCGTCAATTCTGTACATTGAGCCGGAACCGTCAACAACAACAAGAGCGTTATCGCCGCCGGTGAAATCTTCAAGAGCGTTCCACGTGGCATTGATTGCTTTCTTTTCGTCATCGTTTGTTACACGGTCATTCAGAATCGGCAGGATTATTTCATAGGGAGCGAGAGTTCCAGTGTTGAGAGTCGTTTTCCCTGACGCTACGTCCTCAAGGAATTTTGTGTAACGTTCATTGTCGTTGAGTATGAATGCCTGACGGTATTTGAACATTGCTTTTGACGGCTGCTGAGAGTAATCGAACGTGTAATCTCTGGTGCGTAAATTGTTCTCGATGATTCGCAGTTTCGCCCGCAATGATGAAAGAGTCTTGCGGTAATCCTTGAGGGACATTCCGAGATTTTTGGCGACTGTGAGAGCCTTGCGCCTTGTGTCGGAGCTTGATGCGTTGATTGACGGAAGCCATTTGGCCAGCAGAGACGGCGAGTCGGAGACTGTGTCGGCCTTGAGAGTCGAAGCGATGAGAGCGAGTGCTGAATGTTCACAGCTTGTGCCGAGTAAGGCAATGAGATCGTCATAGCGTCCGTATTCAGGGATAAGAGCGAGATTTTTGCTGACAGTTGACGGTGAATTTTCAGCGAGCCACGAGAGAATGACACGGAAAATTTTTCGTTCGCCGAGTCCGCCTCTGACATCTCGTGCATAAAATGCTGTTTTGACAGCGAGGTCAGGATTTTCGGCGAAGGCTCTGGCGAATCGTGTGATGATTTCTTGAGGCTCTGAATTTCTCAATGCTCCGATTGTTGCGAAAAGGTCTAAACAGTCTGAGAGCGTTGAGCTGTGAGTCAGAGCGAAATTTTCGGTGAGGGTGTAATTAGCTTGATTTTTGAGCTGGTCGAGCATTTTTCCTCCTGAAAGTAAGACAAGGCGCAGTTGTTCTACGTTCAAAGTATAATTGAGTCTGCTGTTTGCGCCTTTAGAATAATCAAAGCACAAAGTACGGAATCGAACCGCTTGATCCATAAAAGTTGATTGCTGTACGTGCTTTTACGGAAGGATTATATCATAAGGAAGATAGGGAGTCTTTTTTGTTTTGTGGTAAGATTTTGTAACTGATTTGGTGAAAAGCCTCTTAAAATTTTTGTACGTAGGCTCAAAGCGTTTTTGGAGGACGGACATAATATAATGATTAGCGAAAAGACAGACGAAGAAAAATTAAGGCAGGAGCTTGAAGGCAGTCCCGGCGGAGGCGGTCATGATGTAACGAGAAGGGCCAAGCCTTTGAGGCCGGCACGCAGGATAAATCCGCGCCGCAGTGATAAGCCTGACAATATATCCATAATAGACACATTCATGGAGGATTTTGAGCGCAAGGTGGAACAGAGCTTGAACGCCTCAAATATTCGCAGCAGCCATCATGAAAGTGTTAAACCTATCAGGAAGCCCGATAGAATCCCTAAAGAGTCAACATCACCAGAGGCTTTATCTGATATTTTGCCCGTTGCGGAAGATAACGACAACGAGATTTCACCGACTGAAGCTGAAGACTTGCCAGTTGCAGAAGATAGCGACAACGAGATTTCTCTGAATGATGCTGAGGACTTGCCAGTTGCTGAAGATAACGACAACGAGATTTCACCGACTGAAGCTGAGGACTTGCCAGTTGTTGAAGATAACGACAACGAGATTTCACCGACTGAAGCTGACGACTTGCCGGACATACCCGTTCTTGAGGCCGAGACTGAAGAATTGCCGGACATACCAGTTATTCACCCGGACAGTGAAGCCTCCGATGATGACACGTTCTCTGACGACATAATTTACCCTCAAGATGATGAGATCGAAGAGCCTGAAGCCCCCGAAGAACCTGAAGAGCCGGAGCAAACGCCAAAAGCCCTGCCGGAGTTCCAAGAGGCTGAACTTGTTGAAGGCCCGGAAATTGACGATGATGACGAAGAGTTAGCCGATGTTGTCGTGAATGTCGATGACGTTTTACCGCAAATCGAACACAGCGATGAAGCCCCCGTTGACCCTGAGTCGGAGTCAGTTCCCGTTACCGTAACAATGCCCGAATCGACCAAGACGGCTGAAGACAAACTCATGGCCGATATTGCCGAAGCAATGACGGGTAATCCATTGTCGCTTGACTCTAAGGACTTTCAACCGGCGTATAATCTCCCTGAAAATTTCTTCGCCGGAAACGATTCACAGTCGGCGGAAGACAAGCTCAAGGCTAATATCGCTCAGGCACTTTCAGAATCTCCGATTGACGCGGCTCAGTCAAAAGTTAATCAGGACATTGAACAGGATTTGAATCCCTTTGACGAAATATCAATGCCCGATAATTTGCTTGATGAGCCGTCAGAAGAACAGCCCGAAGATGATGAAGCACAAGACACTGACACTGAAGATTTTGCCGACCTACCGTTTTCGGAAAACACTAACGAAGATGAGACTGTTACGGAAGACGCGCCGTTGACTCAGGACATCAGCACTGAAGATTTTGATGACCTACCGTTTTCGGAAGACGCTAACGAGAGCGAGACTGTTACGGAAGATGAGCCGTTGACGCAAGATATTAACACTGAAGATTCTGATGACCTTCCTTTTTCGGAAGACAGCAGCGAGAGTGAAACCGTTGAAGATGACTCGGAGATAAGTACCGATGATTTCGCAGGGCTTCCATTTTCGCTGGGCGATGATGATGAAAATGAGCCTGAGCCTGTCGAGACTTTTACGCAGGAACAGGACAAACAAACCCCAATAACACAGGAGGAGGCACAGCCAGAAAATAAAATGCCTGAAGAAAGTTTATTAGACGATGAAGTAAAAGTTGACGAATCAAATGATGACTGGGACATATCTTCATTGGGCGAATTAAGCCAAGCAGCTACGATCCCCGATGATGAACACGAAGATATACCCTCAGTTCCCGAAACACTGACAGAAGTAATCACACAGCCTGAACCGGCAATAAAACACAGCAATGAAGACGACCATAAGGAGAAGACCATGAGTATTCGTGAAAAATTAGCCTCAAGGAAAAAACCAAATTCAAGCACCCCATCAGCGTCAGGAGGGAAAATTGTTCCGATTCTCTTGATACTCCTGCTGATTGTCGGAGGCTTATTGCTGTGGCAGATTATGCAGCTCTCGGACAATATTACCTCGCTGGCAAGGAACAGCACTGGAAGTTTTGAGTCAGTCACAATCTCAGAGCCTAAAGCGTCATACGATTACGCAATAGAGTTCATACTTGACCCGAATTTGACCGACAGAATGTCCCAGAGAGGCCGGGACGGCTGGCAGGTAGTCGGCTCAAGACGAACTCAGGACAGTACATCAGGACAGTACGGTTACGAGTTCATATTCATGCGCAGAATCACAGCGAGGTAAAAACATGGCAGTATTCGCAAAATTACGTGAGAGCCTCAAAGGTGTACGCGAAAAATGGAGCAATGGAATATCAAGACTGTTCTCGTCAGGAAAATTCAGCCCCGATTTTTGGGACAGCCTCGAAGAACAGTTAATCAAGGGCGATGCAGGACTCGACTTCACTGAAGAGATGATCGACTTCCTGAAGGCTGAGTCAAAAAAGAAAGGCATCAAATCTCCCGAAAGCCTCAAGGAAATTTTCACGTCAAAAATTGTTGACGAACTAAATTCCGTCAAAGGCATGGGGCAGCCTTTCAGCTTGACCGAGAAGCCTCTTGTCCTTTTGATGGCTGGCGTGAACGGAAGCGGCAAGACAACATCGTCAGGAAAGTTAGCGGCTCTATACTCTCGTCAGGGGAAAAAAGTAATCTTGGCAGCAGCAGACACATTCAGGGCAGCAGCGGTCGAACAGCTCAAGATTTGGGGCGAACGTTCGGGAGTCAGGGTCATCGCTCAAGGACAGGGAAGCGACTCGGCTGCCGTTGCCTTTGACGCTTGGAAGTCTGCTGAAAGTTCGCGTGCTGACGTTCTGATTGTCGACACCGCCGGAAGACTTCACGACAAACATAACCTCATGGAGGAACTGAAGAAGATTCACAGAATTTTGCTCCGTGAGGCTGGAAGCGAGAGACTCGAAACAGTTTTGGTGCTTGACGCTGTACTCGGTCAAAATTCAGTCGCTCAGGCCGAGACATTCAACAGCATCATACCAGTAACATCAATCATTCTCACCAAGTACGACAACACAGCAAAGGGCGGTGTAGTTCTCTCAATCGCAAAGAAACTCAAAATCCCCGTGCGTTACATCGGACTCGGTGAAGGGGCTGACGATCTGGCAGAGTTTAGCCCCAAAGATTTTGCTGACGCTCTCATGGAAGTCAATCAGTGAACGATTCTGATTACAGTTTAAGCTCGCTGACTCCTGAGTCAACTCTTCTGTATTTCCTGCGGACTCTGTTCGGTTCTGCCGCCGAATATGCCGTATACATTCCCGACTCAGGAGACATTATCGTTCTGACGAAGGGACAGCTTGTCTTTCTGGTCGAAAGGGGCTGCGGCGAAGCTATGATTAAGACGCTCCCTCAGTTGTCGGAAAGAAACATAATCAAGCCTGTTGACATTGATGAAATTGATTACAACGATCAGACGAGGGCGTTATACGTTGAAACGGCAGGAGCATTCATAGGAACGTTGAGAACTGCCGTTTACCCTGATGAACCTCAATATCCTTCATGGTGGGAAGCTCCTGTACCTTTCGCTATAACATCAAGGGGCGTTTTGAGGCTCAACGCTACGGCGGTGAAGATGTTCGGCTCAGGTCTGGAAAAAATGAACGTCTCCGAACTTCCTGAACGAGATGAATTTATCGTGAGGCTTGAAGGTCTAAACGGTACGAGATTCATCGCTTTCCGAAAACTGAAGCCGGGAATTTTCACGATTGATGACTGTACGGACGATCTCGATGACGCACAGGACATAACATGGTGGGCTGCTGTCGGTCAAGCGTGGGTCAAAGAGATTGAAGCGAAGGGCGGAAAATGGCAGAGACTTTCATCGCCTCCTGAGGGTAAAAAGAAAGGTTACAGGGCTTGTGAATGGCAGGGCCAGTTACAGGGCTACCTTGAAATAAAGATGCCTCCGAGAAAAAAAGCTGTTCAGCAGGTCAGAAAAGAACCTGAGAAACAAGAGCCTCCACAGCCTGAAGTTTCAGCGGCAAGAAGACCCGATGACGTTATAAGCAACATAGGCCCTCAAGCAATGGCATTGTTGGCGGCAGGGCAATCAAGAGAAAACGAGGTGTTTTTCAGTGAAGGAGCCTAAAGTGAAAAGAATCGCCGGGATTTTGTACCCTGACGATAAATTTTTGGCGTGGAGCGTTGAGAGATTGACGGAAATTTGGGGAGAACCGGAATTTTTCAGCGATCCAGTTCCGTTCGACAAGACGAATTATTACGATGACATTTCGCCGAACTTGACGAGAATTTTCGTGTCTTTTCCCGGACTGGTCAACGCTGGGGGACTCGCCGACTGGAAACATCAAGCCATCGACATTGAAGCACTTAGCAGAAAGCCTGTGAGAGCCGTGAACATTGACCCGGGATATATTGACGGAGCGAGATTGATTCTTGCGTCAACAAAAGACCACGCACACAGAATTTACTTGAGGGACGGAATTTTTGCCGAAGTTACGATGCGTTACAGGTTCAAGAGATGGACTAGCTTTGATTACACTTTCCCTGATTTTGCCAGCGGTGTTTACGATGAATTTCTTTCGAGGGTGAGAAAGTCATGGCTATCGTTGAGCAAAATTCTAGCGTGTTCTTGAGCCTCGTTCATGTCGGGCGAACCTGACAGCATTCTAGCGATTTCCTTCACTCTTTCAACGCCTTCAATGTTCCTCATGACGCTCTCACCGTCAACCCTCTGTATCAGTATGTGAGAGTCGCCGAGTGCCGCTATGCTAGCTTCGTGTGTAACGAGTATGACCTGACACTTTCGTGACAATTTCTTCAACTGTAACCCCGAAAGCACCGCAGCTTTTCCACCGAGACCCGCTTCAACCTCATCGAAAATTATCGTCGGAGGCAGCCATTCATCAGGAAGTGAGAGCTGTAACGCCAAGAGAAGACGACTCATTTCGCCTCCTGAAGCGATTTTGCCGACAGCACCGGAGCGGCTTCCGTCAGTCAAAAGAAACTCAACATCATCGGCACCGTCCCGCCTAAGTTTTTGAAGGCCCGAAAATTTCACGCTGAATTTTATTCCGCCCATTGCAAGCTCAGACAGCACAGAATTGACACGTTCGGAAAGAATTTCACCGGCCTCATGCCTTGATCGTCTGATTTCCATTGCGAGGGCGTTGGCTTTTTTCTTTTCGTCAAGAGAACGGGCTGACAGTTCCTCCATGTCGTGATAACTTTTCTCAAGCCATTCAAGATTCGTGTAAATCTCATCGCAGTAAGTCAAAAGCTCATTCTCATCGGGAATATTGCACAGCCTCTTGAGCCTTCTCAACGCTCCCAAACGAGACTCGATTTCCTCACGCATGGCCGAATCATCATTATCATCACTGAAAACGCCGGAGAGATTCTTCACAGTGTCATAAAGAGTTTCGATTGACCGCCTGACGTTATCGCTCTCATCATCGCTCATGAAGCCATAAAGGGACTCGAAGCATGACTCAGCGTTTCCGATCAAACCGTTCTCGGACAATCCGCCAGTCAAAAGATCAAGGCTTTCACGGGCACGCTCTCTCATTGATATTCTGTGTGTTATGTCGGACAGTTCGTTCTCAAGTTTCTTCTCTAAACCTGATTGAGGCTTCGCGGTTTTAACGAGGTCAAAAATCTCTCGTGCGTTTGAGTACTTTCGTTCTATCTCGGCACGGCGTTTTTTCACGGCTCTGAGTTCTCTGCTGCTTGCGCTGGCTTTGTCGAAAATTTCCCGGAACGAGTCGAAGACTTCAGTTCTGATTTTCACGGGAAGACACGAGTCGATCATTGCGAGCTGTCTCGAAGGCTCTAACAGTTCCATCTGTGCGAACTGACTCTGAATCCTGACGAGCGAGCCGACTTTCTCTGCACACTCTGAGAGTCCTGTATTCACTCCGTCAATCTTCGCTCTTGAACGCCCTGTGCTGAGAATTTCGCGTGTTATCTCAGTGTCAGTGAAGAGGGCTTCGACATCTGCCCGTGACTCTCCAGCCCTGATGAATTTCACTCCGCCCCTGCTGCCCGTGAGAAGTTCAAGTGAACGGACAACGCTTGATTTACCTGCTCCGCTCTCGCCTGTTATGACGTTCAGCCCGGCTGTGAAGGTCAAGACAGCCTGACTTATTCCGCCTATGTTGTGAATCGCTAATCTCTCTATCACTATCGGAACGCCTGACCCCAGCCGAATTTTTCACGCACTACGTCAAGAAAGTTTCTTCCGGGAAGATTGAGAGTGCGAATCTTTTTCGAGCGAGATAACCTAACGTCTATTCTGTCTCCCGGCAGAACCTCGTAAGCTAACTGTCCGTCCTGTGTCAGCATTATGTCTCTCGATGTCCCTCTGGGTGTGAGCGATATGCAGTCGTCTTCAGACGCTATGATGGGACGTGAGTAGAGAGTGTGAGCGCAGAGCGGAGCGAGTATCATTGCGTTCATCTGCGGCGGAACTACCGGGCCTCCTGCTGAAAGCGCGTAAGCTGTCGAACCTGTAGCCGATGCGACTATCGCTCCGTCAGCAGGCATCTCGCAGAAAAATCTCTGGTTGAATAATATCTCGATGTGTAGAAGCCTTGCGATTGCGTTTGTGGTCAACACTATGTCATTGAGGGCGTATATCTTGTGAAGAATTGAGTCATCATGACAGAGACTGCACTTCAGGACTCTTCGTTCGAGAACTTCAAACTTATCGCTCATGATATTTTCGAGATCGTGTTCAATTTCGTCCGGCCTGCTCAAAGCCAAGAAGCCTAAATGCCCCATGTTGATACCGTGAAGGATTATGTCAGTCCCCATGATGTATCTTGCTGCCCTGAGAAAAGTACCGTCACCGCCGATCACTATCGCAAGTTCGACAGTCTTGAGCCATTGTTCATCGTCAAGTCCTGCGGTAGTGAGTACGCTTGCTTCCTGTCGAGGCAAAAGAAATGAACAGCCGTTATCTTTTCCCCATTGAAGCAATTTTCCGGCCATGCTTACGGCTTCGGGCTTTCGCAAGTTTACTATCATTCCAAGATTTTTCACGGTCTAGTCTCCTGTCATTGTGAACGAGTGAACATTATACCTCAAACTCTTTGTACAACATGCTGGCCTGTATGCCTTTGTTGTTCTGATACTTTCCTGATTTGTAGTTCTCGTAAGGCTTTGTTATCGTGTGATAATAAATCTGAGCGATTTGGACACCGGCATAAATTCTCACGGGCTGAATGCAGAATAATTCAAGCGTCCAGTAGCCAGCGAATCCGACATCGCCGAATCCTGCCGTAACGTGTATGCAGATTCCGAGTCTGCCTATTGACGAACGGCCTTCTAACATCGGGATATAGCCTTCAGTTTTTGTGTACTCGCTTGTTCGTCCCAAGTATAATTTTCCCGGCATCATCACAAAGCCTTCGGGAGGTATCATGATTTTTTCTGACGGGTTATCGTGCCTCATGTCGAGCGTCTCATTCTTGTAGACCAAAAGTTCATCATGAAGAGACAAGTTATAACTGTTCGGATTGAGTCGGGACTCGTCAAAAGGTTCTATGATTATTTCACTGCCTATGTGTTTTTTTATCTCAAGTCCTGAGAGTATCATTTGTTTGATTTCTCCCTTCCTGAATTATTTTATCATTGCTATTTGACACAGGGGTAAAAGAGTGTATAATTTCTCCTTGTCATGCCTCACCCTTTCAGTGCGGGGGTGGCGGAATTGGTAGACGCGCAAGACTAAGGATCTTGTGACCAATTAAGTGTCGTGAAAATAATATCCCTCTGGTACCCCGCCGGAGGGATTTGTTTTTGTCAACTTTTCGGACTTAGGGCAAAACTTCCAGCCAGTAGCCGTCAGGGTCTTGAATGAAGTATATGCCCATGTCGTGATTCTCGAAGCATATACAGCCCATTTCGGAGTGAAGTTTGTGAGCGGCCTCGAAATCATCAGCCCTGAAAGCGAGGTGAAATTCCTCTTCGCCGATGTCGTATTTCTGAGGGTGATCGGCAAGCCACGTCAGTTCAAGCTCAAAGTCTGACTCTTCATTCCCGATGTACACGATCTTGAATGAACCGTCGGGAGCTTCCTTGCGGTGTTTTTCCGTCAACCCCAGTGCCTTCTCGTAGAACTCAAGAGAGCGGTCAATGTCCTGAACGTTGTAGTTCTCATGAATCATTTTGAACTTCATAGCGCAAACCTCCTGTATTTTTTCACTATGATGATTTTATCATTCCCTTGTATCAGCTTGTCAATTCTTGATTTTGACTTTTTCCGCTTCCTTTTTTAAAATAACGCTTAACGGTTAATTATTCCGCTTTAATCGAAAAGGAAGTGTTCAGTTTAATGTGTAAAATTTTTGCGCTTGCCATGATGTTTGTGTTTGCTGCTCAAAGTGCTTTTGCAGCTCCTGTTGTGTTCTTCACGAAGAATATAACACCGTCAGGATTGATGGCAATTTATGAGAAACTTGGCCGTCAAGCGTCAGGTAAAGTCGCCGTGAAACTCAGTACAGGCGAAGCAGGCAACACTCATTACCTTTCACCGAATCTCATCAAAGAGTTAGTCCAGAAAGTCAACGGAACTATCGTTGAATGCAACACCGCTTACGGAGGCTCAAGAGCTTCAACGGCCATGCACAGACAGGTAGCAGAAGATCACGGCTTCACGAAGATAGCGAAGGTTGACATCATGGACGCTGACGGCGAAATTTCGTTACCTGTCTCAAACGGTAAGCACCTCACGAAAAATTTTGTCGGCGCGAATCTGAAGGATTACGATTTCGTTTTAGTCCTCACACACTTCAAAGGGCACGCAATGGGAGGCTTCGGAGGAGCAATCAAGAATATCTCAATCGGTATCGCCTCGTCTCATGGAAAAGTCGTCATTCATACTGCCGGTACAAAGGACAGCGGCAGCATCTGGTATGATGATCAGGACGCATTCTTAGAGTCGATGGCCGAAGCGGCGAAATCAGTTTCAGACAGATTCGGTCATGGTGAAAGAATGCTCTACATCAGCGTCATGAATCATTTGAGCGTTGACTGTGACTGCGATGGGAATCCGTCAGCTCCAGACATGCACGACATCGGGATATTAGGCTCGTTTGACCCTGTTGCACTCGATCAGGCATGTGTCGATCTGGTCTACAAAGCATCGGACGGACAGTCATTGATTCGGAGAATGGAGTCCCGACACGGCATTCACACTCTTGAACACGCTGAGGCAATCGGATTGGGAAGCAGAACATACGAACTTGTGAGCATCGACTAGAATGTTGAAGCGTGAGGCCGTCTATATCTGGTATTACTTCAGCGTTCAGTTTGAGCAGATTTTTTCATACTGGGTATGCGGAATGGCGATAGGGTCATTCATCTCTGTGTTCTGCAAAAACAAGATTCACAATCTCTTCTCGGCAATGCAGGGAAAAAGATTGAGCTTGTTCGGGATTGTTCCGGCGTGTATTCTCGGCATAGCTTCACCGCTTTGCATGTACGGAACGATTCCGATAGCCGCTTCATTTTCTGAAAAAGGAATGCGTGATGACTGGCTCGCGTCGTTCATGATGGCCTCAATTCTTCTCAATCCTCAGTTAATCATTTACAGCTCGGCACTTGGGCGAAACGCTTTGATTGTTCGGTTGCTCTCGTGTTTTTTCTGCGGAATTACGGCAGGATTGTTGATTCACTTTTTCTACAACGAGGAAAAATTTTTCGACTTCACTGGATTTTACGAGACTGCGAATCGTGATACAGACCCTAATATTTTTCTGAGATACGTTAAGAGCTTCGGACGTAATGTTAAAGCGACTGGTTTATGGTTTCTGATCGGAATTTTATTGAGCGCATTGTTTCAGCGTTATGTACCTGCTGAAGGTTTCGCAAGACTCTTCGGACGCAAAAACGGTTTCGGTGTCTTAATGGCTGCGACAATCGGAGTGCCTCTTTACGTCTGCGGAGGAGGAACGATCCCTCTCTTGCAGCAATGGTTAGCTGACGGAATGAGCATGGCAAGTGCAGCAGCTTTCATGATAACCGGGCCTGCAACAAAGATAACGAATCTCGGAGCGTTGAAAATAATTTTGGGCATTCGTCATTTCAAGCTGTATATAATTTTCGTGATACTCTACTCGCTCATCAATGGACTAATAATTGATCTTCTGTCGTGAATCAAGGACGGTAAATTTTTTTAGCGTTCTGAGCTTTCCTGGCCTTTTCCTGACGTTTATACGCCGTCTCAAGCGCACGTACTATCTCGCTCCATCGAGTATTCCACGCTGTCTCGGCCTTGCATTGAGTCTCAGCCTCCCTTATGGGCTTATCGGTCTCGGCAATCCCTTTCGGCCTCTTCTGAATCGTGAAGCCCTCGCCGTCAAATGAGATGCTCGAACCGTCATCAAACGGAATGTATACCCTCACGGCTTCGCTCCGAGTCTCAGCGGAAGTCCCGCGCTCATAACTATTGCGTCCTCGCCGTTGGAATAGTAGCCGCGTCTCACAGTCTCGCCGACAAATGACATCTGAGTATACAGTGCTATCGCTCCGGCGTTCGACTTCCTGACCTTGAGTTTCAGACGCTTGAAGTTGAGATACAATGCACAGTCGCTCACGGCCATTAAAAGCTGACGGCCTATTCCTTTGCGTCTGTATATTCCGTCAACAACAAGTGCCATCAACAGACCTGCTCTCTTCTCCCGACCGAGTACGGCGTAACCCAAAAGAGGAGCTTCCGCAGTCGTAGCGAAAGCCCCAAGATATGTTATTTCACTCTGCGAGTCCTGATTCAAATCTGACCGTATAACTTCCTCAGGCCATGAGCATGACGAAGCAGCGTTAATCCTCAGCACCTCAGGAAGATTATCAAACGTCAGAAAATCAATGTCAGGCACGTACAAAATCGAATTACATTCCCCTGTTAATAGTCTGGTTTCTGTCAGCACCGACTCCGATTAAGCTCACAGGAACATTCAGGGCGCTCTCGATGTACTTCACATAAGCCTGAGCGTTCGCTGGAAGGTCAAAGAAGTCTTTGCAGTTCGTGATGTCCTCGTCCCAGCCCGGCAGAATCTCATAGACGGGTTTAATCTCGCTGAGTGTCCTCGTGTCGGTCGGCCATGACGTAATTCTCTCGCCGTCCTTCTCGTAGGCTGTGCAGACTTTGATACCGCCCATTTTCGTAAGCACGTCAAGTTTCGTGAGTGCGATAACGTTCGCTCCGTTCAGTTCCATCGAGTAGCGAAGTGCCGGAATGTCAAGCCAGCCGCATCGTCTCGGCCTTCCTGTTGTCGCTCCGAACTCACCGCCGTTAGCCCTGAGCTTTTCGCCGTCATCGCCGAAATCTTCCGTTGGGAACGGCCCTTCACCGACTCTTGTCGTGTAGGCTTTGACCACAGCGATGACTCTCGTCAGGTCGTTCGGCGCAAGTCCTGTTCCTGAGAACGCTCCCGATGATGACGTTGACGAACTCGTAACGTATGGGTACGTTCCGTGATCAATATCGAGAAGAGCAGCCTGCGCCCCCTCAAGCAGAATGTGTTTGCCCTCATCGACAGCCCGCCTCAGCAATGCTCTCGTGTCGTCAACATAAGGCGCAAGAGCCTCGCCCCATTTCCTCGCAGGTTCGTAGACTTCATCGAACGCTAAGGGCTTTTGATTGTACAGTCTCGAAAAAATCTGATTCTTCTCGTCAAGAATGTATGTCAGTCTCTCCCTGAGAATGTCAGCGTCAATCAGGTCTTCAACCCTCAAGCCTGAGCGTGAGTATTTGTCAACGTAGCAAGGCCCGATCCCTCGTCCTGTCGTGCCGATCTTGCGTCCTTTTCCGCGTGCCTCTTCCTGTAACCTGTCGAGCATCTTGTGATAGGGCATTACAACATGTGCGTGAGGACTGACAGCCAGTCTCGCTTTGTCCTGACCTTTTGCGAAAAGTTCGCCGGTCTCAGTCAAAAACTGTTCGGGGTCAATGACAAGACCGTTTCCCAAAACACAGAGCTTCCCGGGATAAAGCATTCCCGAAGGAAGAAGGTGAAACACTACTTTCTGACCGTCGCAGATTACCGTGTGTCCTGCGTTAGCTCCGCCCTGAAACCTGACGAATACATCAACGTCAGAGCCTAACATGTCAACTACCTTGCCTTTTCCCTCATCGCCCCACTGTGCGCCGACGAGTAAATCTACATTCTTATTTGCACTCAAAATTTCTATTCCTCCTTAAAATCTTTTGCCCGCTACAGAACGCATTGATTTCTTCACTTCTGTTATTGCCCTCTGTAACTGTAAATCTTTCGACTTGTCGCGGTCAGGTTCGCCTTTGACCTCAATATCAGGTGAGAGCCCGACATGGTCAATGACTTTTCCTGAAGGCGTGTAATACCTCGCAATCGTAACGTAAACTCCGCTTCCGTCAGTCAATGGGAACAGAGTCTGAACGCTTCCTTTGCCGAAACTTTTTTCACCGATTAACTTTGCTCTGCCTCTATCGTTCAAAGCTCCTGCTACGATTTCTGACGCGCTCGCACTTCCTCCGTTAATCAAAACGTTCATGGGTATGTTGGTCAGGTAATAATTTTTGTCGGCGTAATACTTTTCGTTCGCACGCTCTGAACGTCCTTTCGTCTCGACAATCAGTCCGTTCTTCAGGAAAATACTCGAAATCTTAACGCTTGCGTCAAGCAGACCGCCTCCGTTGTTTCGGAGATCGAGTATTAACGCTCTCATTCCCTGACGCATCAAATCACGAACAGCGTTCCGGGATTCCTCGCTGGTGTTGTGCTTGAACTGTGTGAGCTTCAAGTAGCCGATGTCGTCCGAGAGCATCTCATAGCGTACACTGTGCAGCTTGATTATCTCTCGTGTTATGTCGAAACTTAACAGCTCGTCTTCTCCTTCACGCCTGACCCACACTGTAACTTTTGTGTCAGGTTCGCCCCGTAATTTCTGAACTACCCTGTCTGATGTCCAGCCTATTACAACCTCGTTGTCAACTTTGACGATTTGGTCTTTCGGTTTGAGCCCGGCACGTTCAGCCGGTGAGTCTTCCATCGGACTTATGACGAGAATCTGACCGTCCCTTTCGCCGATGTACATTCCCAGTCCGCCGTACTTGCCCTCAAGTTCTATTTCCTCGTCCTTGAGCTGACTCGGCGAGACAAAACGTGTGTAGGGGTCTTTCCATGCCTCTACCATTCCTTTTGCCGCTCCGTGTAAAAGATCGTCATCTTTCGCTGGCTTCGTGTCTGCGTCAACCTGATAGCTCTCGATTATGTACCTGACCTGACGCAACAGCCATAATGACCTTACGTTGAACGGCGATATTCTGTTGAAGTCTGCTTCCGAGAAGTCTGCGGATTGTGCTTTGTACTGATACAAAAATCCTGCCAGAGACGCTGCCGTTATTATGAGAATGAATAAACGTTTTATTTTTGACATGCTTATTATTGGTTTTGCACCTGCCTTTTGAGAATCACGAGAATTATACAGCATTTGTCATCTTCTGAGATAATTCATCGGGTTGACCGCAGAGCCGTTTTTCCTGACCTCGAAGTGAAGCCCGTATTCAGCGTCTGTTCCCGTATTGCCTGCACGCCCTATCACTGAGCCTGTGTTGACCCTCGCGCCTTCCCTGACTGAAGTACTGCTCAAGTGAGCGTAAACTGTCGTCAAGTCTCCGCCGTGATCGATAATTACGACCTGACCTAGACCGCGAAGCCAGCCCTGATACAAAACTTCTCCCGGTCCTGCTGCTTTGACTGGAGTACCTGCTGCAGCTCTTATGTCGATACCGGAGTTGAATATTTTTGTCTTGAATGTCGGGTGAACTCGTGAGCCGTACTGCATCGTTACAGTTCCGTTGATCGGCCATGAAAGAGTCTTCACGCCTCCTGCGGGCGTTGAGCTTTGAGATTTTACCGGCACTGTTGCTTTTGCACCGCCGACTTTGCCTTTTGACGGAGTGATTTTGACGGTTGAAGCTCGTTTCTTTTTCTGATTCATGAGGTTGGTTATTTTTCGGCCGACCGCTTTTTGAGCGTTCTCAAGTTCTTTTGCCGCCGACTCGGCTTTCTTCTGTTCGTTCTGAACGTTCCTCAGAAGAGTATCAGTCTTCTTGATAGTCGTATCGAACTCCTCACGCTTTTTTTTGAGTTCATCGGTCTGACGTGCTATCTGTGATTTGTCGGCTTCAAGTTTCGCTTTAGCCTCGTTGAGTTCACGTTCCCTTTGGTTGAGCAGTTCAAACATCGCTATATCTTGACGGGCGAACATTCCCAGCATGTAAGCAGTGTTGACAGCCTCATGAGGACCGCCTGAGCTGAATATCGCACTGATGCTGGTCTCGTCTGGCGTGAACTTGTACAGGTCAGCAAGCCTCCCTCGTAACATCGTCAGTATATGACTTATTGACTCGCTAACTCTTGCGATGTTCTTGTTGAGTTCGGTTACTGACGCTTGCAGCTTCGAGTTCTCACGCTCAAGGTCATTCATTCGGGACTCTGACTCGTTAGCGTCCTTCCTGAGTCGGGAGAGCTGAGACAATAAAGTTTTTGACTCTTTTGACTTTTGACGGGCGATAGCGTTGTACTGCTGAATTTTTTTCTTCATGTCGCTCTGATTTTGCTGTTGAGTCTTAATCTGACGGTCGATATTAGCGGCACACAGCGACATTGCGCACAGTACCAAAAGCGCGAATAATCTTTTCACTTTCATCACTCCTTTAACGCTTGAGGTATCTTATCGGGTTAACCGGCGTACCGTAGTGCCTGACCTCAAAATGAAGGTGATAGCCCGTAACGTTACCAGTCTTTCCGACTCTTCCGATGGTTGCGCCTGCTCTGACGATCTGTCCTTCTTGAACGAGGCTTGCTGACAGGTGAGCGTAAAGAGTCGAGAAGCCCCGCCCGTGATCAATGACAATGACACGCCTGTTTTGATTGGAGTGCCGTTCGGCGAGGCGATGTCGATTCCAGCGTGAAGGATTTTGCGCTTCAAGATCGGGTGTATTCTGTTGCCGAAAGGGCTGGCCATAGGTCCACGAACGGGCCAGTCAAATTTTGAGCCTTTGCCCTCTGGAATGAATGTTCTTGCCCGTTTCCGCTGCAGTTCCGCTATCATCGCTCCGGCTGCTCTCTGAGCTTCTTCGGCCTCAATCGCTGCTTTCTCCGCTAGTGCTTTCTGACGCTGTAACGATGTGATGAATTTGTTTGTGTCCTTTATGCTTTGGTGGTACTTGTCTCGCTGTTCCTGAACGGCCTCGCTCTTCTCTTTGAGTCTGGCTTGGTGATCGTCCATCGTTTGCCGTGATAAATCCATGTTCTGAACTTTCGCCTGAAGCTCGGACAATATGTCTTCATCACGCTGATTCACGTACTTGAGGAGATAAGCATCTTCGACAGCCTCGAAGACAGAGCGTGAAGCGAACAGCGTTCTCATTCTCCCGGTCTCGCCGTATTTGTACATGTCAAGAATGCGCTCGCTCATCTTCCCGGAAAGCTCATCAATTTTTGCCTGTTCCGCCTTCATGTAAGTGTCAAGAACGTCAATATTCTCTTGAATCTTCTCGCTCTGAAGCTCAAGAACTTTCAGCTCCTGACCGGCTACTATCTCGTCCTGCTGTAAGGTGTTCACCTTCGTCAACAATCCTTCAACCTTCCTGCCCATCTGCTGAATCTGGTTGCGGTAAGTCTGTGCCTGCTTGGCTAATTCAGAACGCTTTTTCTCTTCGGCTGCTATTTGCGCGTCAATGCTTCCTTTGGGTTTTCGCGGTGATTTCTTTGCCGCTGATGGTGTGAGTATGAAGGCTATGAGGACGATGACGGCTAAAATTTTCCTGCTCATGCCATTTTCAATATCATAGGTTCCGCAATGGCGATACCCTCATCAAGTGCGGCCTTCAGCCATTCCCGTTTCGCGTCAAGAGCGTTGTCCCATATGCCCCCGAGCTTGTAAGGCAATGACATGTAGTAATCTAAATCTTTATTCATTGTTCACTTTCACCCTCTATTTCTTCTATGGCTTCCTTGACCATGATAACATAAACCTTTTTCAGATTACTCCGGCCTCGTCATCGAGTTAATGAAGCGTGCAACAACAAGATAACTGCAAACCCAGCCCAGAGTCGCCCCGAAGCCTGCAAGAAGTGCGCAGAAACGCCAAATCACCGTCTTGTCAGTGATGATTATGTTCGTCAAAAGCGGAAGGTTCTCACGGATAAGTTCAAGAGCAGGGAAATACGCCGCAATGATTCCGGCAGCCGCCAAGACAGCTCCCAAGAACGCTAGCAGAGTCCCCTCAAGCACAAAAGGCGTGGCAATATATGCCCGTGTCGCTCCGACAAGATACATGATGCCGATCTCCTCACGCCTTGAGTAAAGCGAAATGTGTATAGTGTTGTAGACGACTAGAGCGGTGATTATGACAGCAAGAAGGAACATGACAAGGGCAGCACGCGATGTGATTCTCGAAAGTGCCGATATTCTTTTCACGACAAGCCCGGCGTAAACTACATCATCAACTTCAGGCATCGCCTTCAACACTTCAACAAGCGGTTCAACATCGCTTGCGCTGTTCACGTGAATCTCAAAGTTATACGGTATAGGATTGTCGCCAAGCATCTCAAGGGCTCTGGACTGTGAGCCCATTTTCTGCTGTAACTTAGCGAGAGAGTCGGACGGTGAAAATGTCTTGATGCTGTAGACGTATTCAAGCTCCTGTATCCTTCGTGCTATCGCTTCGACATCAAGAGTGTTGTCTTTCACCAAATACGCTTGAACAGCAAGCTCACTCTCCAGCCCCGCCAGCAGATTTTCCATGTTGAGCGACAACAGAGAAGTTACGCCCAAAATCCAGAGCATCACACCGGCCGTTATCAGCGTCAAAAGTCCAAGCACCCATTGATGAACGATTAACCGCCACATGTCGCGGAGTACGTAGCGCAATGTCGTCATGATGTATATGTACCGCCTTTCTCGTCACGGATTAACCTTCCTCCGTCAAGTTCGACCACTCTTTGGCGTGAAGCGTTCACGATGCCCTGATTGTGAGTCGACATTACGACCGTAACACCTGCCGCATTGATGGCAAAAAGAATTTTCATGACCTCCGTTGCAGTGTGGAAGTCAAGATTTCCAGTCGGCTCGTCTGCTATGAACAATGACGGAGAATTTGCCAACGCTCTGGCTATTGCTACCCTCTGTTGTTCGCCCCCTGAAAGCTGTGCCGGTCTCATTGAACGTCTCCGCCACAATCCTACTTGATTGATTACGTCCTTCGTTCTTTCTGCCACTAATCTTTTGGGGACTGACATTGCCTCCATTACGAACGCTATATTCTCGTAAACAGTCAGCGAAGGTATTAACTTGAAGTCCTGAGCGACCAGTCCGACATCGCGCCTGTAATAGGGTACATCAGCGTTCCTCATTCTCTTGAGGTCGTAGCCTCCTACAGAAGCGACTCCTCTTGAAGGTAAAATTTCTCTGGTAATCAGGCGCAGGAGCGTTGATTTCCCCGAACCTGTCTGGCCTATAACGTAGACAAATTCGCCCTGCTCAATGTTCAAATTGATGTCAACAAGCGCGGCTATATCGGGAGGAAAAATTTTGCTGACACCTGAAAAATTTATGTTCATTTCACATCTCCCTTATATTTCGCCCGTTCAATCATGGCTTGACGGGTCTCATATTCGCCCCATGACGAAAGGATTATGTCATTGATGGATAATTTTTTGCGTTCACGGAGTTCGTTCCACAGTTCATGATTATAGAACGCCCAAAGGAAAAACATCGTGTCTCTCTGCCGTCCGAAACGTCCCAATATCAGCCAGCCTGACACAGGGTTATACACGACAATCGGCGAAGCGTTCTGCTCTGCCATTCGTTTTAGCTCAAGACGTGAGAACGATAGCGACTCAAGTTCCTCAATGGCATTTTCGTCAGGCATCTCAAGAATCGAAAACCATAGGCGCATGTCATGGCCGGGCTGTGAAAATGTTTCCGGGTCAGCCTTAACCCACGCTTTCAATCTCGATAACGTCTCAAGCTCTGCCCTGTTCATCGCAAAACGCAAAGCCCAGTACGCTTTTTTCAGGATCGGAGTTTTGTCGAGACCTGCGGTAAAAATTTTCTCGTCAAGATATTCAGCGTCTTCTGACATGAATACAGGGTAATTCTTCATGAAAGTACGGAGCATCAACACAGTAGCAGTATGATTGCCGGGAGGCTCTGACATCGAGAGCAGTTCACGGCGTAAAGCGTTCACTGTTCCTGCGTTCAGGACTGTAGGTTCTGCGCCCTCATTGATGAGGGATATGCTTTGACTTTCGTATAAATATACATTCTGGGGAGGCGTTCCTGTTTTCTGTCCCGAAAAAATCCAATTCTCCCCAGCTCGCCCGAGAAGATATTTATTGTGAGGTAGAAGCAGCATCACTGAGCTGTCGCCGGGCGGAGACACTTCAGCCAATAACGGCGGTATATTTTCCGGCGGAAGCTCGGCAAGAGTTCCGTCAGACATCAATTCCAGCAGCAACTTTCATTTCACCTCTCTGGAGTCTGGTTATTACCTGTACATTATATATCACGGAGCGTCTCATCTCTCATCAAAAGTCCGTGCCTCAATCCGTTAATACTGACTGTGCAAAATTCAGCGTCAAGAATTTTCAGTGCTGAAAAAACAATACACGTGCTTCCCAAAATCACATCAGCTCTCGATCTCGGAAGACCGATAATATTTTCACGTTCACTCAAATTCAACGAGGCGTAAAGTTTCATCTGTCTCGTAACGTCCCGTCTCGTTAAAATAGTTCCGTGCAGTTTTGACGGTATGAAGTTCTCACAGGCATTCTTCACTCCCGACATGGCCGCCACTCCTCCGCCTACAGCAAGAACGTTTTTGGCCTTGAATGAGTCGATATTATTCTTCGTGAACAGTTCGGTAACATAATCAACAGCCTCATCACAGACTGATTTTTTGACGGGCGAACTAGTGTCAGAAAAAAAACGTTCCGACAAGTTCACCGCACCTATCGGAACGCTCACAACTTTTTTCACATTGCCGAACGAAGCAGCGACAAATTCAGTGCTTCCTCCGCCAGTGTCAAACATAACAGCATCGCCGTCAAACTTGAAGCCGTCAGACGCTCCGAGCCATGAATATTTCGCTTCTTCCTCACCGCTGAGAACATGAACGTCAAGGCCGGTCGCATTCTTCACCATCTTGAGAAAATCCGAAGAGTTAGCTGCCGTTCTGAGTGCCATAGTTCCTGCGATGAAGATTTTTGCTCCCGAACGTCTCGCCTTCCTCACCATTGCGCTCACTGTTGCACATGAGAGCTTCATGCTTTCGGCACTGAGAAGCCCTGTCGATGTCATTCCTCGTCCGAGTTTGACAACTTCTGTCTCATCACAGATGACTTTGATTTTGTTTTGTGATATGTCGGCCAATCGCATTTTGATTGAGTTACTGCCGATGTCTATTACTGCCGTCATCATGATGAACGCCTCACTGATTCAGCGGCAACAAATGAGAACGCCGTAGCAGGAATCGTGAACAGTAAACCCAAAGTTCCGGCCAGACTCTGAACAATCTCCTGAGCGATATAAGGATCGTTCATGATGCCCAAAAATTCGACACCTGCACTGCAAATCAAAACAGCCATAGGCAATGCGCTTCCCATGTAGGCAAGTATGAGAGTGTTAATCATGCTCCCCAAAACTTCAGTGCCGACATTAAGCCCGGCTAGTAACAACCTGTCAAGCGGTATGTTCTCGTCATAGTCAACAAATTCTGACATTGATGCCGTAATCGAAATTCCAACGTCAAGCACAGCACCTATTGAGCCGATTAAAACGCTGGCAAGCAAAAGACCTCTCATGTTGAGGAGAGGAAGTGTTGACGCAAGCAAAGCGGCTCCCTCGCCTGCAAGCCCTGACAAATTCCAAAGGTACACCATCACAGCACCGCACAAGAAGCCCCCCATCACTCCGCCGAGACTCCCAGTCAAAGCAACTATCCTGTACCTTGCGTGACGTACTACGCACAAGACCGTTATTGTTGAGATGATGAACACTGAAGCGGCAGCAAGCCATACACAATCCCAGCCGATAACGGTGAGCGGTATCATGGTGAACACAAGAACGCAGATACTCAGAGCGAGTCCCAAGAGAGCGAAAAATCCACGCCACCCCGTCAGTGCCATCAAGAGCGAACAGACAAGCACCACCACTCCAGCGACTGAAGGCACTCGAAAAGCATCGGCGACTGAATACTGAACCGTTCCGTCCTCGAAAATATCCCACACAAGAAGATAACGCCCTCCCGGTTTTATGTCAGGTCCGCTCCCTGCGAGCCTCACTGTTTTCACGTTCAACTGTCTGTCAGCGTCATTCCCCGAAAGTACCTGAAGCACTGTGTCTCTCTCAAGCATCGAGTAACTTTCTTCCTCATTGTCGGAGGACATAACGCTTTCTTCACCTGCTGAGATTACATTGACGATTAAGGACTCGCTGCTGTTCCAGTTTTTTATCGTGAAGCGGTCGACAACGTAATAGAATGCCTGTGAGATGACCAGAGCAATAATTATTCTGAACAGTAAACTTTTTCCCCTCATAGCGTGAAAAGAAACCCCCTAGCTTCAACAAATTCTTTCATGTCATTCGGAAGATCAGCTCTGAAAACCCTGCCTGAAATTTCTGCTAACGACTCGTCAACATCTTCAGGGAATCCGATTTCATAGGCGTGAAGCATCGGACGCTTGACGATTTTTGCGGCTTTGTTCGCGCCGAAACTGCCGTATTTCCTGTCGCCTAAAATCGGACTGCCTATGTGAGCGCAATGAACACGAGCCTGATGAGTTCTTCCCGTCAGCAATTCTATCCTCACAAGAGAGTAATCATTATCGCTGGCAAGGCGTGTGATTCTTGTTACTGCTCTTTGTCCTTCAGGGCTGACCTTGACGGTATTGTTCTCTGAATCCTTCAGCAAGGGAGCATCAACGGTAATTTCTTCGGGAGCTTTTCCGATTACTACAGCAAGATAAATTTTCGTTACCTTTCTGGCTTTGAACAACGCTTCCAACGCCCTCAGAGCCTGACCGTGAAGAGCAACGGCAAGAACTCCGGTAGTGTTTCTGTCGAGTCTGTGTACTGCTTGAGCCTGACGCGTGCCGGTAACGCCCCAGACTCGGGTTATGATGCTGTCTCCGTCGGGTTCATCGGGCTGAACTAACATTCCTGAAGGCTTGTTGAGAATCAGAACGTTACGGCCATGAAAAATCACGGCAATTTTCCCCCAGCTTGTTTTTTTCGGAGGGACTGACTGTCCTTTTTCCCACTTAACCTCAATCTCGTCTCCTGATGAAACGTGAAACGCTCCTTCCCTGACTCTGATTCCGTTTACCGTAACTTCTCCTGTTCTGATTGACTTCATGATTTGACCGAGCGTTATATTCTTGAACTGTAAGCGCAAAATTCGATCTAATCTTCTTCCGTCATCATCTGGTGAAATTTTGAGTACAAAGCTCATGGCAGTTCAATTCCCCTCCAAAGCCTTCTGTCAAGAACAGGAAGGTAATCAGTGAAATGTGTATCGCTGTTGAGAGCGTCAATTTGATTTTTCCAGTACGACAATTCAAAATCAATATTATCTGCTGCACTGACGATGAAGGCTTCCGGCGTAGCAGGCGGAACGGGCGAACCGTATTCCCTTTTCCCGTGATGACTAACGATGATGTGTCCCAATGCTGAGGCAATATCAGGACTCAATTTCTCAGCCTCAGCGAATTTCATGAACATGTTGTAACCGAGCGTTATGTGTTCGACTACACAACCGTTGACCGTCATTTGAGGCAGAATATTCACGGTGTAAGCCTCAAGTTTTCCTATATCGTGAAGCAATGCACCGGCTGTGACAAGATCAATATTCACTGGAATCTTGAAGTCCTCGTAATGTCGTGCCATGTCTCTTGCACCGATTGCTACTGATACAGAATGTTCGAGCAGTCCGTTCGTGTAGGCATGATGAATGGTAACGGCAGCAGGCCAGACTTTGAACTTATCCCAAAGGCCATGCTTGAAGAAAACTGAGTCGACAAAATCACGAATTTCTTTGTGCGAAATTTCAGCGATGAGATTAACGAACATGTCTTCAAGAATTTCTGACTTGACGGGCGAATGACGCGAAAACATTTTGGGAGGGTAATTATTTTGGTCAAGATATAATACTTCGTTGAAGTTATATTGTATCTGGTCTCTATATTCTGCCTTGCGTCCCTCAATGAATACGCTCGCTCCCTCAAAACGCAGTCCGCAGTTATCGGGGTCAATGGGAAAATCATCGCCCCCTTGAGCGTTGCGCCATGATGATGTCTGCCATACTTTGCCGTCAATGTCTCCTGACGGATCGCTGACCGTTACTTCCCAAAACGGATTGTCATTGCGGTCTTTGCGCCTTGTGAATCTTGATACAACTCCCATAACATTGAAGTCTGAATTTTTGGTAAGCTGCTTTACTTCTCTGATACTGAGAATTTTCTGTATGTTCTTCATGATGAAAAGTGAAATTTTGCCTTTCATGTGAATTTTGCGATATTATATCAGCGAAAACGCCCTGAGCTTTGCGCTCCTTGCCTTGTAATTTCTTTCCAGTTCCTCGTCTGACGGTATAAGAGGGTGCCGGGTTATAATTTTTCCTTTGCCGTCATTCTGCCACTGTTTGAATGAATGTTTTATCACTCTGTCTTCAAGCGAATGATACGAAACGAAGATGACAAGAGCTGAATTATCGAGTTCAGAAAGAGACTTCAACAAGAGTTCCAGCTCTTTGGCTTCATTGTTGACGAAGATTCTCAGAGCCTGAAAGATTCTTCTTGCCGGGTGAGTTCCCATTTTCCTTTGAACGGGCTGAGGAAGGGTATCACGAATCAGGCTGACGAGTTCTGCTGTTGTAGTTATCGGAGTCGTTGAGCGTTTGACGGCGGAAGCGATGAGTTTTGCGTAACGTTCTTCACCGTAGACCCTGAAAATTTCCGTGAGTGTATTAACGTCAGAATCACGGAGGACATCGGCGGCGGTCGGCGAATTTTCATCATCAGGATTCATTCTCATGTCCAAAGGGCCGTCAATGTTGAAAGAGAATCCGCGCTCCGAGAATGAGAGCTGCATGTTCGAGACTCCCAAGTCGAAAACGAAAACGTCAAAATCTTTGATGCCGTCAATTTCTGAGAGTGATGAAAAATTTTTTTGCAACGCCGAGAATCTTCCGCCGAATTTTGACAGTCTCTCCCTTGAAAATTCTATTGCCTGATTATCTCTGTCAATTCCCAAGACACTGCATGAGGGAAATTTTTTCAGCATTCCTTCGGAGTAACCGCCGAGTCCCAAAGTGCCGTCAAGTATTCGGGAATGAGAGTGAGACTCTATGAGTGTTAAAACTTCATTGAGCATAACGGGTTCATGATACATTGATTGCAATCACCTTTTTGGTAATATGATAACACTGCGATAAAATTATCAGGTCTAATAACAGTGAAAGGAAGAAATGACTATGGCAGAGAATAATATTGTCGATTTCATTCAGAAAACCCTCGACAAAAACAAAGGTTTCATGAAAGTGTTATCGCTGAAGAAATTACTCAGTGCCGAAACGAAGCGTGAACTCGGCATCAAAGGCAACGACTTCGGAAAGATAGTGGCCAAGAAACTCGAACAGGTAACAGAAAACAGATTCATCTTCACCCGAAAAGGCAACGTAACATTCATCTCCGTACCAATCGAACCGTCAGACATCGTGATGAGTCTTCTTTCGGAAGACAAAGCGTTTGACACGAGGGTTGCAAGCAGACTGCCGATCACTAAACCGCAGTTCTCGGCAATCATCAATGAACTTGTCGAGAAGGGACTTGTTACACTAAGGCTTGATGACAAGATGAGAGCGAGAATATTCAAGGCATCGGCCAAGAAGAAACCGGCAGCCCCCGTGAAGCCGACAGCATCAGGAGAATATACCCCCGAAAAGTTCCGTGAGGCTTTTGACGATCTCAACAAAGAAAGAATCTTCGTTAGTATTCCGGAGTTGAGGAGAAAACTTGACTGGCCCCGTGAAGTTTTCGACAACATGCTCAGGGATTTGAGGAGCAAGAGAGTCATACAGCTTCACGAGAGCAATGTGAATCCCGATGACGTTAAAGACTGTTTCTTTGATGAGAACAAAGTAAGAATGGGACTGGTAACTTGGAATGGCAGATAGCGTGTCCATACTTCAAGAACTGCGTGAAAACAATCCTTTTCTCTCGGCATCGTCTCCTCTTCCTTGGGACAATGATACATCGGACATTCAGAACTTAAACCGGGACACGTCCGAAGAGATTGAGCAGCTCATCAGACAGAAACGCCGTCAGCCTTCACTGCCTCTCGCAGGATTGATATTAGGAGTTGCAGGTTCGGGAAAGACTCACATGCTGACACGAATATTACGGCGTTTGAGAGACAATGCACAGCCCGCAGTTTTCGTGGCAATCAGGACGTTCAGAGACGCGGAAAGTGTAGTACAGCATATTCTGTCGGAGATATTCATCAGTCTGAAACTCATTCACAGCGGAGGCCGTTCACAGTTCGACATAATAATATCTCAGCTCATGACTGCCTACGATGAGAAAAGACGCACTGACGGTTTTGACTCGACAGAAAAACTAGATATGCGCTATTACCTCAGCAAGGACATGCCCGGAATTGACCGTAACTTTTTGAAGTGCGTAATGCTTTACATGTCGGCACATGATGAAAAAGTCAAAGCCGATATTCTTGACTGGCTCAGTTTCAGACTCAGTGATGACGACTCCTCCGCTCTTGGTCTGCCTTCGATAGACATGAGTTCGATGAGTGAAGCAAGACGCGAACAGGAAGCCGAAAAAGTTTTGCTCTCTCTAGGTCTTGTACTAGGTTACGCGAAAGTCCCGATGGTCATCTGTTTTGATGAGCTGGACGCAATGAGGGACAAAAAAGTTATAGATGCTTGGGGAAGTATTATCAGCCTAATTATGAATAATCTTCGCGGTGTTCTTCCTCTGTGTTTCCTCAGAGCCGAGACATGGGACGATGTGTTCCGTCCTGTGCTTGAGGAGTCAGTAGTACAGCGTCTGAGCAACAATATCATGACGATGAAGACATGTTCTGTTGAGCAGGCGCATCAGCTTATACGCAGCAGGATCGAATCGGCATTCAAAGACAGCGCGGAAGAGATATATAACTGGCTTGCTCCCAAAGTGCCAATCAATCAGGAATATTCGCCCCGTCGAGTGATCGAAACCGTCAATAACTTCATCAATACTGCAATACCTGAAGGCCCTAAAAAATTAACGCCATCATCGGATTCTGTGTTCAGGACAATCAGTGAGAATTACGCCGACAGTCTCAAAAAGATTCATGATGAGCCTTACGCATGGCCGCCTGACGTGAAACAGTTGACACTCGCTCTCGAAGTGTGGCTCTCATCTCGTGAGGGCGTAACAGTAGCGAAATCATCAGGAAAATACATACGCCTCAAAGGCTGTGAAGGTGAGAGAAAATTCGCCTTCATCATAGTAACACCCAAGAATCATTTCACGGCAACTTCTGCTGTCAGCGAGGGCATGAGGTTCATGGCGGATAATCCCGGAAGTTTCTGCTGTTACGTTCTCGATGAGAAGTCCCATAAAGACACATGGAAGAAATTTTACGAGAAGCTGAAAGAGTTTGAAGACTCAGGAGGCTTTACCGTGAGGCTTGACAAAAAGAAACGTGCCGATTGGTACGCCCTGACGGATTTAATCAACAGGGTTGACAACGGAGACATCAATATTTACCTCGACTCGTCATCAAGAACTGCTACAAGGGAAGACCTTAACGCTTTTGTCCGAACGTTGACACTTGTTGACATGAACGGGCTGAAAAATCCTGTTGAACACACCGAGACTCAGACGACTACGGAGGGAACACAGATTAAAATAAAATTCGATACCTTTACCGCAGAGAGCCTCTATAAAATACTGCAAACCTCAGCGATGAACATAATGAATCCCGATAAAGCATCGGAGCTTCTCGATCAGGAGAAGGGAATCAAACTGACCCGTAACGATGTTATAGCGTTGGCCAAGAGCAGAGAAGAAATGTTCCGTATATTCGGGTCAAATGATAACATACTCATAGGAACAGCCTAATCATGGCCGGAAGATGCTACGTAAGCGTCAGTGATGCCGCATTGTGCCAAAGATGTCCGGCACTTCTGGCCTACAAGATTCACAAGGGAAGAAAAGACGCTTGGAAGGTCGGCATAAAAGGCAGTAAAAATTCTTATTACGGTTCACTCTTCCACAAGGAAATCGCTCAGGTATTCTTCGAGGCTGCTGCTAATCCTTCCAGTAAAATTCATGGAGAGATAGCTCGTTCATTTTCGGGCGGAACGTCATCGCTTGAGTCGGTGATACGCGAGAGAATATTTGTACCGTTCCTTTCGTCAAAGTCGAAGCATTACGACTCGGAACTTCTGCTCTCAATGGCTGAAGGTATAAGAGTCTGGGTGAATGCCATGTGGGAATTTTTTGCTGACATTCCGTCAATCTCTGAGAATATGAGTACTGTATTCATTCCGCCTGAACAAACTTTGCGGTCATGTTATGATTGTCATCAGGGGAAACTGTATATCGAGGGACGTTATGATGCGCTTCTGTTCAACCCTGACAGAGCCGAAGCGAGATTGTTTGAGTTCAAGAGCTACATGAAGAGCGATGTAGCAGTGCCGTTGTCGCAGAGTCTGATGTATTCGTGGCTTGTCATGAGGCAGACGGGAATAACTCCGTCAGTTGAGATAATATACTTGGGAGAAGGACATAGAGAGCCTGTGATATTCAGTGCGTCATGCGTGAAGAATATGATTGACACTGGGCTTCCGGTATTGTTTGATACGGTGTATTGTGTCATGTCCGGGAGGAAAGTGCAGAATTTTTTGAGGGACAGGAAATTGTGTTCAGTGTGCAAGTTCGATGGTACATGCGGAAATGACTGGAGGAATTTACGATGAACAAGAGACGAGGGGCATCGCTTTTGAGTGTGATGGTGTTCCTGCTTTTTGCAGTGATGATAACGGCGCAGGTGTTTTTCTTTGCGAAGTCATCGGTTGATTCTGTGGCTGAACAGCGTGAGATTATGATGTATAGAATGAATCTTGATTCGCTTGTTGAGGAGGCGAAGAGCAGACTGGAATACGCAAATCTGATAACTCATGAGAATGACCTCTACAAAGAAGAAAACAAGATGAACTATGAGACGTTTTACAGTGGTAGAAACAGGGACGGCGGAGCAGGTCAAATATATACTCAGAAGGAATATAAGTGTGATGGCGCAGATTGGGCAAAATGGAAGAGCGAATCGGAATCAGAATGGAAAGACAACGTTACTTACTATGCAGTTATTCACGATTTGGATTACAAGTTCGATTCAGATTTTCAAAGAGACCCATATATCAAAAAGTACGGTAATACAAATGCACACAAAAAAGTTTTTGCGGCAATGCACCCCCCTGTGGTAGAGGAGGATACAGAGTATGATATTGACCAGGTGACTAATAAAAAAGAACCTAAATATCCACCCTTACGAAGATACTATCTCATC
>CAJODC010000030.1 GCA_905233215.1 uncultured Synergistales bacterium
CTCCGCAGATACGGCGCAAAAGAATAACACAAAACTGGAGTAGTCTACTCAAATAGCGCAAATATTCACAGGTAAAAAAACAAGCAGTCAGTCATTCACCATTCAAACTGACTGCTTTGTTCTTCCTGTCAAAATCCTAGAACTGCACAAACGCAGGTGTATCAGCCGGGGCAGCCAAATACTTCTTCAACTCATCATCAAGTTTCAACAGCGTTATCGAGAAGCCTTCCATGTCAAGCGAGGTCATATAGTTCCCGACAATCGTCTTGGCTACCTTCAGACCCTTGCCCTCAACAACACTCTTCACGTGCTTGTTCGCAACCAACAGCTCCATCAACGGAGTACCGCCCATTCCGTTGACCAGAACAGCAACTTCATCGCCGGAGCTGTATATGCCCTCAGCAAATATCTTCTCAAGCAGCTTGTCCGCTATCCCGTTCACATCGGAAATCTTCTCCCTGTGTGTTCCAGGTTCGCCGTGTATGCCTATCCCGATTTCAATCTCATCGTCGGCAAGATCAAAGCTCGGTTTCCCTGCTGCAGGCACGGTGCAGGCGTTCACAGCCATTCCCATTGAGCGGACATTGGCTATAACTTTCTCTGCGACTCTCTTCACGTCCTCAAGTTCCGCTCCAGACTCGGCACACGCTCCGGCTATCTTGTGTACCAGCACAGTTCCGGCTATGCCCCTTCTGCCTGTAGTCCACGTTGAATTTTCGACAGCTACATCATCGGCCACAACTACATGGTCAACCTTTATCCCTTCATCACCGGCCATCTCTTCAGCCATCTCAAAGTTCATTACATCGCCAGTGTAGTTCTTGATGATGAGCAGTACTCCCTTTCCGCCGTTCACAGCCTTCACAGCCTCGTAAACCTGATCAGGTGTAGGAGACGTGAACACTTCGCCCGCTACAGCTCCGTCAAGCATTCCACGACCGACAAAGCCTCCGTGCGATGGCTCATGGCCTGATCCGCCCCCTGAGACCAACGCGACTTTCGGTGTCGCTCCCTTTGCACGTACAAGAACGTTCAGACCCTCAAGCCTCTTGACGTACTGAGGATATGCCGCCGTCATTCCGTCAAGCATCTCGTCAACAATGTCCTCTACCTGATTGATTAACTTCTTCATGATGATTATTCCTCCTTATAGTTTGCTTGCCTCACGGGACTCTTCTGCGCTTGCCAATACCGAGTCAACCGTTCCTCCTCCTGCTGCCTCAACAACTGCGCACACCGCTCCTTCAACAATAGGAGCGTCAGCAATCACTGCGTTGATGTTCCTGCCTTCCTCCTCAAGAATCTCAATCGCCGACTCTGCGCTCATTATCGCGCTGCCTATGTCCGCAAGTATCACAACTCCGTCTCCTGTGTCCGCCTCAACGATAGCATCAGCAATCCTTTGAGCGTCCGTTCCTGTTGACCCGTCCTCAAGTCCTCCGGCAGGTATGATTTTGTCATGGTCACGTGCCATTTCTTGTGCCAAGTCGCAGACACCTTCAGCGATTTTCCAGCTGTGAGAGACTATTACTATTCCGACCATTTCACGCCCCCTTGAAGTAATCTCTGATTGCCTCTAGCGTAATCAGCGTTGATGTCGCTCCGGGATCCTGATGGCCTATTGAGCGTTCACCGAGATAGCTGGCACGTCCTTTTGTCGCTATGATAGTCTTCGTGTATTCGACTCCTTCTTTGGCTGACTGGCACGCTGCGTCAAGGGCTGTAACTATGTCAGAGCCTTCAGCAATTTTTGACGAATAAGACTCGCTAGCAGGTATCAAAGCGTCAAGCATCGTTTTTTCACCTTTGACGGCCTTGCCGCGCTTCTGTATTCCTGCTATTGCCGCCTCGAAAACCGCTTTCATGTCATCGGCTGACAGTTCAGTTTTACCGGCTGTGAGCTTCCCGGCTTCCATGTAGGCTGTACCGTAGAGAGGCCCTGAAGCTCCTCCGACTTTCGACAAGAGAGTCATTCCTGTTTTCTTGAGGACTGCTCCAATGTCGCTGTCGTCAGGCGATAACTTCTCCATTACCGCCGAAAAGCCTCTAGCCATGTTGATGCCGTGATCAGAGTCGCCTATCTCACGGTCTAACTCGGTGAGAAAATCTTTGTTGTCATTGATCCGTTCCGATATAAGCGAGAGGCATTTATAGATTCCGCCCTGCATTTGTTGACCTCCTGTGTAAAAATTTTTCCGTGATATGACACAATATTACCTCAAAAATTTTTTCAGGCAACGTCAGTTTCATTCACGATGATATAATCAAAACATTTCAAACGAGGGGGAAAAATCATGCCGTTACACATAGTAACCGAAGCTGAACGATGCTTGCAGTGTAAAAATCCAATGTGTCAAAAGGGCTGCCCGGTTCACACTCCGATACCGCAGGTCATACAGCTCTTCAAGGAACACAAACTTATGGAGGCCGGAGAGATTCTTTTCCGCAACAATCCTCTTTCGGTCGTATGCTCAATCGTCTGCAATCACGCTAAACAGTGCGCCGGAAGCTGTATTCGTGGACGAAAGGACAGCCCGGTACATTTCTCAAGCATTGAGACATACATTTCAGACATGTACCTTGACAGAATGCACGCCTCAGTACCGTTGAAACGAAACGACAAGAAAGTTGCCGTAATCGGAGCAGGCCCGGCCGGTATAACTGTCGCTGTGATTCTCGCTCATGAAGGCTATCACGTAACAATTTTTGAATGGAAGAGCAAAATCGGCGGTGTAATGCAGTACGGTATACCGGAGTTCAGACTGTCGAAATCTATTCTTGACCGTTACGAGGCGAGATTGACCGAGATGGGAATACAGATTCGACTGAATGCAACAATCGGAAGCGTATTGATGATTGATGACCTGTTCAGGGACGGTTACGACTCAATTTTTGTCGGAACAGGTGCGGAAAGACCCAGAACTCTCGGAGTCAGGGGCGAGAGTCTCGGCAATGTTCATTTCGCCATGAACTATCTAGCTAACCCAAAGGCTCATCACTTAGGCAACAAAGTCGCGGTCATCGGAGTCGGAAACGCTGCAATGGACGTGGCACGAACTGCGTTACGAAACGGAACGAAGAGCGTAACACTTTACGCAATGGGAAAGGAAATCGCTGCGAGTTCAAGCGAAGTGGCTTACGCTGAACTTGACGGAGCGGAGATTGAGACGGGAATGCAGATTCAGGAGATCACAGAGAGAGGGCCGGTGTTCTGTCGGACGATTTACGGTGAGAACGATGAGATTATCGGCCATGAAGACGAACGAATACAAATTGACGCTGACTCAACGATAATATCAATCAGCCAAGTGCCAAGAGGCAAACTTGTCCGAACTACCAGCGGTCTTGACGCTTCAGAGAGCGGACTGCTCATCATTGACGAGAACTACATGACGACAAAGCGGGGAGTCTTCGCCGCCGGTGATGTCGTTACGGGAGCGAAAACAGTCGTTCACGCCGTAGAAGGCGCAAAGAAAGCCGCCGAGTCAATGATGAAGTACATGAACGGCGAATTATAGAGTCAAAATCTCCCTCCCAATTCCAAGAGAGGGAGAAATTTTTACTTCAAAGGTGCTAATATCTCGTCAGCAAATTTCAGCGCAGTGCCAAGCGTATACATGGCCTTTCTGATTCTTTCTGAGTCATTCCTCAGAGTGTCAGCGTTCTGTTTCAACAGCTCGTAATACAAATTCTGCGACTCATAAAGGCTCAAATGCCACTCAAATTTTGACGTGAAAAGAGCAACAAGCTCATTCAGATTCTCAACAGCATTGACATCAAGTCCGCCAACACAAAGACTCGTCAAAATCTCATTCATGCAGTCGGAAAACGCGAATCTTATTCTCTCCTCGTCAGGCTCAATCCTCCAGAAACCGGCAACCTCAAACCTTCGTCTAATCCCTTCAACATCAGGGAAGCTGTCTTCAAGTTTTGCGACAATTTCACTGGTCAGCGTAAACTCAGCAGCAAGTTTCAGGATCGCTGGAGGTTTAGAGCCGAGCAGTGTCAGACGTTCAAGCAGCTGGTCATAATTCCTGACCTTGTTCACTAAGGCATCTTCAAGGCTGTGTATATCCTGCTGAAGAAGCATGTTGATTATTCTGTGGCGTGAGTTTGACGGAATGTTATTCAGCGTGTACTGGTCATAACCGAATTTCTCAAACAGAAGTTTCTCACGGTCTTCACTGTCGTACATCGCTGAAAGTTCAATGACTTCATCGGGCGTTATCTCCTCTTCCATGTCAGTCTCGCATATTCCGCAGGAAATTAACGCGCTTCCGCCTTCAATGCCTTCGTTGATTTTCACGGCGAAAAGATAATCTCCGTCAGCCCTCGTTATCCTCGAATGGACTCGTACTTTTCCGGCTGAAAACTTCGTGTGCTCACCTTCAGCGGTAACATTCATGGCACTTCCTGACATGTCCCAGCAGCCTTCGGAAAATTCACGCCTGAAGTCATCGAATAGTGAAGTGATGCCGTAATACGCCGCCATCTGTTTACGGTCAACACGTCCCTGCCTCGCTCGGAGTTCGTATATCTTCGCTCCGTCGTGAAGTTCAGGAACATTGCTCGGAGCTTCGGCGAGAATCTTCAGGAACTCAGGCTCAAGGTCAACACCGTAAACGAGTTTTGCTAGATCCATCGCTCTAGCCGCGTAACGCATGATTTGTACCGGCTCAATTCTCGAAATCTCATCAAAGAACCAGCCGCATGACGTGAACATTAACAGGGCGTTCCTCTGCATCTCAAGGAGACGTAATGCCTTTATGCCGTTTTCGTGAGTAAGCTCTACGGAAAGATGCCTCTTGAGGAATGCGTCAACATTCTCGTCAGCCCTTTCGAGTATGACGTTAATGTAATCGTTCCGTGCTTCCCAAGCGTCATTGAAAACTTCGCTCTTATTGTAGAGTTCGACAAGTTCGTCCCTCAAGTAATTCATAGCGTCACGAAGAGGTTTTCTCCACTTGTGATGATAACAGCTTGAGCCGTCACCGCATGAACAGTCGCTGCGCCATCGTTCGATTCCGTGCGCACAGCTCCACGAAGAGTTCTCGATGATCTTCACTTCCGACTCGGGCGGATAGAACGACAGGTATTCGCCGTAAATTGTGAGCTGGGCTTCTGCGTTGTTCTCGAGACACTCAAGACAGTAAGCCAAAGCCATGTCGCCGTGTTTGTGATGATGACCGTAAGACTCTCCGTCTGTGGCAACGTGACACAAAACTGGTTTTCCGTGCGATGGATTTGTGTTGACCAACTCTCTGGCAAAGTTTCCGCCGTCATCAAGAAGTCCTCCGAAAGCGATTCTCTGCGATAAGTCTCCGTCATAAAAGAACAGGTTGATTTTTCTGCCTGACGGAAGGTTACAGACGTAGGGGCATCGGGTGTCGATTTTTCCGCCTGATACGTCCTGCCATGATCCCCAGCCTGTTAATCTGGCTGACTGTGCCTGATATGGCGACAAAATGGTGAAATCTATTCCGTTCTCGGCGAGTACTTCGAGTGTCTCAGTGTCGACAGCGCATTCAGCCAGCCACATTCCTTCCGGCTTTCTTCCGAAACGCTTGACGAAATCGGCTATGCCCCATTTAACTTGGGTCTCCTTGTCGCGCCTTGATGCTAAAGGCATGATGATGTGATTGTAGACTTGAGCCATTGCGGGGCCATGACCTGAAAAACGCTTCATGCCTTCCTTGTCGGCCTCAAGTATTGCGCTGTAACATAGAGGGTCGTTTTCTTCGAGCCATGCCAATAAGGTTGGACCTATGTTGAAGCTGATACGGGAATAATTATTGCAGATACGGCGAATATAGCCCTGATTGTTGAGGATACGTGATGCGGCATTGCGGCTGTAACATTCTGCGGAGATTCTTGCGTTCCAGTTATGCCAAGGGGCTGCGGATTCCTGAAGCTCAACAGTTTCGAGCCACGGATTCTCTCGCGGAGGCTGGTAAAAATGTCCGTGAATACAAATATAGCGAGGCAACTTAACATCTCCCTTCGATAAAAATAATTTTAGTGATTAACATTATACTAATTTACCGAAAAATATGTTAATTTACGATTTTTATTGTCAACCAAATTTTTTTGAATTGTAAACCGGCAAATAAATCGGCCTTTTCCGTTTTGATTTTTCACACGAATGATTTAATATTGACCTGCTAAAAAATTTCACAGTGAGGTGTTTATCTCTATGCGTAAAATATTAACAGCATTCATTCTTCTCGCGCTACTTTCGGGAATTGCATCGGCGGCGGAACTTAGAGTCGGTATTCTCGCAAAGCTCAACATGACTCAGGACGAGTACCGGGAGTTCATCTCTCAGGGACGCAAGGCAAGAGCGTGGAATTTCTTTTCGTCAAAAATTGACGCTAACGACCTCCGTTTCATCTACTACGACTCGCTCCAGTCAATGCAGCTCGCTCTCAGAACAGGCGAGATTGACGAAATATCGCTCCCCGAAGTTGTCGCCGAGTACGTCATGAATGTTACAGGCGCGTACAACATTTCAAGCATCGTCAAAACAAGACCGTCATTCTTCTCGTTCGGCTTCAAGAAAGATGCAGACCCTGCGCTCCTCAACGAGTTCAACAACGCTATACTCTCAATGAAGGAAGACGGAACTTTGGCGGTGCTTCAGGCAAAATTCATCTATGATGCTGGCATAGGCGACCCTGAGAGCATCGAGTTCAGGAAGTTCGATAATGTCGACAAGAAAATCACCGTTGCCGTTACTGGAGACATTCCGCCGATCGACTACGTAGCCGCTGACGGAAGCGCAGCAGGTTTCAACACAGCCGTTGTCGCCGAACTGGGAAAGCGTCTGGGCGTGAACGTTGAGCTTATTCAGGTCTCGGCAGGAGCGAGGGCTTCCGCTGTAGCATCGGGAAGAGCTGACTGCGTGTTCTGGATTCAGGGCTTCAGGGACGTACCGAAACAGGCTGACGTTCCGGAAGGTCTCGTCCTCTCAGAGCCTTACTACGAGTGGAACGAATATCTCAATCTCGAACTTGCCAAATGATGAAAAGATTCTTACTTTCACTGATTCTGATTATTCTTTCGGCAGGGGTTTCACAGTCAGACGAAAAAGTCATACACACCGGCGTTATAGGCTATCTCGGAACGACTGAGGCTAAATTCCAGAGCGGTCTTGACGTTTTCAGGGACTTGATACCCCAAGACTATCAGGAAGATATAATGTATTCCGGCTTTGTCCGTTCACTAAAGACGGAAAAGAGGACTGTTCATTTCTTCAGCTCTCTGATGAGAATGATAATGAGCCTTCGTTCCGGGAGGATTGATGAGATAATGCTTCCTGATGCTGTCGGAAATTATGTCTTGAGCGTAAATCCGAGCTTCGAGATCAAATACATGTCGAAGATATTTTCATCGGGACTTTCTTTCGCATTCAGGCAGGAAGATACAGCCTTGAGAGATGACTTCAACACTGCGCTTTCGGCCATGAAGGAAGACGGAACGATTGATGGTCTTTCGATGAAGTTCGTACACTCTGACTCTAAGAATCTCCCGAAACCTGAGAGGCCCGATGATTTTCCCGGAGCTAAGACAATCACGGTAGCGGTTACTGGCGATCTTCCGCCTGTTGACATGTTCGCTGGGGACGGAAAGCCTACAGGTTACAGCACGGCGATATTGTCTGAGATCGGTCGAAGGCTGAAGAAGAATATCCGCTTCGTCAATGTTGAATCTGGAGCGAGGAACAACGCTTTATTTTCCGGAAGAGCTGACGTTGTTTTCTGGTACAGGACTACGGAGATAGCGATGAAGGACATTGACACAGAGCCTGTATTCATTGATACTCCTGACGGCGTGATACTTTCGGTGCCTTATTTCACGTGGCAGAGAGAAATTGTGTTGAAGATGGCTGAACAGAGCGGTTTTTGGGGACTGTTCAAGCGTTAAGGAGGATTTATGTTGAAAAAAGTTTTTGCGGTTACGACTTTGTTTCTGCTTGCGGTGTCGAGTGCTTTCGCTGGTGTTGACCCTCAAGACTCGTCAGGCTTCGTGAAACTTGCTGAGGCTGTACCCGATGTGATACTTGAGATACGCTACTACTCAACGTATAACTTTGTCGGCGACAGAATCAACGGTTACGAGCAGCCCGTAGCTTACCTCACTAAGGAAGCGGCGGAAGCCTTGAAAAAGGTCAGCGATGAGTTGAAGACGAAAGGTTACAGGCTGAAGATTTATGACGCTTACCGGCCGCAGAGGGCAGTACTTCATTTTGCTGAATGGGCGAAAGATCTCAAAGACACGAGAATGAAGGAGTATTTTTACCCTGAAGAGGACAAGTCGGTACTTTTCGACAAGGGATATATCGACTACAAGTCAGGCCACAGCAGAGGAAGCACGCTTGATTTGACGCTGTTTGACATGAGGACTGAACAAGAGGTTGACATGGGCGGAACGTTCGATTACTTCGGGCTGAAGTCTCACCCAAGTTACAAGGGCTTGACTCCGGCGCAGTACAACAACAGAATGATTCTCCGCGAGGCCATGATGAAGCACGGTTTCAAGCCTCTTGTTGAAGAGTGGTGGCACTTCACGCTGAAAGATGAGCCGTACCCTGACACGTACTTTGATTTCCCAGTGAAGTAACACAAAAAATCCCTCCCCTAAAATTCAGAGGAGGGATAATTTTTTTTGTGATTATTTCGTGAACTGAGGAAGATATTTAGCGATGAGGAATTTTCCAGCTAACCTGAACGGTACAACAAGCACCGCTAACACAAAGCAATTCAGCCACGAGTCAAGCGTCAATGCCTCAACACTGAGAAGTTCACCGCCGAACTCAATGAACGCCCACTGCATCAAGAATATGAACATCATGACGATCACACAGTTCTTTGACGTAGCCATAGCCAGTCCGTTGAAAGTGATTGCCATCATGAACACAGCGAAGACTGCCGAACGCAGATAAATCACGTCAACATTCCCGAAAAGCCCTCGAACCTTCGGAACAAACAGAACAGCGAGACATATCACCGTTATGTACAAAGCTCCCGTCAAAATCTCGGTGAGCATGTCGCTAGTGATGATGTTAGCGTCTCGTGGTATCGGCATCTCGTCCATGTATTTTTGTCTCGGAGGCTCTGAACCGAAAGCGATTGCCGCTAATGTGTCCATAGCAAGGTTAATCAGCAATAACTGAACGACCGTGAGAATGACATTCTGACCGAACAATGGCCCCAAGAAACATATCGCAACCGCCGACACATTGACAGTGAGCTGGAACACCAAGAATTTACGAATGCTCTTGAACATCGTTCGACCGTAAAGTATTGCCTTAGCGATTGACTTGAAGTTGTCGTCAAGAATCGTAATGTCTCCGGCTTCTTTCGCAACCTCAGTCCCTGAACCCATAGCGAATCCGACATCAGCCTTCTTCAACGCCGGTGAGTCGTTCACTCCGTCTCCAGTCATGCCGACAACGAGATTCAATTCCTGAGCGATTTTAACGAGCCTGCTCTTGTCTGACGGCAAAGCACGTGAAATCACCCTGAGTCTCGGGAGAATTGCTTTCAGTTCATCGTCAGTCTTCTCGCTCATTTCCTGAGATGTCATTGCGATCTCGTCAGGCGATGATATGAGCCCGGCTTCTTTTGCGATTGCTACGGCTGTTTCCTTCCTGTCGCCTGTAACCATTACGACCTGAATACCTGCCTTGCGTACCTGCCTGATTGCGTCAACGGCTTCTTTTCGGACGTTATCACGGATACTGAGGACACAGACCAGTTCGAGTCCTTTTTCCGTTTCTTTTGCCACCGCTAGGAGTCTCATCGCTCGTTCGGCCTGAGCGTTGATGTAATTATCGAGCTTCTTGCGGTCTGCTACGTTCTTGCAGTGAGGGATAATTTTTTCGGGTGCGCCCTTGATGTATTTCACGCCGTCATTGAGAGTAACGCTTGCTGTTTTCTTGTCGGAACTGAAAGATTCTGACTCTTTCACGTTTTTCTTGACTGTCTCAATTTTCTTCATGGCTTTAGCGTCATTCATGAACATAGACATTAAAGCCCTGTCAGTGCTGTTACCGCCGATGACCTGACCGTCTCCGACACTTGCGCTGTTGTTGACACCTGCGCCGATGATGATGTCATCGAGGGAGTCAGAGTCCAAGTCAGCAAGAGTCTCATAAACTTTCGCGTCAGGCAGAGCGATTTCGGCGATTGTGAGTCTTCCTTCGGTGATAGTGCCTGTTTTGTCGCTGAAAAGAAGATTGAGGCTTCCTGCAGTTTCGAGGCCGTTAATTTTCCTGACAAGAACGTTATCGCCAGCCATCTGCATTGATTGGAACGACATTAACATTGATGTCAGCATCGGCAGTCCTTCAGGAACGGCACAGACTACGATTGTTACGGCCACAGTTACAGCGTCAACAATGAGTCTCAGCCAAGCGTAAGCATCGGGAGGAAGATTTCCTGTGATGAAAGTTCTCGCTAGAATGCCGATGATGATTGCGGTTGCTCCTGTGTAACCGAAAACTGAAATCTGCTGAGCGAGTTTTCCGAGTTTTACCTGAAGGGGAGTTTTTCGCTGTGCTTCCTGAACTTCGAGGGCTAATTCGCCGAAGAGTGTTTTATCGCCGACAACAGCAATTTTCATGTACGCTTCGCCCGAACATACGACCGTTCCCCTGTAAGCGTAGAACTTGTTGAGCAGGTCTTTGATGTTGTAGGACTCGCTGCCAGCGTTGGGGATTTTGTCGGCTTCTTCTGTTTCGCCGTTTAGGGCTGACTGGTCGACTTTCACGGAACCTTCGATGATTTCGCCGTCAGCCGGGATTTTGTCGCCAGCCTGAAGATAAATGATGTCGCCTGCGACTACTTCGCTGACGTGAATCTCATGGATTGAGCCGTTTCGGATAACTTTGGTAGTTTCGCCTGCTTCCTGCTGGGACTTTAGGAGCGAGGCTTTCTGTTCCTGACGGTACTCAGTGAACGATGAGACACCGCCTGCGATGAGTACGGCAATGAGAATCCCGACAGGCTCGAACCATTCAGCACGACCCATGAAGAACAGTACGAGCTGGATAGCCAGAGCGCAGAGCAAGATGATAATCATCGGGTCTTTGAGGCTAGCGAGGAACTTTGCGCCGAGTGTTTCACCGGGTAATTCGGTGAGGGAATTTGTGCCGTATTTTTCACGGCTGGCTTCGACTTCGGAGTCGGTGAGGCCTTTTATGTCAATCAAGATTATTCCTCCTGTTAAAGTGAGATGAATTGATTATATCTTGACAGCCTGAAAAAATCACACATTAAGTTCTTGATATAATGTTTTTACTGCGAAGAGGACTCGGGTGAGTTGCACGCCTCATCATGAACGGGGATCTTGCCGTGTAGTTAGGAAGTGAATCACTATGGCTTCTAAAACGAAATCCCGGAAAAAGGAGAAAACGGCGAATAAGTCCCCTCGAATAGACATAATCGCCGCTGCTCTTTATTGGCTGGTACGTCTGTCCGTGTTTTTATGGGACAGATACGCCCGCTAAACCGAAATAAGTATCTTAATTTCTAGGGCTTCAGCTTCTCCCTCAGCTGTTCCCCATTAAATTCTGTTCAAATTATAGCACATCACACCTCAAGTTCAGGCACGCCTCAGCTCCTCAAGAATCTTCCCTGCTAGTTTCTCACCAATCCCCTTCACTGTCATCAGTTCTTCAACCGTCAATCCCTCAATCTTCTTCGCACTCCCAAACTTCACGAGCAGTTCAGCGGCTTTCTTCTTCCCGATTCCCTCAATGTCATCAAGCCTCGAATGCCTCATGTGTTTGCCTCTAGCGTTCCTATGTGTCGTGATGGCATACCTGTGTACCTCGTCCCTCAACCGCTGGAACAACTGCAAGGCAGGATCATCACGCTCAAGCCTCAAAGGCTCATTGCTTCCCGGCCTGAAAATCAGTTCCTCACGTTCAGCAAGCGCAATCATCGGAACGTCATAGCCCAAGTCGTGAATCGCTCTCTGTGCGTACTCAAGCTGGCCGATTCCCCCGTCAATCACGCACAACTGCGGAGCCGGTTCCGTGTTGTCCATCACGTGAGCGTAACGCCTCTTCACTGTCTCATACATTGACGCAAAGTCATCAATCTCTCCGTCAGAAAGCGAACGTATCTTGAATCGCCTGTACAAATTCGGACTCGGCCTTCCCTGTTCAAACACAACGCAGCAGCCGTACGTGTCATGCCCGTGTGTGTGCGAAATGTCAAATGCGTCTATCCTCCACGCAAGCACCTTCAATCCGAGAAGCTCCTGAATCCTGTTGAGTACCTTCCACGTTTCATTGTCTAAATCCTCCTGAAGTGCCGACGAAATTTTTTGTCTCGACAGTCTCCATACCGCCCTTATCGTGTCCCTGTATCTTGCTGCCTTCTCGAACTCCAATTTTTTTGCTGACTGATCCATTCTCGCTCGCAAGCGTTCAACAAGTTCAGGCTGTTTACCCTCAAAGAGCAGTATTATATCGGCGACTCTCTCTCTGTATTCCTGCTGTGAACAAAGACCGGCACACGCCCCCATTGAGTGGCCGAGACTGTATTCAACACATGGCCGTTTCTTTTTTGACTGTGAAATTTTCGACCGGCACACCCTCAAAGGAAAGTAACATTCAGCAAGCCTCATCAGGTTTCTTATATTCCCAGCGTCAACAAACGGCCCTAAGTAAACAGAACCGTCATCAGATTTACGCCTCGTTATCTCAATTCGCGGGTAATCTTCATTCGTTATCTTCACATAAGGGTAACGGTCATTCATCTTCAGGTCAACGTTAAAGAATGGACTGTAACGCCGTATCAATTTCGCTTCAACTATCAGGGCTTCCGCTTCTGTCTCAGTCCTTATTGTCGAAATGTCCTCGATGAGTTCAACGAGTTTACGCAGTCTCGGCGAAGCGTGAGTGTGTCGAAAATATGATGACACTCTGCGCTTGAGCTTTTTTGCTTTGCCGACATAAATTATTTTCCCGTCAATGTCCCTCATCAGGTAAACTCCCGGCCTTTCGGGAAGTGTCTTTAGAATCGCCGAAATTTTTTCCTTCATGATTTTTCTTCTCCTCGTTAATTTTAACGTTATGAAAATTTTGGGTAACTGTTAAAATTCTTGTCATCAATATTTTTACACAAAACTTTATTTCTTAGGAGGCATATTTTCTATGAAGTCATCTCGTATTCTCATCGCTGCAATGTTAATCGCTTCATTGTTCGCTGGCTGTTCATTTGCTGACACGGACAAAACAGGCTGGCCCGATCAGCTCCGTTTCATGGCAGGCCCTCCCGGCGGTAACTGGTTCGCTCTCGGAACTGCTCTCTCAGAGATGTGGACAGGCAACGGACTCCCTCAGACAACAAGCTCATCGGGCGGCGGTGTCTCCAACATTCTCAACGCTCACGCAAGGCGCGGTGATTTGGGCTTCTCAGTAACATCACTGCTCGGCGCGGCTCTCAAAGGCGAGGCCGACTTCAAAGGCCGTGTCGTCAACAACGCCGTAATCATGGCGAACTTGTACACGCAGTACACATACTTCATAATGCGCAAAGACTTCGCCGAGAAGAACAACATCAAATCCGTTGAGGACATCATCGCAAAGAAACTCCCGATGAGATTCGCAACCCTGAAGCCCGGCACAAGCTCTGAATTTGTCGTTAAAGCATTGTTCGAGAAAGGCTACGGCTTCGACTACAAGAAAACATTTCAGGATTGGGGCGGAAGCGTTGAGTACGCTTCATATGACGGCGGTGCTGACCTTCTTGCAGACAATCACCTTGACTGCTTCGCCTTCTCAATCGGCAAAATCGCTTCAACTGTCATGAACATTGAGAGTCAGGTTGATGTCGTACTTCTTCCGGTCGGACAGGAAGCACTCGATAAACTTTCTGACGCTTACGGAACTGTTACGCTCACGATTGATCCGGGTATCTACAAGTCAGTCCCCGAAGGAGCTGAACCCGTCAAAGTCGTCGGCGATTACACCTGCATAGTAATCCGCAAAGACCTTCCGGAGAGCCTTGTATACGAACTCAACAAAGCAATTTGGGAACACAAAGACGCTCTCGTTGCGGCAGTCAGGGACATGGCCGAGCTTGAGCCTTCAATCGCCCTTCCTGCGAAAGTACCAGCCCATGAAGGCAGCGTTAAATTCTGGAGCGAGCTGACGAAATAATGCGCAAACTTTCAGGCACAACAAAGAGCCTCATTTATGTCTACGTTCTAGCAATGGGAGTGTTTCATCTCTTCACTGCGAGTGCTGGAAATTATGAGGCTTTCCTACAGCGCACGATTCATCTTGCTTTCGTTCTTCCGTTGGCGTTCGTTCTTTACCCCGTCAACAGCAAAGCGCCGAAAGACAGAGTGCCGATTTACGACTGGATACTCGCTGTATTGGCCGCCGCTCCGGGTATTTACTCGATGGTGAACTACACGGCAATCACCGAACGTATACAGCAGATTGACCCTTTGACGACTGCACAGCTCGTTTTAGGTACGCTTCTCGTTGTCCTTCTTCTTGAGGGTACACGGAGGATTGTCGGTCTTCCTTTATCGTTAATCGCCGCTTTGTTCGCTGTCTACATGTTATACGGCTACAAACTGCCGGGACTTTTGCAGGGCTTTCAGTTCCAGTTCCCTGAAGTAATCGAACAGTTATATTTGACTGACGAGGGAATTTTCGCATCGCCTTTGGGAGTATCGGCTACATACGTGATGATATTCCTGATATTCGGTGCTTTCCTTGAGAAGTCAGGGGCTGGCAACTGGTTCATGAATGTCGCTCAGGCTTTCACGGGAACGACTCCCGGAGGCCCGGCACAAATCGCCGTGTTAAGCTCGTGCCTCTTCGGCTCAATCTCAGGTTCGGCAGTCGCTAACGTTTACGGCACAGGAACATTCACGATTCCACTCATGATGAAAATCGGTTATGAGCCGTTCTTCGCCGGAGCTGTCGAGGCCGTAGCGAGTTCAGGCGGTCAGATAATGCCACCGATTATGGGGGCTGGAGCGTTCCTGATGGCATCGTTCTTGGGCTTACAGTACAGGGAGATAATGATTTCTGCGATATTCCCGGCGTTGCTGTACTACGGAGCGTTATTCCTTATGGTCAGGCTTCGCGCCCTCAAGACCGGCCTAAAAGGTCTCAACCCTGAAGATTTGCCGACAAAACATGATGTCTTGAGCAAGTTCTACATGATTGCGCCGATTTTAGGACTGATAGTTTTCCTGCTGATAGGTTACACGCCTATGAGGGCAGCGTTGTTGGGCATCGGTCTTGCGTGGCTGGTATCGTTCTTCAACTTCAAGCCCGAAACGACTCCGGCTCAAAAGACAATGGCCTTCATCGTTGCCGGAATATCTTTGGCACTCGGAGTACTCTTCACGCTGAAGCCTGAGATTGCCGACGGAGTGAAACCCGGTGTTCAGTTCGTGATAGTCGCTGTGTACATGCTCGTTGCCTCAATGTTCAATCCGGGAATGAACACACGGGAGTTCATTGACGCAATCGAACAGGGAGCGCAGGGTATACCGTTGGTGTGTGTCGCTTGCGCTACGGCCGGAATAGTTCTCGGTGCTGTGTCGCTGACTGGAATCGGCGGTAAGCTCGTGGGCTTCGTGATTTCGTTCGCAGGAGACATGCACCTTCTCGCGCTGGTACTGGTCATGCTGATTGCGACTCTTCTGGGAATGGGACTGCCTACAACTGGAGCGTACATTCTCGCAGCAGCGTTGGGCGCACCGATACTCGTGAAACTCGGATTCCCTCCGATAGCTGCTCACATGTTCGTGTTCTACTACGCTATCATCTCGAACATAACGCCTCCAGTCGCATTAGCTGCATATGCTGCCAGTTCCATCGCTGGCTCTAACCCGAACAAAACGGGATTTCAGGCCATGCAGCTTGGATTCTTGGCCTATGTCGTACCGTTCGCATTCTGCTACGATCCCGGCCTGTTGATGAGAGGCTCATGGGCTCAAATCGGCTGGGCAGTGTTGAGCGGAATCGGGGCGGTCTTTGCTTTCGCTTACATGTGGATGGGTTACATCAAGAAACCGATCAACATCGTAATGAGGCTTCTGCTTGCGGTTTCGGGCGTTATGTGCCTGATGTCATGGCCTGCCGTAACGATTGCGGGACTCGCAATTCTCGTTGTTGTGTACTTCATTAACAGGTAAGAACGAAAAAATTTCCCCTCCAGCCCGGAGGGGTTTTATTTTGGCTGATAAGGGTTTAAAATTCACTAAAGTAACGAGACTTAAAGAATCGTTATAACTAAATTTCATGGAGGTTTATATTTTGAGCAACAAAAAGTTTTTAGCGTTTTTGACAGCCGTTCTGCTGACGTTGGCGGCGACGGCTGGAATTGCGGCCAGCGATAATACCCCCCCCCATTCTTCAGTTCCTTCAAAAT
>CAJODC010000031.1 GCA_905233215.1 uncultured Synergistales bacterium
TCGCAGTCAGCAATTATCACGATGTCGTAAGATTGTGATAACCTCTCCGCAAGTTCGGTGATCGCCTCGTTTATGCCCAAATCCATCCACGGGGGCGCAAGTTCATCACAGAACGCTCGCAGTTCCTTTACGACAGCTTTTGCGATTATCTCAGAACGTTTTAGTCTCGTTGTCTTGTTCTCATCATCGGCTATCATGTGTATCTGTTGCAACAGTGCTGTAACGTCCTGTAACGCTCCGTCATGAATCTCCCGTGCCATGTCCATTCTTTCCTGTTCCTGAGCCTGAACGACATCACGCACGTAACGATTCCTGAGATTGTCGCGTTCTACTGCCGCTTGTGCGTAACGCTGAAGAGCATTGTTGACGCTGTGTATCTCCTGTATCGTTTCTTCGGGCAGCTTTTCGGGAACATCTTTGCCGATTGTCATTCTGTCGATTTTTGACGCTAGAGACCTCAACGGTGTAAGTACCCTGCTCCACAACAGGCGGATAGCGAAGAAGCTCAATCCTGCCATCGCCACAATCAGAAGCGGCCATATTCTCACGACACCGACAAGCCCTCCGAGTAACTGCGTCCACGATACAGCAGCGACAACATAGCCTCCGCTTGGACGCTGAACAGGATAGACAGCCAGCGTGTACTGCGAGCCCTCATTGTCCTCGATCCTCACGGCCTGACCGATTGGGAGATCGTTGCGCCAGATTGACGTGATTATGTCGATTGAACCGGGAGATGCTATGATGACTTTTCCGTCTTGGCCGATTAGAGCTACCCAGCCCGGTATTGACGGCCCCCACGAAAAGAATGGGAATCTCGTGAAGTCGCTCAACATTGAGAACGTCCAAACGTCAGAGTCAGAGCTGAGATGATAGCTCATGCTCTCGGCCAAGTCCCGGACGTATGAACTTACAGCGGCCTCCATAGCACGTTCTTGGCTGACCATTCCTGCGACCGCTACGAGTACCACCGCTGCTGACGGCAGTATCAGAGCGCAAAGCAAAAAGGCCAGGAAGTGAGACCCTGACCCGGCAAATTTTTTCCGTAAATGTTCAATCATTGAGCGTTTAGTCGTCCTCTAATAATTCTTCGAGGGTAACAACTCCGTATTTCAGTGCCAGCAGTAACGCTTCTGTCTTATTCCGTGAACCTAGTTTGTCATAAATTGAAGCGAGATGTGTTTGAACTGTCCGCTCACTGATGAATAATTTTTTGGCTACTTCTTTGCTTGAAAGTCCCTTAGCAGCAAGAAGCAATACTTCTCTTTCCCTTGTTGAAAGCTGTTCGGGTATAAAATCCTGTTCTCCCATAACTGTAGCTACTTCGGGATCAAGATAGAGTCCTCCTTTTGCGATTGAGTTAATTGCCGTAGTCAGCTCTTTCGGACTAACTGTCTTCAACACGAAGCCTCTCGCCCCCGCTCTGAGCGATGCTATTACGTACTGTTGAGCGTCATAAGAAGTCAGCATGACGATAGCGGTATTCAAGGACGCGGCTTTGACTTTTTGTGCGACAGTAACGCCGTCATAGCCGGGCATACGAATATCAAGAAGCGCAACATCGGGGCGTAACTCTTTTATTTTCTCCCACGCTTCTATACCGTCTTCAGCTTCGGCAACAAGCTCAAATGATTCTTCACGCCTGACGAACTCAGCAATTCCCGAACGTGTCAAAGGGTGATCGTCAGCGAGTAAAATTCTTACAGTCATGAATCAAATCATCTCCAAGTGAAATTTTTGCTACATTCCGATTTCTTTTTCTACTGGTCTCAACGCTATTATCGTTTCGTTGATGACATCATCGAGAGGCATATTCATTTTTTCCGCACCCTGCTTGATGATTTCACGGTTGACTCCGCGTGCAAAGGCTTTATCCTTCCATTTCTTTTTGACGGATTTCAGCTCAAGGTCGGCCAGAGATTTTGACGGTCTTACGAGTCCTGCAGTGATGATGAGGCCGGTAAGTTCGTCAATCGTGAACAGGGTACGTTCTAGGTTGTTGGACGGCTCAACGTCCGTGCAGATTCCGAAGCCGTGAGACTGTACAGCGTGGATTATGTTTTCGTCGACTCCTGCTGCCCTGAGTATGTCGGGTGCTGCGTGGCAATGAGTCTCGGGAGCTGATGAAGTTTCCTCCCAGTCAATGTCGTGAAGAAGTCCGACAATTCCCCAGAGTTCCGGGTCTTCGTTGTAGAGTCCGGCGAAGTGCCTCATTGCTGCTTCGACTGCCTGAGCGTGATGTATGTGTGATTCTTCTCTGTTGTGCTGACGGAGAAGTTCTATTGCTTGTTCTCGTGTCGGTATCAATTCAAAAACTCCCTGCAAAAATTTTCACACGTAATTATATCTTGACCGCATTTATTCTAGTATCGTATAAGGCTGAATTTTCATTCGTGTATAATTCCGAGTGTCAAAAAAATTTTAGGAGGTAAAGTTTTCATGACGCAAAAATTCACAGCACTATTCGTATTAGCTGTAACGCTCCTGATACCGTCAGCAGCGTTCGCAGAAGTCAGCAGCAAGTCGGCAATCCTCGTTGTATCATTCGGAACGTCAATGCCTGAAGCCCAGAAGGCAATCGACAATCTTGTTGACACGGTGAAGAAAGAATTTCCGAGCGTTGATGTTAGGCTGTCGTTCACGTCAAACATAATCCGCAGAAAGATTCAAAAAGAACAGGGCAAATTCATTCCGACACCTTCTCAGGCATTGGCACAGTTGAACGATGAAGGCTATTCCTACGTTACAGTCGCTCCGACTCACATGATACCCGGTGAAGAGTATGACGAAGTTGCCGACGTTGCCGGAGCTTTCGGAAGTATGATGGGGAAATTCGGCTTTGATGAAATTAACGTTTGCAGACCGTTTCTTGACGGCGTGAAGGAGTGCGAAGCGTTCGCAGACATTCTCATCAAGAGATTCGACAAACAGCTTGAGGACAAATCAACAGGCATCGTCTTAATGGGACACGGAACGCCTGAACATTTCGCAAACGCTCAGTACTTGCAGTTACAGTTAGCACTGAATCAGAAAGCCTACGGAAGATTTTTTGTCGGAACTGTCGAAGCATCGCCCTCCATTGATGATGTCATGGCCGACTTGAAACGACACAGCGATATAACGAAGCTGGTACTCTCGCCGTTGATGATAGTAGCTGGCGACCATGCGAATAATGATCTTGCCGGTAAAGACGATGATGAGTCGTGGCTGAATGTCCTCAAGAAAAACGGCTGGAATGATGTCAGCGTTTATCTCTCCGGACTTGGTGAAGACGAGAACGTTGCGAGGGAGTTCGTGAGGAAGATTTACTCGGTTTACACCGACACGCCCGAAGAATGAACTATAATAGGCGAAAATTTTTTGGAGGAGCTTAATGGTCATCAATTTCGAGACTATCAAGAATTACGCAATGAAATTCCTCAAGCCTTCGCTGTACATGGGCGGGCTTGATTTTGTTTTGGGAGTGTGGCGCGATGCTGACGCTAAAGAGAGAGGAATACTTCTGCTTGTCTTTGCGCCGATGTTCCTGTGTATGGGAGGCTTCATCTTCACGATAATATATTTCGTTCTGTTTGTCCTGCCGTCATACCTTTTCAGTTTCTTGGGCTGGGGAGCATTGACAGCTTTGTTCGGCGCAGGAGGGAAATACTGTTACAAGTACTTCACCGGCAAAGAAATCAAAACTGGCGACAAAAACGTTATTGATGTCGAGTTCACAGAGACAAAAGCCAAAGAATCATCACGCCGTAAAAATGCCAAGTGAAAAACTCGTACGTTTCAGCATAACAGTACCCGAAGATTTGCTGACCGAGTTTGAAGCGGAGTATTACGCAAAAAACAGGGCGAATCGTTCGGAAGCCGTAAGGACTCTGATGCGTGAATATGTTTCGGGCGAACGATGGCGTTGCAATGACGGCGAAGTCTGCGCAACAGTAACAATCGTTTACGATCATCATCTGCCGGAACTGACTCGGAGCTTGACAGCGGTACAGCATGACTCAGGGGACGTGATAATTTGTTCGACTCACGTTCACCTGAGTCATTCGACTTGTCTTGAGTGTGTGATAACGAAGGGAAAATCACTGGAGATTCAGAAATTTGTTGAGGCTCTCAGAAAAATTCGAGGGATTAAGAGCCTCAATGTTAATGTTACGGCAGCTACTTCTTCATGATGTGATAAAACTTGTTCCAGCTGTAATACGGTTCGGACAGGATAACGCCTTCAGGGGCATCGAGATTCCAGTCAAATTCTTTCGCTGTCTCGTACCAGAAAACAACATCGACTCTTCCCGATGACAAAGCAGCGTTCCTAGCTCCGGCATCAATCGTAACAAGCTCAATGTTCACTTTCAGCCTTCGTCCAATCTCGGCAAGAAGAGCAGTGTTGAAACCCGATGGATTTCCGCCAGCGTCAACATAATCTATCGGCGGCAAGTCCCCTGTTACCGCTGCCCTTATCGTTTCGGCTCCGTCATACTTCGTGAACTCTACGGGCTTATTCCTGTTGCTGCCGTAGATGTACACTCCCTGAAGTTCCGGCATCGTCCAATCTTCGTTCATCTCGGTTATGACTCTGTTGAACTTCCACGCTAGAGGCGCGTTGTTCTTGTTGAAACCGAAAGCAAGACTCATGGGCGACCTCAACGTTGAGATACAGCAGATCTGATACTCAGGATTGACGGTCGTAACGTAATCGGCAACAACATCAGGAAGAGCGATCTCATCAATCTCAAACTTGTTCAGAGCCATCAGCATTGTGTTGAGTGAGTCGTAAAACTTCACGCCGTAAAGCTCATGACGGTTCGATAAAAGATTCCAGCCTGACGTTTTCTGACTCTGCTGAATGATGCGGGAAAATTCTTCTTCTGTCGTGTTCAATCGGGTAAGGAATCCAACTCTTGCCGTCATGACAACGCTGGCCAAAGCACACGATGCCGCAATCACAATGACTGTCAACGCAAAGAATAATTTTTTCACGGGAAAAACTCCTTTCAAAAAAATAACAACGCCGATTATCATAACACAAAAAAAATCTCCCCTGCTTCAAACGCAAGAGAGATTTCTATTTTTGTTACAGTCCTAAACTTTCAGCCCATTTCTTCAGCTCATTAACCGAGACTGACGAACGGAATAATTTTCCCTCTTGAATGTCCGCTCCCGGTGCGCTGGGTTTGAGACCGTCAACAGCTTTTCCGAAACCTGAACCGCCTGACGTTGCGAAGAGAATTATTTTCTTTCCGTTGAAATCATAGGCTTCAAGGAAAGTGTTAATGATTGTCGGAGCAACATACCACCAAATCGGGAAGCCCAAGAAAATCACATCATGGCCGGAAATTTCAGCGTTCTTGTCGGCAAGTTCAGGGCGTGAAGATTTGTTCCTCATCTCAACGCTTGAACGTGAGTTAGAGTTCTGCCAGTTCAAATCGGCACTGGTATACTTCACCGCCGGGCGTATCTCGTAGATGTCAGCACCTGTCGCCTCAGCGAGTTTTTTCGCAACTGAACCTGTTACGCCGCTTGCCGAAAAGTAAGCCACAAGTTTACCGCTCATCACATGCTCTCCTTCAGAATTTCGATCACTTCATCACGTGTCAATTTCCTGTAACCGCCTTCAAGCAAAAACGTACCGTCAGCAATTCCGTCATACATCTCAGGAGTAACGCCGAGTTCCTTCAGGCTCATGACGACTCCGATTTCCTTCATCCATGCTTCGAGAGCCTTCAATCCAGCTTCAGCAAGTTCAGTGTCATTCCTGCCGTCAGGATTGACTCCCCAAACGTTCACGGCGAAACGAGCGAATTTCTTGAGGCCGTCCTTCATGATGTGCCTGTAATAGGCTAGCGAAACGGCAGCGAGTGTCATTCCGTGTGTCGCGTCAGTGTAAGCTCCTACTGATTGACCTATCATGTGAACTTCCCAGTCGGTTGACTTTCCTTTTGCGATGAGAGTGTTTAACGCCCATGTCGCTGTCCACATGATATTACTGCGAGCTTCGTAATCGTGAGGATTTTTGACGGCGACTCTCGAACTGCTGACGAGGGACTTCATCAGACCTTCGGCGAGGTAATCGCTTGTGTTGTCGTCATCGCCTGAGAAGTACTGCTCCATTATGTGCGACATTATGTCGAAGAAGCCAGCGACCATTTGATACTGAGGGACGGTGAATGTGTATTCAGGATTCAGAATCGAGAACTTCGGGTAGACGTTATCGCCAAAGACATGACCGATCTTGAGCTTCTGTGAGTGGTTAGTGATGACGCTTCCGCCGTTCATTTCGCTTCCAGTTCCGACCATCGTTAAGACACAGCCGACAGGAATAATCTCGCAGGAAGGCTCTTCCATTTTGAGGAAGTAATGATCCCATGCGTCGCCGTCATAGTGGGCTGAGACTGAAACGGCCTTCGAGTAATCGCAAACAGAGCCTCCGCCGACAGCGAGAATCAAGTCAACATTATTCTCACGTGCCAGCTTTGCGCCTTCAGCGAGTTTTTCGGAAGTTGGATTAGCCATTACTCCGGGAAGCTCGATGATATTTTTGCCTGACGATTTGAGAATTGCTACGATCTTGTCATAGAGACCGCTTTTTTTGATGCTTCCTCCGCCGTAAGTCAAAAGAATGTTTTTACCGTAACCGTTCAGTTCCTTAGCGAGTCCGTCAAGAGCGTTTTTCCCGAAATATAATCGTGTCGGGTTGGAGTAAACAAATTCGCCTAACATAGTTCAATGTCTCCTTTGCTGTATTATAGACAAATCATAACACCTTAAACCCGACTATAGGGAAATATTTTAGTCCTGACTTCCCGGAACTGTCCTTCTTGCTTTCCTTCGTTCAAGTTCGTCAAGTATTGCCTTTCTGAGTCTTACTGACTGGGGAGTTACCTCAACGAGTTCATCATTCTCGATCCATTCCATAGCTTTTTCGAGAGACATACGGCGAGGGACATCGAGTTTTGTTGTGAGTTCCTTTGTGGCTGAACGGTGGTTAGTCTGCTGCTTCTTCTTCGTTGGGTTACAGGGAATGTCGCCGGGACGTGAATTTTCGCCGATAATCATTCCGTTGTAGACCTGCTCAAGCGGTGAGATGAATAACACTCCCCTGCTCTGCAAATTCTCAAGCTGATACGCTGTAGCTTCGCCAGTGTCCATGCTGACGAGTGAGCCTCTGTTGCGTGTGATGAGGTCGCCTGCCCATTCTTTGTAACCGCTGAAACAGTTTGACATTATGCCGAGTCCGCGAGTGTCGGTCAAAAATTCTCCCCTGTAACCGATTAAGCCTCTTGTCGGAATCTCAATCTCAATCCGTAATAATCCTCTGTCGGGGTTGTCGATGTTGAGAATTTTTCCCTTCCTGCGTGTCATTTTCTCAAACACTATGCCTTGATACTCTTCCGGAACGTCAATAGTAACAAGCTCGTAAGGCTCACACTTTTTGCCGTCTTTGTACTCGATTATTACTTCAGGCTTTGAGACGCAGAACTCCATACCTTCGCGCCTCATTTCCTCAATGAGAATACCGAGCTGCAATTCGCCGCGCCCGGAAATCTTCACACCGTCAGGCCGTCCCAAGTCCTCCATTCTCAACGAAACATTCACGTGCATCTCACGCTGTAATCTCGCCTTCAACTGTCTCAATGTTACCGCTTGACCTTCACGCCCTGCGAAAGGCCCTGAGTTGACCAGAAAGAACATTGACACGGTAGGCTCTTCGATTGAGAGGGGCTTCAAGGGGGAGTCGGAAATTTCCTCAGCACAGAAAGTGTCGCCAATGTCGATCTCGTTCGGCCCGGTCAGCCAGACAATATCGCCTGCGCTTACCTCGTCAATTTCGGTGCGGTCGAGTCCTCTAGTTACCCAGAGTTGAGCGACTTTAGCGTTCTCCTTGCCGGTAATCTCCCAGTCATCGCCGGAATGGTCTGTAGTGTTCCATTTTGTTGACACTCTGGTGAAAGGCTCGCCCTTTTTGATGTGTCCTTGAAGGATTTTCCCACAGCCTATTCTGCCGACATACTCATTCCAAGCAAGCGTACTCACCTGCATCAGGAACGGTTTATCGGGGTCAACGTCAGGGGCTGGAACGTGGTCGATTATCGCCTGAAACAAATCGTCCATGCCTTCATGAGGTTTACTGAGATCGTTTACTGCCCAGCCGTTAAGCCCTGAACCGTAAAGGACAGGGAAATCAGCCTGTTCATCGCTTGCTCCGAGTTCAAAGAATAAATCAAACGTCAAGTTTAACGCTCTGTTGGGGTCAGCCCCTTCACGGTCAACCTTGTTGATGAAGACCAGCGGTCTCATACCGATTGAGAGTGCGTGCTGTAAGACGTAACGTGTCTGAGGCATAGGGCCTTCGTTAGCGTCAACGATAAGAATAACGCTGTCGACTGTAGAGAGTATGCGTTCGACTTCGCCGGAGAAGTCAGCGTGTCCGGGAGTGTCGATGATGTTGATCTGGTAGCCTTTCCAGAATACTGTGCAGGGCTTTGAACGGATAGTGATGCCGCGTTCACGTTCGAGGGGATTTGAGTCCATGACTCGCTCGGCAACCTGAGTGTGAGCCGCGAATGTCTGAGCCGCTCGGAAGATTGAGTCTATGAGTGTGGTTTTGCCGTGATCTATGTGGGCTACGATTGCGAGGTTTCTGATGTTCTTTGCGTTCTGTGATTGCATGAAAAATTCTTCAGTCCTGTTGTAATAAATTTTGTGGAAATTTTAGCACATGCAGAACATCAACGTCCCAACATTATCTTTGCTATATCGTTCATTCCAAGCAGCGAGTCAGCCTCTATGCCTGACACAATCCTTGCAGCCTCCGCCAAGCGTGCGAGTCTCTTTTCACTGACTCTCGAATCGTCCAGCTTCATTACAGCGTCATAGAGTCCTCTGGGATTGTAGCGGGCCTTCCTCAACAATTCCGTACCGTACACATCAGCTTCGATTTCCTGATTAAGATCAAAATTGTTCTCTGTCTCCGACACATCAACCTCGCTGTTTATCCCGGCGGTGTTCCGCATAAAAAGCCTCATTCCGTCATGCCTCAATCGTATGTGGCCAAGTTCATGGGCAAGAACTCCGGCTATTTCGTCCTCTGTGTCAAGAATCTTCATCATGTTCTTTGTTACGTGAACGGTGAATTTTTCATCGTCCTCTTGTTTCACCCATGCGCCTGACTCGCCGTTCTTCTCGTAAATTATCGGCGTTCTCGTGAAACCGTCAGCCTTAGTTATTCTCTTCCATGCTTTCGATACCGTCAGACGGCTCACTTCAGCACATGATGCAGCACAAAATGACACGACAAAAATTAACACTGTCAAAAAAAATATTTTCCTCAAAATTTGCACCTCCTGCGGAATTATATTCCAAAAAAACAAAAACCCTCACACTTTTTTGTGCGAGGGTCTCCGATAATAAGCCTGTTATTTCTCTTTGATCGTTCCAAGCATCTTCACTATGTCATCACCGGCTGCCTCAAGACCAGTCATGACAACGAGCTTGCAGTTACCATCTTCGACAGCGAGTGCTGCGGTTGACTTCACGCCGTTAGCGTTGGTCATCTCCCACATGTATGAGCCGTCTGTGTCTTCTGAAGGTGCGCTCACGCTGGCAAATGACTTCTTGAACTCCTCAACGAACGCAGTTGCGAAATCTTTTGCTGAAGTTCCCTCTGCCGGCATGATTGTTACGGAGAGTGAAGCCGTGTTGTCATTTTTCGCCACAACAGCCGTAGGACCGTCAACGGAAGGTGTCCAGCCGTCTGCCACGTCCATCGTGAACGCGCCGAAATCATAGGCGAATGCTGCTGACGAGAACACGAGTGCCAATACTGCTGCTAATGCTAATGAACGTTTCATGATAAAATCGTTCCTCCAATTTGAATTTTTGTACTGCGAGAGAATTATATCATGCGAGAGAATGAATAGATGTTCCGTCATGCTTTCACAGATTGAAGCCTGAGTCTGCGTTCTTCGTCTACACGGCGGTTATGTTCTCGCATAGCGTCAAAATGAGATTTCCCGCGTCTGAAACGTGAAAAATCTGTTACTTTAGGAATGTCAGAGAAATATATATCTTCGTCATTCATTTCCATTAAGCGCAGCAAACGAGCTTTCATCTCTTCACGTTCCTGTGAAGTTTCAGCGAGTGCGAGAATGTCATCAATCCCCATCAACATAGTGTCTTCTTTCCTCTCTTCTGCTTTTCTGGCTGATTATAGTGAACATGCTTGATTTTTAGCACAACCCCTCCGAGTGTTCAAACCACTCCGACCTCCTTCCAGTCGGCCACCTCCCCTAACTTAGGGGAGGCAAGAAGAGCGAGTGAACCCCTTGCGCCCCCTGTGAAGGGGGAGAGGGCCACGCAGTGGCGAGGAGGTTATCTTACTGACGAGGGGGTGATTTCACGCTGAGGGGAGCTAAATCTTTACACCGTTATGAGGCTCTGATTGTCATTCACAGTCAGGCACTCGCAGCCGTCCTCAGTGATCAAATAATCGTCCTCAATTCTCAGACCGCCCCAGCCCTCAATATATATTCCCGGCTCAACAGTAACAACATCGCCAGCTTGCAGAATATCCTTTGACGTTCTCGACAGTCTCGGAGCTTCATGAACCTCAAGCCCCAATCCGTGTCCCAAGCCGTGAATGAATTTATCACCGTAGCCGGAGTCAGCGATCACTTTCCTCGCTGCAGCGTCAACGTCAACTCCCTTCACGCCCGGACGCAATGCCCTCACAGCTTCATGATGTGCCTTGAGCAGGACGGCGTTAATCTCTCGTGCCTTATCGCTGACATGGCCGAGCGCGAAATTCCTCGTTATGTCGCTCATGTAGCCACCTACCATCGCTCCATAATCAACCGTAACCGTCTCACCTTCGGCAAAAATTCTTGACGTTGCAGGAGCGTGGCACATCGCTGAACGTTCGCCCGATGCCACTATGAAATCATCATGCGCCCAGCCCTTTTCAGCTCCAAGCCTCTTGATTTCTCCCGTCAGCAGTACTTCAAATTCACTCTCACTCATTCCGATGTGAGCTAGTCTCAGAACATTGCCCAAAGCCTCGCGCCCAATCCGACCGGCCTCACGAATCATTTTCACTTCGTCAGCGTCTTTCGTACGTCTCAGTTTCGGTATCATTGACGAAGCGTCAAGCCATTCAGTTTTAACTGGAGCAAAATATTTCATGTATGTTGACTGTGATATTTTCTCCGCCTCAAAGCCTACACGTGAATAACCTCCGTCTGAAACAGCATCAGCGATGTATTCAGGCATTGATTTTTCCGACTGTATGATTATCTCGAATGGAGACTGATTTTTTGACTGTGTTGCGTAGCGTCCGTCTGTGATTAAAACTGTATCATTCATCGTTATGATTAAGCCTGCCGAACTTCCTCGAAATCCCGAAATGTAATGACAGCTCTCGGAGTTAGCTCTTTCGTCAACAATCAAAACAAATGCGTCAAGCCCTTCATCAGACATTAACGCACGCAATTTTTCGACCCTCGTTTTAACCCTGAACATCAAGCCCCGTCCCTTCAGCCTCATAGCTCATGGCTTCCTCGTCAGCCTTCATTCTTGCTTGAGCTTCCTGATCCGCAGCGAGCTTCCCTATCATTGAGTCGTAAAGCATCTTCCACATTCCAGCACCGCCCGAACTTGTTACAATATCATCAGTCGCCATTTCAAGCGTTAAATCTTCCATTTGTTGGTACGGTCTTCCCTTGTCAGTTCCGCTGATTTCTTTTGCTGACCTCTTCATGTCCTTCCAGAGTTTTGACCATAATATTGCCTCGAACTGTTGACACGATTCTTTCAGCTTCAATGCGTCTGCTGTCTTGTGTATTTCGGGGTCAACGTCTGTCCTCACTATTTTTGATGACGGTATGCCGTTTATCATGATTGTTACAGTCTCCTTTCGTTGTGATAATTTTCGGTGTACAAAAATTCACTCCTTAACGAAAAACTTTCGTATCTTCCCGAAAAATATTCCGGCAAAAACAAATATTATTCCCGTCAGAGTGAAGCCCCAAGCCTTAGGGAGATAACCGAAGAAGTGATCGAAAAAGTATCTTGACGCAATAAGAGCGCAGAACGTTACGCCTATTCCCGAATGACCTCTCCAAATGTTCAAAAGCATCAAAGCGGCAACTATCACAGCGTTCACGACAGGAAAAATGTTACGGCCCGACGAAAATTCAGAGCCCCGCCAAAAGTCCGGCCATGTCAAAAGAAGTCCGAACACTCCTAGCATCAACAGCCCCATAATTTCAGTGTCAGGCCATTTCGTCAAAAATGACATTGCCGCCCCCGTAACCGCAAGAATAATCAGCGACCAAGTTCCGCCGAAACACAAACTCATTCTTGACGCTAAAAGCAAAAGGGTCAGCAGCATGTTCATCATGAGCGCAGCCCTGTCACGCACGCAGAGCCACGCCCCCCAAAGAGCTATCATCAGCGAAAAAGCATTGTAGACCGCGAAAAATTCTGTTACCGGGACTCTTGCTGTCCTCACAAAGTAGAGAGCGAATGCGTTGACCGACTCGCTCTCAAAAAGCCACACAAGGGACAATGCCTGAGAGAAATATAACTGCCATTCATCACGCGAAATTATTGATGTTATGACTGATTGAGCGGTCCACCAGCCAAGTATCTCAGCGAATGTCATCTTGTAGTCATACATTCTTGTGATGAGATAAATTCCTGCTCCGAATATTGCGCTCGAAAGAAGAAGGAACGATTTGCCCGTTTTCGTTTCACGGCCTGCGATGAAATACCCGGCTAATGACGCAAGATACGCCCCTGCTATGATGCAGACACGGAGCATTTTATCGAGTTCGTGCCAATGCGCCATCAAGAAACTTGCCGCTCCGAGTCCAAGCAAGACCAATCCAGCCGTCAGCATTATGACCCGGAGATTCCTTTCTCTCACGTCATAGAGCGACAAAATATTTTCGGCCTGTTCACTTGTTATTACTTCGTTCTCAACCCACGACTCAATCTCTGCCTTCAGGAAATCCATTTCCTTTTTGCGGATTGACTGCAGCTCGCTCATGATTAGCTCACTCGGCTTCCCAACGGTATATCCTTCTCAGGCGTTATGATCGTCAACTGTTCGGATACTCCATCTCTCTTGACGCTTGCACAGAGTACCATTCCGTTGCTTTCGACTCCGCAGAGCTTTACGGGCTTCAGGTTTGTTACGAGTATTATCATCTTCCCTTCGAGTTCGTCAGGCTTGAAGAATGCTTTTATCCCTGAACACACTGTGCGCTTTTCGTAACCTAAATCGACCTCCAGCTTGTAGAGTTTCTTTGACTTCGGAATTTCCTCGCACTTTGTGATTCTCGCTACTCTCATTTCCACCGTCTTGAAACCGTCAATCCCTATTTCAGCTTCGTGTTCAATTACTGCGCTCTCTTCCTGCAATTTCTTTTCCTCTCTTTCTTTCTTCCATGCTTCAATGTCGATTCTTGGGAATAAGACTTCTGACGCTCCGATGATGTTGCCTTTTCCATCGCCCCACGTGAAAGAATCGTACTGTGATGATGTCGGATCGTCTGTGATGCCGAGCTGTGTCCAGATTCTTTTTGACGTTTCAGGCATGAAGGGAGCGATTAACATTGCTGAGAGCCTCAGAGCCTCATAGAGATTCAACAGAACGAAATCGAGTCTCTCACTTTGGGTTTCATCTTTCGCCAGCTTCCACGGGGCAGTCTCATCAATGAATTTGTTTGAACGCCTGATGAACTCCCAAATTGTTTTCAGAGCGTCATCGAATGCGTAATCATTCATCGCTCTGTCAACCTTTTCGAGGACTTCAACGGACATTGCGGACAGTTCGGACTGAGAGTCTACACATGCCGGGACTGTTCCGCCTCTGTAGCTTCGAATCATCTGAAGCGTTCTGTTCAACAAGTTGCCTAAATCGTTGGCGAGGTCGCTGTTGATTCGTCCGACTAGCGCAAGCTCCGAAAAGTCTCCGTCATTCCCGAACGGTACTTCCCTCATCAAGAAATATCTGAATGGGTCGAGGCCGTATTCTTTCACAATCTTGAATGGGTCAACAACGTTCCCTTTTGACTTGCTCATTTTGTCGCCGTCAACAGTCCACCAGCCGTGAGCGAAAATCTCAACAGGAAGGTCAACGCCCAGTGCCAAAAGGAGAAGCGGCCATGTTACGCAGTGGAAACGGATAATATCTTTTCCGACCATGTGCCTGACGTGAGGCCACCAGTGAGCGAATTTTTCAGGGTCGTCAAGATAACCGGCAGCTGTAGCATAATTGATGAGAGCATCAAACCACACGTAGATTACATGTTTCTCATCACCGGGAACTGGTATTCCCCATTTGAGGCTGGTACGGCTTACGGATTGGTCTCGAACTCCCGATTTCAGGAAGCTCATTATCTCGTTGTAACGTATTTTCGGCATTACGGCCTTGAGATGAGTTTCATAATACTCGATCAACTGAGGAACGTATTTCGATGCCTTGAAGAAGTAGCTCTCTTCCTCCATGATGGTCAACGGTCTTCCGCAGTCAGGACAGGTTTTGTTAGGCCCCATAGCGTTTTCGGGTACATATGTCTCATCGGGTACGCAGTAGTAGCCGGAGTAAGTGCCTTTGTAGATGTCGCCCTGTTCGATCAGCTTCGAGAATATTGCCTGAACTGTTTTGACGTGGCGTTCTTCGGTCGTCCTGATGAAATCGTCATTGCTGGCGTTGAGGAGCTTGCAGAGTTCTTTGAACGTCTGGTGAACTTCATCGACCAACTGCTGAGGAGTGAGTCCCTTTGCTTCGGCGGCTGTCTGAATCTTCTGGCCGTGTTCGTCAGTTCCCGTCAAGAAGAAAACATCGTAGCCCTTCATGCGCTTGTAACGTGAGATTGTGTCGCAGGCTGTCGTTGTGTAGGCATGGCCTATGTGTGGAATGTCGTTGACATAGTATATCGGTGTCGTTATGTAGAATATTTTTTTGTCGCACATTTATTGAATTTACCTTCTTTCTATTTTAATCATCAATACGGCAGAAAGTACCACAAGAAATTTATTATCGGTTCAAATATCAGGTTGATTATACCCGTCATCAGAAGCACAAAAAGTATTATCATTCCGTAACGCTCAAGCCAGTAATAATACTCCATATACTTATACGGAAGAAACGCCTCAAGCACCCTCGAACCGTCAAGCGGCGGAATCGGTATCAGGTTGAAAGCGGCAAGCCCCATGTTGATGTTAATCATCTGAACAGCTACCGTCAGTCCAGCTCTTCCCGTCAATCCGTACCACCAAACACCGCAGTACTTCAGGTACAAAGCCGTCAGAACAGCCGTCAAAATATTCCCGGCGATACCTGCCAATGACACTATCACTAAATCACGTTTAGGGTGTCGGAAATATCTCGTGTTAATCGGGACAGGCTTTGCCCAGCCAAAACCCACAAACAACAGCATCAGCGTCCCAACAATGTCAAAGTGCGCAAAAGGATTCAGCGTCAATCTTCCGTAACGTTCAGCGGTCTTGTCGCCGACCATTCGGGCTGCAAAGCCATGACAAAATTCATGGAACGATAACGCCCAAAGCAGTGCCGGAATAGTCAGCAGCAGCGTAACAGGATCCCGTAATAATCTCATCAAAACTCCCCGCGCGGATACCCCTGTGCAGGAGCGCGGTATTCTCCTTTCTTTTTGATACAATATTTTCAACCTTTAACGAGTTGAGATTTGAAGGTTAGCCGGACGAATTTTAACACGTTCTGTCTGTAAAATCTTAAGCGTACCTAAGGTGCAAGACAGTTAGACGTTCTGTAAAAACGATAGTGCACACTGCACGTTACAAAGTAATCGGATAGGCTATCGAGCCAGCGAATAAGGCTCTACGGAGCAAACTTCACTGAAAGCCTCTGGCTTTAGCCGTGAGGTGGCTTACCTTCTGAAAAGCTCACCTAATCCCTTCTGTATTCCTTTCTGTAACTCCTCTTTGAGTCTCTCTTCAGCCTTTTGACGAATATTTTGACTCTGACTCTGCTGCTGTGTCTTCGTTGACTGTTGAGTCTGATTTTGTTTCTGTGTTGTTGACTGTTGAGTCTGATTCGTCTTGGGCTTTATGTCAATGTTCAATCTCTTGTTGATTTCGTCCGTCAATTTCTCCTTCAATGTGTCTTGAATGTTCTTGGGCTTTGACGTTGCAGTTGCCTTGTCATTGCTGACGGTCTGAGGCGTTACGGTTGACGGTCCGATCTTGAGGTTCGAGAACTTCAAATCGTCAACATTGCCGTGAACCCTAAGCGTTACGACTCTGAAATCTCCCGTTGAAGCCGTCTTCCTAGCCTCAGTCAGTCCGCCCGACAAAAACGCTTTCACATTGTCCTCAAAACCTGATACTCCTCCCTTCAGCAGTGCCTCAATTCCGCCCTTAGTGCCTCCCTGAATTGCGTTGATTAACTGATAGTTTACGTTGCTCTCTATCGGAAAGTCCATAGTCGTTTTCGTTCCGCCGAAGTTTATCGTTCCGTTCTGTGAAAGTTTAGCGTACTTATAGAGAGCGTCATTCGGCATTGCGTTGGCGACTGCTCCGGCCTTGACGATTAACTTTCCCGTCTGAAGCGAAAGAGGAGCGTTGACGCTGGAGTATCTCAGACCGTTCGACTTGTGTATCATCGTGAAGAGGTCAAGCCACTTGAAGCCCGTTACAGCTCCCTGACCCATTGAGAAATTTCCGCTACCTGAGTATGACACTTTGTCTTTCGCCGATCCTGTTACCTTGAATGTCAGCTTGCCTGTCCCGGTAATCTTCCCTTCGAGTCCTCCTGAAGCATCTTGTATCAATCCGTTCACGTCAACTCCATTCGCCTCAATGTTGTCGGTGAACTTCATCGTTGACGTGTTGAACGTGAGAGTGTTCTTCATCGTTCCTCCGTAAAGTTTCGCGCTTCCTCCCTTTGACGTGAAGTTAGTACCCGAATAGTTCAACGGAAGATTTACACCCGTAAGCTTCATTCCGAACGCCGTTAGTGAAGGAACAGTCAGCGAGCCTTTACCCGTCATTGATTTCTCGTTGCCCGTCAGCGTGAACGTCAAGCCCGCTGTGCCCGCAATTTTCCCCTTCATGGCCGGGTAATCTTTGAGGAGCTGGGCGAGGTTGATATTCTTTCCGTTGAGTGAGACATTCATTTTCATCGAGGGCGTAATCTGAATGTTGCCGGTCGCTGAAATTTCAGAACCTTCAACGAAAGCACGTACATTTTTGAGATTGATGCTCTCCATGTTGCCGTCAATGTCAGCGGTCAAATTGCTCAAGGAAAATCCTACAGCGTTCAACTCCGGAATGTTCGCCGAAAAATTGATTGAAGGATTCGTATTCTGTCCCGAAACTTTCAGCTTTCCCGACAAATTCCCTTTGAGGTCAACCCCTGACGCTGAAGCAAGCGGAGCAAGGGCGAGGCTGTCGAAATTGAAGTTGAAATCAAGCGGTGATTTTCCCGACACTGAAGCAGTCCCCGAACCTGTTACAGTTCCTTGACCGCTCTTAGCGTTTAGACCGGCTAGAGTGATTTTGTCGCCGTTCTTGCTGACTCCTGCCGTTAATGATTTCGCGGCAACGTTGACGTTCAGACGCTCAAGTTTCGCCAAGTCTCCATTCAGTGCCGTAGTCAGTTCGAGATTCTTGGCGTTAATCATGTCCATCGCTTCAAGGTTAGGCGAAGTGGCAAGAAGATTCACCGATGGATTGTCGGCTGTCCCTTGAATTTTCAGACCAGCATTGACAGTCCCCTTGATCTTGTAGCTGTCGATGTCTGGAACATAATTCTTCAGTGCCGAAGGTGTCATCGTGATTGTAGCGTTTATGTTGAGTTTCGGATTTGATGACGGCAGAGGCGATACTGTTCCAGTCAGGTTGACGGGCATACCGTTTAGAGTGCCTTCTGTTTTGATGAGAGTGAGAGTGTTGTTTGCGAACGAGAAATTTACGGAAGGTTTCACGATTTTCTGATCCCAGCCGGAAAATTCCTCACTGTTCAATGAGCCTGTTACTTTGGGATTTGATGACGTTCCTTTAACGGTAACACTTGCCGTGATTTTACCGTTTAACTTGTACTGAGGAGCGTCAGGTATCATGCTCTCGATTCGTTTTATGTCAAGGTCGGCAATCTTAGCGGTTAGATTCATGTTGGGCTTCGTGAGAATTTTAGCGATGCTTCCATTGAGATAACCGCTTGCTCCCTCAAACGTAAATTTACCGTCAACATTGGCCGTGTCGCTCTTTGAGAGTTTCATCTGCGCTCGAATGTTCGTCAATGCCCGTCCGTCATAGGCGACTCTCGGTGCGTTGAAGTTCACAAGACCGCTGAGAGCGTTGACGGGGCCGGAGATGTTGACGCTGAAGAGCGATATTTTTCCCTTCAGTGCTTTGAGTTCGGGAACGCCTAGAACTTCATCGAGACCGTTCAGACTCGCCTCGCTTCCGTCAAGTTTCACCATCACCGAGACAGGTTCATTCGGCCTGAAGGCAGCAGCGATTTCGCCATGAACAGGAACGTTGAAAGCGTTGGCCTGAATGTTGCTGACTGATACTCTGTTGTTGGAGTACGAGAGATTCGAGCTTGCTCTTTCGACCGGGAAGCCGTAAATTTTCGTGCCTTTGAAGCTGAATGAGCCGGAAAATTTCGGACTGTCCGTATTTCCTGTAATATCAGCGGTGAAATCAGCGTTGCCGTCAAAATCTTTTGACACAAGCAAGGAAGGGTACAATGCTGTTGCTTCGCTCAAATTGACATCTTCAGCCGAAATGTGAAGATCAAGTTTTCCCGACATCAAGCCCCCTGTCGCCAAAATCTTTCCTGAACAAAACGATAATTCAGCTCTGTTAGCTGCCGTGAGACCTGCCGATTCGCCCATGTCTATATTGCCCTTGAGCGGCAGGCCGTTAATCTTTCCGTCAACATCAATGTCAAGATTCGGCACATCGGCTTTGATTTCGTTCACGTCAATAACTCCGAACTTTGACGAAAAACGACTCTCACTCAAAATTATTGTGTCTATCGGAATTTCAGGAAGCGATTCGCTCTTGTCGTCTTCAGCGTAAGCAGGAGCAACGCCGAAATTACTGGACTGATTTTGAGACGATAAATCTGCTTTCGGCATCTGAAATTCAGAGAGTGCCGAAACGAAATCGTCAACATTCATATTGACACCGCCCAAAGAAACCTGAGAGAGTCTGAGATTTCCAGTTACGATAGCGGCGAGATTCAGCTTGACGGAGAGATAAGCGGCGGAAAATAATTCATTGCCTTTTTTCGTGTCAATAAGCTCAAAGTTGTGAAGCGTGTAACCCCTCAAAGGATTTCCCGTGATTTTCTCGGCGTTAAGTTCGAGGTGATAATTTTTGCTGAGATGATCCTTTGCGATATTGAGAGCGATATTTCCTCCGATGTCAGCGAATAAGAATGACACTCCCGCCACTACCAGTACCAAGACGAGGAGAAATAAAAATTTCATTGACGGCAGAAAAGTGTGCCTCTTCTGAACAGGCCGTCTTCTGTGCCTTTTTCTTTGTGGAGTTTTGTTTTCGGGAAAAAGAATATCATCGACCATTTTATATTTTTGCCCTCCTGAATGTTTCTATAGTAATTATAAGGCAGAAAACGTGATATAGTTGCATCAATAAAATTTTACACAGGAGAGATTTGACGTTAATGGCAATAATTTTCCCATTGTTATTCGCAATCGTTCTGATAATTTCCCTCAAAACCTCATCAGCTCATGCCTGCATGACAATTCTTGTCGGCAAGAACGCTTCATCAACAGGCGAGGTCCTCGTAGCGCACAACGAAGACGCTCCCGGACGCTGCCTAATGCGTACACACTTGGTCAAGAGGCTTCATCGTCATTCAGGAACGAAAACGAAATTTGAGCCTTCACTGGCAGAGCTTGAGCTTCCCGAAACGAGAGCGAATTTATTTTGGTCGGAAGCGAGAAATTTTGACCCCGAAAATCCCGGCCCTTCGTTTTGCGACTCATTCGTCAACGGTCATGGAGTAGTGATAGTGTCGAACAACTGCGAGAAATCCCGTGAGGATTCGCCCGAACTGACTGACGGCGGAATAGGCTACGGTCTCCGGCGCATCGTGGCAGAAAGCGCACACACAGCAAGAGAAGCGGTAGAGATTGCCTCACGTCTTGTTGACAGATACGGTTACGCCTCATCGGGACGAAGCTACTCATTCGCCGACAAGGACGAAATTTACGTGATGCAGATCGTACACGGAAAGCACTACGCAATTCAGAGAGTCCCTGACGATGAAGCCGCTGTGATTCCGAATCACTACACGATTCACGAGCCTGACAAGAAAGCTCACGGCTATCACGAACTTGTTGACTACGCAGTTAAACGGGGCTGGTACAAGCCGGAGGACGGAGCGTTTGACTTCAAGAGAGTCTATCAGGCTGAGGACTCATACGCTGACGAGAAGAACACTCACAGACATGTCAGAGCGTTTCAGATTTTGCTTGACATTGACCTTTCACCGCTTTTGATGCAGGAGTGGGAGCCATTGCCGTTTTCGATAAAGCCAGCTCACCCGGTCAAGATTGAGACTCTCAAGAAGATTCTCAGGACTCACTTTGAGGACTCATCATCGTACACGGCAGGAGACTCAACGCCTCACTTCCAGAAGCCTTTGACGGTCTGCAACGCTGACACTCTCGAAAGCTCAATCTTCCAGATAAGGCACAACCCCGACAGAATCATAATCAGAAAATCTCTCGGAAGCCCGTGCTGTTCTCCTTATGTAGCGTGGTACTTCGGGATTCTCGCTGACCCTGAAGGCTACGAGGACAAAGACGCTGAAACATCGCTTGCCGAACACTTCACGGCGAACCCTGAAGATTTTGACTACAAGAATAACGCATGGTACAGAGCGATGGAGATTAAAGCGGCCTGCGATATTCTTTACGCTGAAAAGTCGAAGGAGTTACACAGGAAGGTGAAAGAATTTGAGGACGAGGAAGAACGGAAATTCTCACCGCTTGACTCGCAGATTGAGCTGAGGCTTCGCAACCGTCCCGATATTGCCCGTGCCATGATGGAAGGAGCTGTAATGAGCTGGAGCAGTGATGCCGAGAAATTCATGAAGGACATGAAGCGTGAACTTGGAGTCATAACTGCACAGGGATTGACGGACGCAGTGAAGGGAAAGAATTTCAGCGTCAGGCTTCCCAGAGGCTCAATGAAGGCTGAAGACATTGACGTTTCACAGTGCATTTGCGGAACGTCATACGATGATCATTCAAAGTGGTCTAAGTGCGTGAAAGTAACGGACGAGAACGGCTGTATTGATTTCGAGTTCAGCGGAGGAATTTGGCGCGACAATGCCGTACCGTGTTTCACTGATTTGTACATGGCCGTGCAAGAAAAGTCCGGCAAGAAACACGCCGTCAGTGTCAAAATGAGAGTGAGGGATTAACGAATGGCACGCAAAAAGAATCAGGCCGATGTATTTTATGATTTGATAAAACTCGGACCGAAGAAAGCAATAATAATACTACTGGTAGCAGCAGCCGCATATTTTTTCGGCGGTGAAGGTATTTTTTTGAACGAAACGGAAAAGGGCGGTAATCAGGATTTTGTCGCCGGAGTCGTAGTCAGGGCTGTTGACGGTGATACAGCAGTAGTCAAAGTTGACGGCCAAGAAAGACGGGTGAGAATGTTGGGGGTTGATACGCCTGAGACAGTTCACCCGAACAAGCCCGTTCAGTTCTTCGGCAAAGAAGCAAGCAGTTTCACGAAGGACTCTCTCAACGGTCAGCGAGTATGGCTTGAGTATGATGCTAACCCTCAAGACAGGTACAACAGGCATCTCGCTTATGTATGGCTGAAGAATCCGGCGACAATCAACGAAGCGTCAATCCGTGAAAACATGTTCAACGCAAAATTACTGCTTGGCGGTTACGCAAAAGTGATGATAATCAAGCCCAACAAACGCTACGAAAATGAGTTCAAAAAGTTTGAGGCTGAAGCGAAACAGAAGAAGCTCGGAATTTGGAGTCAATAATAAACTTTTGTTCACTACTCTGTTTATGATTGACAGAAAATTTCTTTGACGGTTATAATTCGTGCCAAAAAAATTGACGGAGAATAAATTTGCCATGAAGAAAGTTTTTATTGACGGAAGCGCAGGTACAACGGGACTGAGAATTTATGAGCGTCTTTCATCACGCAGAGACATTCAGTTATTCACATTGTCGGACGAACTCAGAAAGGACAAGCAAGCCCGTGCCGATGCTCTGAACAGTGCTGATATAGCGTTCTTGTGTCTGCCTGACGAAGCAGCAAGGGAGTCAGTCTCACTGGTCAGCAATCCGAACACAGCCGTAATCGACACGTCAACAGCTCACCGAGTCAGCCCTGAATGGGTTTACGGCCTCCCGGAACTGAGAGGACAGCGCGAAAAGATTACCGCCTCAAAGAGAGTCGCTAATCCCGGCTGTCATGCTACAGGTTTCATCGCTCTCATTGCGCCTCTTGTTGAGAACGGAATCGTCAAGGCTGATACGAAGCTGTCATGTTTTTCTCTGACGGGCTATTCAGGCGGAGGGAAGAAGATGATCGCACAGTACGATGACAAAGAGCGTGACTCGCTTCTTGACGCTCCGAGACAGTACGGCCTCAGTCAAAAACACAAGCACCTTCCCGAAATGACTCTAGTGTCAGGGCTGACGGCAAGTCCCGTATTCTGTCCCATTGTCGCGCCTTATTACGCAGGAATGGAGGTTACTGTATCGCTCTTTGACGCTGACATGAAAGCAATCGCTGAGTGTTACAGGGAATATTATCATGACGGAGTGATTCGCTTTGCTGAAGGAACTGATGAGGCTGGCTTCATTTCGGCTGGGAAATTTTCGGGGCGTGATGATCTTGAGGTTTCTGTTTACGGGAATGATGAGAGAATATTGCTTGTCTCAAGATTCGATAACTTGGGCAAGGGCGCATCAGGTGCAGCGATTCAGAACATGAATATTCTGATAGGCGTTGACGAAAAAGAAGGGCTTAACGTTTGAGGAGTGATAATCATGAAAGCAACGGAAAGAGCTGAAATTCTAGTACAGGCACTGCCCTACATCAGGAAGTACACGGGCAAAATCGTAGTCATAAAATACGGCGGAAACGCAATGACAAGCGAGTCGCTGAAACAGCAGGTCATGGAGGATATTGTATTGTTGAGACTCATCGGCGTTAATGTCGTTCTTGTTCACGGAGGAGGCCCGGAGATAAATTCATTGATGGACAGACTCGGAAAGAAGCCCGAATTTGTCAACGGCCTCAGAGTTACGGATCAGGAAACTATCGACATCGTTCAAATGGTCTTGGCCGGTAAAGTCAACAAGTCTCTCGTGAATCTTCTTGGGACTAAAGGCGGAAGGGCTGTAGGACTCTCAGGTATTGACGACAGACTCATTCAGGCAAAATTCAAAGATGAAAGGCTCGGTCTTGTCGGTGAAATCACAAGCATCAACCCTGAAAGCATATTTGACCTTCTAACGAAAAGTTATATCCCTGTGATTTCGACAATAGCAAGCGGTGAGAACGGCGAAATCTTCAACATCAACGGCGACACCGCAGCGGCTTACATCGCAGGAGCGTTAAACGCCGAGAGGTTAATCATGATGACTGACATTGCCGGAATTTTGCGAGACCCTAAAGACCCGTCGACACTAATTCCCGAAATCACAGTCTCTGAAGCTCAAGCCCTCAAAGAGTCAGGAGTGATAACCGGCGGAATGATTCCGAAAGCTGACTGCTGTATAAAGGCAATCAAAGAGGGAGTGAAGAAAGTTATAATTATGGACGGCCGTGTACCTCATTCAATATTGATAGAACTTCTGACTGATGAGGGAGCAGGCACAATGTTTCTTGAATAGGAGCGATTAACATGAACACTCAGGAACTCGACAGAGAATATGTCGCCGGAACTTACGCTCGTTTCCCGGTAACGATAGTTGAAGGCAAAGGCTCAATCGTCAAAGATGTTGACGGCAAAGAATACATCGACTTAACATCAGGCATCGCTGTAACATCATTCGGAGCGTGTGATGAAATCTGGTACAAGGCAGTGTGTGAACAGGCAGCGAAGATTCAGCACATGTCGAATCTGTTTTACACTGAACCGTGCGCAAAGCTGGCCGAAATGCTTTGCGACAGGACAGGAATGCGCCGTGTATTTTTCTCGAACTCAGGAGCGGAAGCTAACGAATGCGCAATCAAGACAGCCCGAAAATACGCAGCCGACACGAAAGGCCCTGACTATCACACGATAATAACCCTCAAGAACAGTTTTCACGGAAGGACGATAACGACTCTTTCAGCGACCGGGCAGGATCATTACCACGAGGACTTCAGGCCGTTGACACCGGGATTCGTTCACGCTGAGGCCAACAATCTCGAATACCTCAAGGCACTTATTGACGCTCACAAGACGGCAGCGATAATGATCGAGTGTGTTCAGGGCGAAGGCGGAGTCGTTCCGCTGAGTCATGAATACGTCAGGGGCATCGCTGATTTGACGTACGAGAATGATATTCTTTTCATTGTTGATGAAGTTCAGACAGGCAACGGGCGTTCAGGCCAGTTATACAGCTACATGAATTACGGAGTGAAGCCTGATATTGTTTCGACAGCAAAAGGACTCGCCGGTGGTCTTCCACTTGGAGCTACACTTCTGGGCGAAAAGGTCAAGGACACTTTGACGGCAGGTTCACACGGTTCGACATTCGGCGGAAATCCTGTAGCATGTGCCGGAGCTATCAGCATTCTTGGACGCATTAACGATGAATTGCTTGAGGGTGTCAAACGTAAGAGCAGGATTCTTTTTGACTCTTTCACCGGCTCTGAAGGCATCGAGGCTGTAACTGGAATGGGATTGATGATCGGTCTCAAGACAACGAAGCCAGCCAAAGAAGTCGTGAATGACTGCATCGCTAAAGGCGTTCTGGCTTTGACGGCAAAAGACAGAGTGAGATTGTTACCGGCTCTGAATATTCCTGATGAACTTCTCGTGAAAGCTGCTGAAGTAATAAAATCCTGTTGTGCTTAATATGAACGGTTACACTATACGCCCTGAGAGGGAAGAAGATTACAGGACGGTTGAAAATCTTATACGCGAGTCATTCTGGAATATTTACCGTCCCGGCTGCAGCGAACATTACGTGATTCACGTTCTCAGGAATGATCCTGACTTCGTGAGGGAGCTTGATTTTGTCATGGAGATGGACGGGAAAATTATCGGCCAGAATATTTTTATGCGTTCTGTGATTAAATCAGATGACGGCAAAAATATTCCTGTTATCGCTATGGGGCCTATATGTATTTCGCCAGAACTTAAACGGAAAGGCTACGGGAAAATTCTTCTTGATTATTCTCTTGAGAGGGCTGGAGAATTAGGTTACGGGGCTGTTCTCTTTGAGGGCAATATAGCTTTCTACGGCAAGAGCGGTTTTGATTACGCCAGAAAATTCGGGATAAAGTATCACGATCTCCCGGAAGACGCTGACTCATCGTTCTTTCTGTGCAAAGAGCTGAAGCCGGGTTATCTTGACGGAATCACAGGAACTTACTTCACGCCGAAAGGTTACTATGTTGATGACGCTGACGTTGAGGAATTTGACAAAGAATTTCCGTACAAAGAGAAATTGAAGCTGCCCGGACAAATATTTTGAGACAAAAAATTTTCCCCCCTGTCAAAAATGGCAGAGGGGAATTTTTTTACACTAAAATTATTCTTCGTCCATTCCGTCCTGATAGAACTCTCCGAACAGTGCCTGCAATGAGGGCATGTCTTCCATGATCGGACGAGCTACCCATGTTGTGTTCATGTAGTGCTTCAGAGTGATGTTCTCGCTGACGATGTTACCGCCCCATGTACCGCAGCCCATTGAGTTTGTCGGAGGCATTCCGTTTGTTGCTGAACCTGCGTTGCCTCTGTTGTTGGGCTGACGAATCATGCAGCGTGAGACGGGCGCACACATTCCGAGACGATGTACATGGTCGTCATCGAATGAGTAAAGACCGCATGAATGTCCTTTTCCGCCAGCCTTGTCGAAAATCTCAAGCATGATGTCGAGTGCTGTCTGGAACTCTCCGCCGTACTTGAACAGTGTGAGCAGTGTTGTGAGTTTCTCGGTGCTGAAGAAATGCTGTTTGCCGATGCACTTCTTGATGTCCTCAGCGTTGCGGATTGTGAAGCCCTCTTTCTGTCCGTTGTTGGGAACAGCGATGAACTTCCTGTCAGCAGGAATCTCAAAGCCAGCCGCTTTCGCAAGAGCCTGTGCGCTGATTGCTACAGTGTCGGGAAGCCTGTGGCCTGTCTCGTCCCACATGACTTTCTTGATTGCCTCAGCCTGTTCCCACGTAGGAATGTAGGCTCCCTCTTTCACGAGACCTTCAACAAAATTGTCGTAAACATCTTCGTGAACGATAAGGTTGCCATCGCATGAACAGCCTGAACCGAAGTCAGCGCATTTCGAGATTCTCGTGTTCATTGCCGCCTCGTACGCACGCTCTTTAGTGTTGGCGGTGTTGTCGACGATGACTGTTGAGTTTCCTGCGCCTGAACCGTAAGCCGGTACGCCTGACGAGTAAGCCGATCTGACCATAGGACGGCCTCCGGTTGCGATGACGAGATCTACCATCTTCATGAGTTCCTGAGTGAGAGTGATGCTGGGTTCTTCGATGACCTGTACGATGTCAGCGGGCGCACCTTCACGGGCAAGAACATCACGGATTATGTTGACGGTCTTTGCGGTGATCTTCTTTGCTCTTGGGTGAGGCGAGCAGATGAGAACATCGCGTGCTTTTACGGCGTAGATTGCCTGTCCTGCCGGTGTAACACAGGGATTCGTTGTGGGTACTAACGTTGCGATTACGCCTACGGGCTTTGCGTACTTCACGAGTCCCTTTTCGGGAATGGTCTCAATGATTCCAACGCTCTTCTGTCGTAAGCAGTCACGGAGAATCAGCTTCAGTTTGTTACGCTTGTTGCGCTTCGTTACTTTGTCGCCGAGTCTTGTTTCGTCAACAGCTTCGTCGCAGATAGGCCCCCAGACTTTCAGCGGATAGAGAGCGGCGCAGATTGCACGGCAAAGGTGGTCTACTCTTTCCTGATCGTATGTTGCGATGACTTCAGCAGCTGCTTTGGCCTTTTTGACCATTTCCTCAAGCATTGCGATCTCTTCAGGTGTTACTTCATGATGTGCCATTGTTGATAAAATTCCTCCTACTTTGTGATGTGTGATTTTGCGTGGCTGGGCGGAATATATTTTCCGTCAGCATCTTTCTTGACGAGTTTGCCTTCGCTGACCAGATCGCTGGGCGTGTAGATGTCGTTGATGTTCCAGCAGCCCGGCGTAGGTACTGCGATGTTCTCCATGATTGCGTCAATCAGGAACGGACGACCGGCTTTGTTGGCCTCAACAGCTTTCTTCATGGCCGGTGCGAACTCTTCAGCCTTCGTGATTCTGATTGCCTCGACTCCGTAACCTTCAGCGACTTTTGCCCAGTTCGGTGAATATGCTTCGCCGTCCGGAGTGTGGAAAACTGTGCCGAATTTCGTGTGATAGTTAGCGTTCTCAAGTCCTGCGATTGTTCCGAATGCCATGTTGTTCATGACTACCCATGTGCAGGCGATGCCCTCTTCAACGGCCGTAGCCATGCAGGTAGGATTGACACCGAAACCGCCGTCGCCGATGAGAGCGATACAGATTTTGTCGGGAGCGGCTTTCTTTCCGCCGAGAACTGCCGATGCTCCGAAGCCCATTGTTGCGAGTCCTGACGAGTGATGAACTGTTCCGGGTATCGTGATTGTGAACTGCTGTGCTACACCGTTCTTGTTCCAGCCGACATCAGTGAAGATTAAAGCGTCTTCGGGGATAGCTTCTTTCACGTCCTTCAGTATTCTCTGAGGTGTCATCGGGAAGCGTAAATCCTCCGTGATTGCCTTCACTGACTCTTTGAACTCTGCTTTTGCCTTTGCGATGCCTTCACGGAGTCCGGGTCTCTTGATGCCTTCGGGCTTGATTGCTTTTGCTGCCTCAAGAATCTGAGCGAGTGCAAGTTTCAGGTCGGCAACAGCTCCGATTTCAACAGGATAGTTACGGCCAATCTCTGTCGGGTCAATGTCAATCTGTAAGAACTTCGTTGTCGTCGGATCGAACGTTACGCCCTGATACCAGCTTGACGAGTCAGCCTCAGCGAATCTCGTTCCGAGAGCGAGAATGACATCAGCACCGAGTGTGAATGCGTGAGTGTGAGCCAGTCCCCAGAAACCAGTCTGTCCGACCATGAGAGGGTGAAGATCGCTGACACAGCCCTGACCCATGAGGGTACGTGAAATGGGAATGTCAAGAAATTCAGCCAGTGCCGCAAGCTCTGCCGATGCCTGAGCGAGAAGAATACCGCCTCCAGCGTGAATGACGGGAGCTTTTGCCTCAATGAGACGTTTAGCGATTGCCTTCGCACACGCAGGGTCAAGAGCGGGTTTCACTGTTACGTGGCTGTCCTTGTAGGTACGTGCGAACAGGTCTTCCTCGATTTCACGGCTCCAAATATCCATCGGCATGTCGATGAGAACTGGGCCGGGTCTGCCGGATTCTGCGAGTCTGAAAGCCTTGTCGAGAATGTCCGGGAGAGACTCTGCATCGTCAACCCTCCAGCAGCGTTTGCAGACGGGCTCAAGCATTCTGTACTGTGTCGCGTCTCCGTGCATGTTGACTTCCTGATGAGGGTGTTTGCCGTAGTAGTAGCTGGGAACATCTCCGGCGAATACTACCATCGGGATTGAGTCGAACGCTGCGTTTGCAACGCCTGTGAGAACGTTGGTGATTCCGGGCCCTAAGTGGCACATTACGACAGAGGCCTTGTGTGTGACTCTTGCGTAACCGTCGGCTGCTGTTGATGCGACTGCTTCATGGCGGTTGGAGATGTAACGAAGCTTTCCGCCCTTCTCGAGATTGCGGTTGATGGCATCAAGCATACCGATGACGGTGTGTCCGCAAAGACCGAAAATGTACCTTACTTCACGGCGTTCAAGGTAGTCAACGATGAGGTCTGCTACAAGTTTTTTGCTCATACGGGAAATTTACCTCCTTACAAAGATGAATACACGAGTGAAATTTATTTTACTGGATACGGTGATAATTTTATATAAATTCTCTCATTAGTCAATTTGAATTTATACTGACCCTGAAAAAATCGCCCCGTCAGAACTTAATCCGACAGGGCGAACGCTGTGATTATTCGGTTACTTCTTCACGGCGATTGCGGGATCGTATTCACGGTTGGGATTGAGCCAGACCGAGACAGTGATTTTCTTGTCGCCGGGTACAACTTCAATCGGAGTACCCTCGCTGTTGAAGAAGTCGGCTATCTCGTCATCGTCTGAAGGCTCTGAAGAGTTAGCGACCCATACGAGAGTCCAATCTTCCGGCGTGTCATCGTCAAGTTCAACATCGAAGTCATAGAGTCCTGCTTTGTCGACCGAAAGAGTCTCGAAAGTGTGAGCGATTATGTAGCCTTCCGTTTGAGCCGGTGCTGAAAGTTCCGGCGATGATGTGCCGCTGCCTTTTGCGCCTGTTGACTGATAGGTTTTGCCGTCAAAGGACTCTGATGATGTTTCGGCCTCTTCTGACACTGCGGAACTTGACGGAGCTTTAACGGCTGTGTCAGCGGTCGATTTCGCTGATGCCGATGAGCTTGAAGCCGCTGCTATCTGCAAAGAAAATTCCTTTGTGTGGGAACCGTAAACGTTCGCGGCCGTTATCTTTACTGAGCCGGTACCGCTTTCTGTCGGCATGAAAGTAATTTTGCCCGTACTCTCATTGAGAATGAGACCGTAGGGAGGATCGTCTACGCTCCATGTCATCGGAGTTGAGCCGCTCGCCTTCATGGTAACGCTGTAACTCTTGCCGACTGTAGCTTTGCTGAGACTTTTTGTCGTGATTGTGGGAGCTGTGCCAATTTTGATTGTTATCTTCTTTGACACTGAACCCTTTGAGTTTTTGGCTGTTACGGTTACTGTGAAAGTTCCTGTTGTTGTCGGAGTACCTTTAATTTTGCCCGAAGAAGCGCAGGTCAAGCCGCTGGGGAGTCCTGTTGCGGTCCACGTCGCTGAAGTTCCGCTCGCGATGAGCTCAAGTTCGCACATTTTATCTTTAGCGGCATAAAGAGTTGATGTAAGAATCGTCGGCTTGGATTTCGTATTGGTAACAACATTCACTCCCTCATCATATATGAGCGAATCGCCATCAAAACCGCCGCAGTTGCTCACATCAATTTTCGTCAGAAGGTTGCTCCGGCAGTTCAAAGCACTCAGAGCGACACACTGACTCACGTTAAGGGCAGTCAGGAGATTATCAGAGCAATTCAAGTAATTCAGCCTGTAGCAGCCCGTAACGTTGATACTGGTCATCATGTTGTCGCTGCAATCCAAACTCCGCAAGTTAGCCAGCCCTTTGACATTGAGACTGCTCAATCTCAATCCGAAACAGGTTAATTCCTCCAAATTCGTACAGCCTGTAACATCAAGCGTTGTCAGGTTGTTGCTATGGCAGTACAGACGGGCAAGTTTAGCGTATCCCTTGACATCAAGCGCGGTCAGCCTATTAGTGTGGCAGGTCAACTCAGAGTCGTCAGCTTGTTGTTAAAGCAAAGCAACCCAGCCAGAGCGGTATTCTTGCTCACATTAAGACTGGTCAGCTTGTTTGAATCGCACTCCAAGCGGGTCAAGGCGGTATTTTTGCTCACGTCCAATTTTGTCAGCTTGTTTGTTCCGCATTTAAGTTGAACAAGTTTCTTGTTTTTGCTGACATCAAGAGCTGACAGCCGGTTTCCTCTGCAGTCCAGATAGACCAGAGCGGTATTTTTGCTGACATCAAGAGCCGTCAGACGGTTTTCGCCGCAATGCAGCACGTTAAGTTTTGTACAGCCGCTGACTTTGAGAGAGGTCAGTTGATGACATTCAACGATCAGTTCAAGAAGCGCGGTATTTTTGCTCACGTCGAGAGTCGCAAGCTGACCGCCGTGTTCAAGTTTGCCGCCCCTGTAATTCAGTGAAGTCAGAGCCGTGAAGTATTCAATTCCCTTCAAGCTGGCTATGCCTTCTTCACGAAGATAAAGACTCTTGACCTTCTTGGCCTCAGCATCAGTCAACTTTTTGTCCCCGTTCGTGTCAAAATTGCTCAACACGTACTCACGGAACACAGCGTCAGGAAAATTTGTCGCGTTGATTGCGACCGTCTTCGCCCACGCACTTGATGCCGTCAACAACATCATCAACAACAACATTGCAAATGCAATTTTCTTCATGGTGCTTTCCTTCTTTCGTTAATTTTTTTTATAAAAACCGATAGTACTTCATATATTGAGTCATCTACTTGTCAAGATGTTATGACTTATCGCTAAACCGTGTTATCATATCTATCAATTCAATAAATTTTCATTTAGGAAGAGGGATAATTTTCATGTTGAAACGTTTTGTTATTGCCCTGCTTGTTGTTGCTGTGGCAGGGTCCGCGTTTGCTTTCACGCCCGGAACTTACGAGGGCGAGGGAAAAGGTTACAGCGAGGGTTCTCCCGTCAAAGTCAAAGTTACTGTTGACGCTGACAAGATCACCGCTGTAGAAATTGACGCTCCTGAAGAGGTGCCGTTCGGAGTCCAGAACTTCGAGAATTACAAAGGGCAGTTAATCGGAAAGAGCGAGGCAAAAATTGACGCAGTGTCAAACGCAACAATGACACGCGACGGAATCGTTGAGGCCGTCAACAAAGCACTCAAAGCGGCGAGGGGCGAGTCATCGTCAAATAACGCTCCGGTCTCATTCACTCCCGGAGAATACACCGCTGAAGC
>CAJODC010000032.1 GCA_905233215.1 uncultured Synergistales bacterium
CGTTAGCTGCTGCCAAGTATAAAGCCGTATAGCCGTCATTGTCCTTAGCATTGACATCAGCCCCGTGCTTTAGGAGAACTTCTGCTACGTCTGCGTCGCCGTTCAATGCTGCCGACATTAAAGCTGTCCAGCCGTCATTGGCCTTAGCGTTGACATCAGCACCGTGCTTCAGGAGTAATTCTGCGACTTCTGCGTGGCCGTTAAATGCTGCCCACATTAAAGCAGTATCGCCGTTATTGTCCTTAGCGTTGACATTTGCACCGTTCATTATGGCTTCTTCAACGCTTCGGGCATTACCTGATTTGCATAGTTTCAGAAACTCATCATCACCTAAAGCCGGACTCTGTTGGATTGTTGCTTTTTCCTGCTCTCTCCGCCGTTGAACCTCAAGTTGTTTTTGAAGCTCCTCTTTGATTCGCTCTTTTTCCTGCCTCTCTGCCTCAAGCTGTAACTCAATTTCCGCCCTTCGTTTAGCTTCTTCCGCTTTTTGAGCCTCAGCAGCCTTCAAAACCTCTTCCATCTTACGTTCGGTCTCTTTCCTGCGTTGCTCATCAAATTCACGGAGTACCTGCTGAATATCTGTTTCATCATGGCCCTTCTGCAGATTTTGGTACTCTGTGAACCAAGACCGCACACTCGGAAACGCCCAAAGCACAATCACAAGCAGAACAACCCCGATTATTTCTCCCGCAAACTTTTTCAGCCCTTCGAGCAAAATTTTCAGCCACATGTAAATCTTTCTCCTTCTACGTGAATATGCGCAAAATTATATCAGTTGTCCAAGTTTGCCCCCCTCGACTCTATCACGCCCTTATACCACCAGAAACTATCTTTCCTGATTCGCTTCAAAGTCCCGTTGCCCTCGTCGTCCTTGTCAACGTAAATCATTCCGTAACGCTTCCTCATTTCACCGCTTGACGCGCTCACCAAGTCAATACAGCCCCACGCCGTGAAACCCATCACCGGTATTCCGTCCTCTGTGATTGCGTCCCTCAACGCTAGGAGATGATTCCTCAGGTAGTCGATTCTGTAGCTGTCGTGAATCTTCCCGTCATCGTCAACCTTATCGACTGCTCCAAGTCCGTTCTCGACAACAAACAGCGGTTTCTGGTAACGGTCGTATAACGTGTTGGCCGTTATCCTCAGTCCAAGCGGATCAATCTGCCAGCCCCATTCCGTATTCTTCAAGTAAGGATTTATCACCGAACGAAATACAGCGTTGCCGGGCTTTGCGTGCTTTGCGAAAATCTCAGGGTCTGCCGTCGTGCATCGTGAGCAGTAATACGAGAACGCTACAAAGTCAACCGTCCCTGCCTTCAGAGTCTCAGCGTCTCCGTCAGCAAAAAGTCCCGTTATCCCTTCTCGCTCAATCCTCTTCAACGCCCACACAGGATATTCGCCTCTCGCTTGAATGTCCGTGAAGAAGTAATTATCCCTGTCCTTTTCGAGACCGTCTTGAATGTCATCGGGCGAGCATGAATACGGGTAGAACTGTCCGGCAGCCAGCATACAGCCGACTTTCGACTCAGGCATGATCTCATGAGCCAGCCTCACAGCCTCAGCACTCGCTAAAAGTTCATGATGAGCAGCCGTGTACTTTGTGCGAGTCTTGTCCTCTCCGTCAGCAAAAACTATCCCTGCTCCCATGAATGACATGTGAAGAAGCATGTTGATCTCATTGAACGTTATCCAGTACTTCACAAGTCCCTTGTAACGCTTGAAGATGACACCGCAGTACTTCAAGTATGCCTCTATCATTCGTCTGTCACGCCAGCCTCCATACTTTTTGATGAGGGCTGTAGGCGTGTCGAAGTGGTCAATCGTAACAAGAGGCTCAATCCCGTAACGCCTGCACTCTTTGAACAATGACTCATAGAATGCGAGTCCTGACTCGTTGGGGCTGTCATCATCGCCGTTGGGGAGTATTCGAGTCCATGAGATTGACAGCCTGTAACACTTGAAGCCCATTTCGGCGAATAATGCGATGTCCTCCTTGTAACGGTGGTACATGTCGATTGCTTCATGGGACGGGTAATCGTAGCCCGGTCTGCATTCAAGCATCTCCAGTTCACCGCGAGCGACTTTCATTCTGTCAGGGCCTGAAGGGATTGTGTCGACACTTGAGAGGCCGCGCCCGTCTGAGTCGTATGCTCCCTCGCACTGATTAGCAGCAGTAGCACCGCCCCACAAGAATGAAGGCGGAAAAATTTTTGATACAGTCATTGTTATTCACCTTGCCTTAAATTTATGGAATGTTTGAATTATATATCATAGACACGTTCTCGAACCCATTGAAGGAATTTTTCGTAATCAATTTTTCCTGATGAAAGGGACAAAATTACTTCGATGAGTTCGATGTTGTTTGTACGAATAGAAATGTCGTTCAAGTCCAAAGTGGCAAGAAGAGTCATAGTCCCGATTCTTTTGTTACCGTCAATGAAAGGGTGATTTTTGACGAGGCCGAAACAAAGCCTGACAGCTTTTTCCAGAACAGTGGGATAAAATTCAACACCGCCAAAACTTTGAAAAGGAATGTTCAAAGCAGACTCAAGCAAATTCTCATCTCTCACGCCATGTGAACCGCCGTATCTTTCAATAAGTCTTTCGTGAATGAGCAGAATTTCATCACGTGTCAGGCAAATCACTTTGCGAGTTCCTCGAAAACCTCATCATAAATATTCATAATCTTCTCTGCCGATGCTAACGCTTCCTCAGTTGACGCATATTCAAACCTGTCTGTCTTACTCACAGCGTGAAACTTGCGCACAATATGATGTGGTGTATTTTTCACTGTAACTTTCATGATAAAATCCCCTTTGTGTTTGTGTAATTATAATCGTTAAGAAGCGTTTTTGTTATACTATTCAACAGTAAAAACATAACACGATTCACAGGAGGATAAAGACTGAATGTCAGACTATGAAGTAAAAGATATTAACCTAGCCGAACGCGGCCAGAAAAAAATTGACTGGGCTTGGCAGTATATGCCCTCGTTGCAGTTCCTCTACAACAAATACCGCAATTCACAGCCCTTCAACGGTGCAGTGATCGCTGCCTGCTTACACCTCGAAGCAAAAACGGCAAATCTCCTCATCACCTTGAGCAAGCTCGGCGCAAGAGTCGCGGCCTGCGGAAGCAATCCTCTCTCAACACAGGACGATATTTGCGCAGCTCTGGCGAAAAACGGCGTTCACGTTTTCAGCCATCGAGGAATGTCAACCGATGAATATTTCTCTTACGTCCGAAAAGTTCTCGCCTTCAAGCCCAATGTCATAATTGATGACGGAGCGGATCTTGTCGCAACAATTCATCAGGAAATGCCCGACTTAATCCCCAACATTCTCGGAGGCTCCGAAGAAACAACATCAGGCGTAAAACGTCTCAAGGCCATGAACATGCAGTGCGTTCTGAAATTCCCGATGATTGACGTTAATGACGCACTCAGCAAATATTTGTTCGATAACCGTTACGGTACAGGCCAATCAGTTTGGGACGGCTTCATTCGTACCACCAACATGATTGTCGCAGGAAAGACGGTTGTTGTTGTCGGTTACGGCTGGTGCGGTCGAGGAGTCGCCATGAGGGCTAAGGGAATGGGAGCTCATGTCGTTGTTACAGAGATTGACCCACACAAAGCATGTGAGGCGTTGATGGACGGTTTCAGAGTCATGAGCATGGAGGAAGCCGCTAAAATCGGCGATATTTTCCTGACTCTTACGGGCAACATTCACGTTATACGCCGTGAACATTTCGCACTCATGAAGAATGGAGTCGTCTTGGGCAACGCTGGACACTTTGACGTTGAGATCAGCAAGCCCGATTTGTCGGCAATGTCTGACCATATTGAGCACCTGCGCGACAACATCGACACTTACGTGATGAAGGACGGACGGCGAATTAACCTTCTTGGTGAAGGAAGACTCACTAACCTTGCCTGTGCTGACGGACACCCGATTGAAATTATGGACTTGAGTTTCTCGTTACAGCTTGAGTCGGCACTTCACATTTACACTCACAAACTCGAAGCTGGCCTCTACCCTGTGCCGGTTGAAACTGACAGGGCGGTAATGGAGTCGAAACTTGCTGCGTTAGGGATTGAGATTGACACGATGACTGATGAACAAGTCGAATACATGAAGAGCTGGCAGGAGTAAAAATGGCGACACTATTCAAAGACGTATACATAACTGACGGTTCACGAGCAAAGGCCGAGAGAGTTCATCTTCTTGTGTCAAAAGGAAGGATAACGGAGATTATTGACGCAGGCCAAACGCCACCGTCAGCCGACAAAATAATTTCAGGTCGTGGAAAAATGGCGGTCATTCCCGGTTTTGTCAACGCTCACACACACGCAGCGATGACACTTTTACGGGGACTCGGAGAGGAGTCGCCGTTAATGGAGTGGCTTCAGACAAAAATTTGGCCGGTCGAAGAGAAATTGACTCCTGATTATATTTACTGGGGGACTCTTTCTGCGATGCTTGAGATGCTGTCGACAGGGACAACATGTTTTGCCGACATGTATTTTGAGATGGACAGAGTCGCTGAAGCAGTACTCGGAGCAGGAATGAAGGCGGCGTTATGCAGGGGAATAACGGCAGGCGAGCCCGGCAAAATAGAGCGTTCAATCCAGAACAACATCGACCTTGCCGAAAAGTATCATGGCCGTGAAGGACTCATCACGATACAGCTTGGGCCTCATGCGCCTTACACGGTGCCGGTTGAGGCGATGAAGAACATTACTGACACAGCTAAATCTCACGGACTCGGCGTTCATTTTCATTTTCTTGAGACAGAAGGAGAGCTACAGAACTTAGGCGTTGACCCTGTGAAATATCTTGCTGATACTGGATTGCTTGATGTTCCGTATTTGACGCTGGCACATGCTGTTTACCTTGACCCGAAATCGGATATACCGTCAGCAAATGTAACGCTCATTCACAATCCTTGCAGCAATCTCAAACTCGGAAGCGGTATAATGCCTCTTCCTGAATGGCTTGAACGAGGCTTCCCTGTTGCGCTTGGTACTGACGGAGCATCGAGCAACAACAGACTTGACATGTGGGAAGAGATGAGGACGGCTGCATTGCTTCACAAGGGAGCGAATAGAGACCCTGTGTGTGTAACGGCTTCTGATGTTCTGAGAATGGCGACATACGAGGGAGCGAAGGCTTACGGATTTTCACAGAAGGGAATGATTCGAGAGGGCTGGTTTGCTGACTTGGTGCTTGTGAATCTCGACAGGCCTCACTACATCGGAGCAAACGAGGAGAATTTGACGATGTATCTGGTTTACGCTGGAAGCTCTGCCGATGTTGCCGGAACTATGGTAAACGGCAAGTGGCTTTATCGTAACGGAGAGTTCCCGACACTTGACAGCGAGGAGATCACGCAGAAAGCCCGTGAAGCGAGAGAAGCTATCACGAAATAAGTTAATCCCTCTCCTGAAAATCGGAGGGGGATTTTTTGTACGTTAGGTTATTGGCGCAGGATTGAATATACACAGGAAGTTGTGAAGCCCGTATTGTTCCGTGTAAGGTTTCTTGACTCCGCTGGCAACGTCAACAATAAACTCAAAAAGCTCCGTTCCGACTTCCTGAATCGTTTTCTCGCCGGTAACAACAGCTCCCGCGCTTATGTCGATAACGTCAGGCCATTGTTCTTTCATCTCATTCCGTGAACAAACCTTAATCACCGGAGCAGCTGCAAGGCCGTAAGGAGTCCCTCGTCCAGTCATGAAGACCTGAAGACCTATTCCGCTGGCTAACTGGCAGGGACCGCAGACCATATCACTGGCAGGCGTGGCAGCGTAAATCATTCCGTGCTTAGTGGGACGTTCGGCAGGTGATAACACTTCAACGATCGGCGATGTACCTGACTTTGCGATTGATCCCATTGCTTTTTCGACAATGTTGCTGAGTCCGCCCTTCTTGTTGCCGGGAGTCGGGTTTGCGCTCCTGTCAACGTTCCCTGCATCAAGATATTCATCATACCATCGCATTTCGTCAGCAAGTTTATTCCTGACTTCCTCACTGACGCATCTTTCGGCGATGAACTGCACGCCGTCCCTCACTTCAGTAACCTCGCTGAACATCACTGTCGCTCCAGCCTGAACGAGCATGTCGGCGGCGTAACCTGCGCTTGGATTCGCCGACACTCCCGAAAAAGCATCGCTGCCTCCGCACTGCATACCTACAAGCAGTTCGCTCAATGGCAATTCTTCACGCCGTCTCTGGTCTAACACTTTCAGTTTTCGTTCGGCCATGCCCATTATCGCCGACATCATCGCCTCGTAGCCCTTGCAGTCTTGAAGCACAACAACGTTATCGGGCGTGTTGTTCTCAGGGTCAACAAGCATGTCAACCGTCAGCTTCTCACAGCCTAAAGCTACGACCATGAGTTGACCGCCGAAGTTAGGGTGCTTTGCGATGTTCCTCAAGGCACGAATCGGGAATTTAGCGAACGGAGCGTTAATTGCTACACCGCAGCCGTAAGCGTGATTGACGGCCACAACATCATCAACATTCGGGTACTTTGGGAGAATTTCACGCTTGATTCTTTCGACTGCCACATTCAAAACGCCCTGCACACACTGTACTGTTGTTTGAATGCCGAGAATGTTTCTTGTACCTGCGTAGAAACCGTCGGGATTCCTGTAACCCATGAAAGTTTTTCGCGGTGCTTCGGGTAAATCGGTCTTGATGTTCGTTCCGTAGGGCATATTGTCGACAGAAGGCGAAACGGGAAGCCTCAACATGTGTTCATTGATCCAAGCTCCACGCTTTATCGGGTCGAGAGCGTAGCCCAACACAACACCGTAACGGATAATTTCGCCGTCTTTGGGAATGTCAGAGAGCGCGAACTTGTGAGCCTGCGGTATGTCATCAAGCAGCGTCAATCCCGGCATTATCTCAGTGCCTTTAGCCGTGTCATGTGTTACTACAGCGACATTATCACGCTCAGTTAATTTTACGTAATCTCGCAAGGTTTACCCCTCCTCTTTTTGGAATTTATATATTTTAGCAAAAATGAGCCTGAAAATAATTCTAGTGTATAATTTCATCAGATTTAATTTTGAGGAGTGAGAACAATGCTCGGCGATTATACATGGGACGTAATCGAAAAAGAGTCCGAGTGTCTTGCACAGAGATTTCAAGCCGTAACAAAGAATGTCGCCAACGCAAACACACCCGGTTACGCCCGCCATAATGTTTCCTTTGAGGATCAAATGCGCGAAGTTATGGAACAGGGAAAACATCTTCACATGACCGTAACAAATGCAGGGCATATCCCTTCACACCGTCTGAAGATTAAAGACGTTGAAGCGGCCGACACTAAAATTATGGACGAACAATACCGGCTCGACCTGAACAACGTTGACCCCGAAAGGGAGATGGCAGTTTTGGCCGAGACAAGAATGATGTATTCGGCTTTCATGAGGATAGCCGCAAGTAAACAGACAATGTTAAAATCGGTCATAGCAGGGAGGTAGAGAGACATGAGAGTTTTTGACAGTCTTGAAGTCGCTGGAAGTTCATTGACGGCTCATCGTCTATGGATGGACACAATATCATCGAACTTGGCCAACATCAACACTACACGCACGAAGGCAGGGGGCCCCTACAAGCGCAGAGTTCCCGTCTTCGCTGAGATGCTCGATAACACTCTCGGAGGCTATCACGACATCGGAGGCGTTCGAGTCTTGGGGATAACTGAGGACAACGGCGCACCGAGAATGGCATATCAGCCCGATCACCCTGACGCTAACGAAGAAGGCTACGTGGCTTACCCGAATGTTAATCTCGTCCGTGAAATGACTGACATGTTAGTGGCAAGCAGAGCATACGAGGCGAATTTGAGCGTTGTTACAACGGCAAGGGACATGTGGAACGGCGCACTTGAGGTCATGAGGGCATAAAATGTTTGTAGGACGTGAAAAAGAACTTGCACAGCTTGAGGAGGCTTATTCGTCGGAAAAATTCAAGTTCTTCGCCGTCGTTGGTAAAGAAGGAACAGGCAAAACGAAACTGCTTGAGGAATTTTGCCATGATAAGCCGTCAATATTCTTCACCGCAGCGGACGTTAGCAGCCGTGCAAACCTTAAAGATTTTTCCTACAACGTTTCCAGCTTTTACCGTGAGAAAACTCAATTTCAATTCTGGGACAACGCATTCGCTTATATTGCCGAACGTCAGAAAGATTTCAGCTTGGTACTGGTGATTGATGACATTGATGTTCTGGCCAAACATGATCCAGTTTTCGCCGGTGTCTTCACAAAATCCGTACACAATCAGATCAGGTACAGCAAAATTTTTCTGGTGATAACTTACAGTGATGACAAGTTCCTGAAAAGGTCTATGCCTTCAAGCCTGCTTTCAGGAGTCATTGAGCTTGGGAGTTTTCTCACTGATGAGAACGTGAACAAACTCAAGCAGGGCGAAATAGAATCATCTCCGCCAAAAGTCAAAAACCGAGCGAAGTTCCTCAAAGTTTCAGCCGACACAATAATTCTCAATGAGGGCGAAATCAACGGGAGCATGTACAAAATTGTATGCGGTCGTGCTGTCTGTTACGCTAATTACGGGAAAGATGACGAAATCGTTATAGGCAGTCTCAAAGAAGGTCAGACATTCGGCGAATACTCTCTGTTGACGGGCGAAGCGAGTATCTATACTGTTGCAGCGTTCACTGACATGTTGATACTGAGTGTTGACGCTGAAGGCTTTGTTGACTTCATCGGCGCGAACAGCGATAACTCAATCGGCATCATGAAGAATCTCGCAGGAATGCTTAAAGTCATGCGTGCTAACATGAACATGTTAAACGCCGACATAATCTCTCTGAGTGAGAACAACAAACAGCGAAACAGACAGGAAAATATTTTGCGAAGCCTCGAAGTAATACGCTCAGAGATTGATACAATCAGAAAAATAACAGGGGAATAGCGATTAACTATCCCCCTTCATTTTATTTCTTCTTCTTCAAGTTCCATTCACATAGAAGACCCGTAGCTATCATCATCGAACTCCACGTGCCTGCTATCATTCCCACCAACATAGCGTAACTGAACGCCATCAGCACAGGTCCTCCCCAGACGCAAAGAGCCACAACAGGGAACAATGTCGTCAATGTCGTGTTGATTGTCCTTGCCAGTGTCTGATTCAGAGACTTGTTGACGAGGTTCACTATGCCTTCACGGGAAAGAGTACCCCAGTTTTCACGCACTCGGTCAAGAATGATTATCGTGTTGTTCAGCGAGTAACCGACAATCGTTAAGATCGCTGCGATGAATGATGAGCCTATCTCAAACTGTGTCAGGCTGAAAAATCCCAACGCTATAATCACGTCATGCACAAGAGGTACAACGCTGACGACTGCGAATTTGAACTGGAAACGAAGCGTTATGTAAATCAGAATCGCAACAAGCGCAATCGTTACGCCGATAACCGCCTGTCTTCTCAACTCTCCGCCGACAACAGGTCCGACTTTCTCGAAGCCCGTAACTTTCATGTCAGCATACTTCGCTGTGAGTGCTTTAACGACAGCTTCACGACTCTGTTCTGTGTCCTCGTTGGTGCGTATGATGATGCCTTTCTCGCCGAAATTCTGAATCATCGCTCCCTTTGCTACGATTCCTGAGATTACTTCTCGAACTTCGGCAACATCGGGGCGTTTCTCGAACTCAGCTTGAATGACGTTTCCGCCGGTGAAGTCAATTCCGAGATTCAGTCCTCGTGTCAAAAGAAGCGCAATACTCGCAAGAACAAGTACAAGGCTGATTGTGAGCGTGATTTTTCTGTGCTTCATGAAGTCTATGTGTCTCATCTTCTCACTATCTCCTTTCCCCGTTTCACGAATAGCTGAAGTATCGCCCTCGTTACGACAATGTTGGCGAATACGCTTGCCACAAGTCCGACCGACAACGTTACGCCGAAGCCCCTCACAGAGCCTGAACCGAAGTAGAACAGTACTAGAGCGGCAATCAGTGTCGTTATGTTGGAGTCAAGAATCGTAACAAGTGCCTTCCTGAAGCCAGCGTCAAGAGCGGCCATAGGAGTTTTGCCTGATTTCTGTTCCTCTTTGACACGCTCATAAATCAGAACGTTTCCGTCAACAGCCATTCCAAGCGTCAAAATAATTCCAGCGATGCCCGGAAGCGTCAATGTAGCGTTGAAGGCAATCAATCCGGCGAAGATGAGCAGTACCGTAACAGCAAGAGCGACATCAGCCGCAAGCCCTCTGAACTGATAGTAGATCAGCATGAATACAAGCACCATTCCAGCTCCGAAGAGACCGGCTTCGAGTCCCTGACGTACTGAGTCAGCTCCCAAGCTCGGACCGACTGACCTGTTCTCGGCTATCTCGACCGCTACAGGAAGCGCACCGGCCTTGAGCATGATTGCGAGTCTTCCGGCCTCGTCAGCGGTGAAACGTCCCGTAATCTGTGCGCGTCCTCCCGAAATTCTATCCTGTACGACAGGTGCTGAAATCACAACGTCATCAAGGACTATTGCGAGCTGTTTGCCGATGAGTTTCGCTGTTGCCTCCTCGAAGAGCCTCGCTCCCTCTGAACTGAACTCAAGAGACACTCCCATTCTGCCCAAGCTGTCGGGCTGAACGGCTGCGTTGATGAGGTCTTTGCCTGAGAGCATTACGGGCCCTAAGAGATAAAAGCGTCCTTGTTCCTCAGCAGGCGCAACGATAGCTCCGGCTGTTGACTTCGCCCGAACCTGAAAATCCGCGCTTGAGTTGCCGAGCTGGTCAATCGCTTTCTGCCAGCGTTCCTGAGCCTGTACGAACTGAATATCACTGTCGTAATTGCTCCTTATCGGTGCCGGAGGAGGCGTTCCAGTAGAGTCGAGAACTTCACGGAAATCCATCTGTGCCGTTCTTCCGATGAGTTCGAGAGCGGCCGCAGGGTCTTGAATGCCGGGAAGGTCGACAATGATTCTGTCTGTTCCTGACTTCTGTATTATCGGCTCGGCGACTCCGTACTGGTCGATTCTGTTCCTGAGAACTGCTAGAAGCCTGTCTATGCTGTCATCGCCTAGAGGGTTTTCGGGCGTGTCTTTGGCCTGTAACACTATGTGCGCTCCGCCTCTAAGGTCAAGTCCCAAGTTGAGACCGTCCCTGTTGAAGTAGACGAAACACAAAGCGGCGGCTACAACGATTAAGACAACCCAGAGGCGTAATCTGTCGGTGCGGTTCAAGATGCTGCCTCCGTTTTTGCTGTTCCTGCCTGACGTTTGCCCTGTACTGCTGATTTCAGTATATTCACTCGGACACCTTCGGAAATTTCAATCTGGAACGAGTCATCTCTCACTTCTCTGACTGTTCCGAAGAAACCGCCGATTGTTACTATCTGATCTCCACGCGCTATGCTGTCGATCATGTTCTTTTGCTGTTTATCGCGCTTCTTCTGGGGTCTTATGATGAAGAAATAGAAAATCAGCACGAATATAGCAAGGGGGAACAACATTCCCATGAGTCCTCCCTGCTGTGCCGCTCCTCCTTCAGCACCAGCCCCGCCCGTTGAAGGCGCACTGCCTCCGCAGGGGTTGACTGCTGTTGTTGATTCTGCCATGTTGAAAAAATTACCTCCTGTGCCACGCTACTGCTTCAATCTCGACTTGAACGCCTTTGGGAAGGTCTTTCACCGCAACGAATGACCTTGCCGGAGCGTCTTTCGGGAAATATTCAGCATATACCGTGTTGATTTCAGCAAAGTCTTTGATGTCAGCCGCAAAAACCGTAGTCTTCACGACATCGCCCATCACGTAACCGCCAGCCTCGACTATTGCCTTGAGATTCTCGAGCGAGCGTTTCGCCTGAAGTGAAACATCGCCGGGAATCTCGCCTGTCGAAGGGTCAACAGGAATCTGTCCTGATACGTAAAGGAACTCGCCAGCCTGAACGGCCTGTGAATAAGGGCCGATTGCTGACGGGGCTTTGTCGGTTGAGACCGCTCGTTTGATGTCGGACTGGTCAAAAATGATTTCAGGGTCTACGAATGCCATGACTGAAACCTACTTCCACATCGGCGAATATCTGTCGAGTCTTGCGTATTTCGCTGTCTCGCCGAGATCTTCCTCAATCCTGAGAAGCTGGTTGTACTTTGCGATTCTGTCAGTCCTTGCGATGCTTCCGGTCTTAATCTGTCCTGCTCTTGTCGCAACCGCCAAATCAGCGATGAATGAGTCCGCTGTCTCGCCTGACCTGTGAGAGACAACAGCGGCGTAACCTGCTTCACCGGCCATGCGGATAACTTCGAGTGTCTCGCTGACTGTGCCGATCTGATTCAGTTTGACCAGTACAGCGTTTGCGATGCCCTGAGAGATTCCGCGAGCGAGAATCTTGGGATTCGTAACGAAAAGATCATCGCCGACAAGCTGAATTTTCTTGCCGAGTGAAGCCGTGAGTGCGCCCCAGCCTTCCCAGTCGTCTTCAGCGCAGCCGTCTTCGATTGAGATTACCGGGTAATTGCTGGTGAGGTCTTCGTACATTTTGACCAGTTCGGTTGAACTGTACTCAGCACCGCCGCTCTTAGCGAAAACGTACTTGTTCTTTTCGGGTACAAAGAACTCTGACGAAGCGACATCAAGAGCGAAGCTGACATCATCGCCGGGTCTGTAGCCTGCTTTGTTGACGGCCTCCATGAGAAGGTCAAGGGCTTCCCTGTTGTCCTTGAGGTTGGGAGCGAATCCGCCTTCATCGCCTACGCCTGTTGAGTAGCCGCGGCCTTTTACGCAGCCTTTGAGGGCGTGATAGACTTCTGCGCCCATTCTGAGAGCCTCAGCGAATGAGTCTGAATTGTGAGGAACGATCATGAACTCCTGAAAATCGACTGTCGAGTCAGCGTGTGCGCCTCCGTTGATGACGTTCATCATGGGAGTTGGGAGAAGACCTCCGCCGATGCCTCCGAGCCATGAGTAGAGCGGAAGACCGTGTGACTCTGCGGCTGCTCTTGCGTTTGCCATTGAGACACCGAGAATAGCGTTTGCGCCGAGATTCGATTTGCCCTCTGTGCCGTCAAGAGCAATCATAGCGCGGTCGAGTGCGCCCTGATCGTCAGCGTCCATTCCGAGAATTTCGGGAGCGATTTTCTCGTTGACGTTCTCGACAGCGTGCTGAACGCCTTTTCCGCCGTAACGCGCCTCTTTGTCACGAAGCTCTAACGCCTCATGAACGCCTGTTGATGCGCCTGAAGGCACAGCGGCTCTTCCCATAGAACCGTCTTCAAGGTAGACGTCAACTTCAACAGTGGGGTTTCCTCTTGAGTCAAGAATCTCGCGGCCATGAATACCGATAATTGATGCCATGAAAAAAATTCCTCCTAATGATATTTTTATCAGTTGTTTATTATAAATGGCAACCGCAAAAATTAAAACGGTTTTTCATCGGGCTTTACTGGTCTTTCTTCCAGTTGTTCCCATGAAACTGCTTTCGGACGCTTCAACACTGCCTCATCATCGCATAACACTCTAACTTTGAGAACTCGGTTGATGTAAGCGATCTCGATGATGTTGTTTACAATGACTTCGCTTGAAGGTTTACAATTCCTGCCATTGAGTCTGACTGCTCCGAGTTCTATCATTTCCTGAGCGACAGTTCTGCGTTTTACGAGCCGGGCTAATTTGAGGAACTTGTCCAGTCTCATAATTATTCCTCCCTGTTATAGAATATGAACATGATAACACTATGAGGAGTGATATTGATGGCTGTACCTAACACTATTATCACAGCGAGAATGCTTCAGGTTTTTCTTGAGACACTGAGCTTTAATGCCTCTTTTGTTACAGAAGAGACAAAAAGTGAGTGTCTGATGATTTTGCTTGAGGACATGAAAGAATACGCACAGGATTTTTACCGGGAATTTGATTTCTGGTCATCAGCTCCGAACAGGAAGCGGCATATTCCCTACGTGCTGAAGATAGTTTCGACGATACTCGCAAAAAATCAGGAACAAACAGCTTCAAATACGTTAGGAATATTTCAACAGCAAATATAGCAGTGTAGAATATTCGGCGTAAACAAAAGGAGTGATTTTGATGGAACAGGTATTAGAACGTGAAGGAGTAACGCAGAATGGCTGCAGGGTGTATCACATATACGATGATGACGGCTCTGAAATCAGAAATCCCGGTATGCTCAAGGCTATAGCGAATGCTCAGGAATATATTGCGATGTGGGAAAAGTCTGTGGAGAGTTAGTCAGTGAACAAGAAAACAGCAGAAGAAAAACGTACTTCACTTCCAAGAGATTCAAAGAAGGACGATAATTTTCTCAAGAACTGGGAAAAACTTTCACGTTCAGGCAAGCACGACATGAACAGGCTTAAAGAAGCTATGATGCTGCTGATTGCTAACGATGCTCCGCTTCCGCCTGAATGGAAAGACCATGCGCTGAAAGGTGAGCTTGAAGGGATAAGAGAATGCCACATAAAAGGCGATTTGCTGCCGGTGTACCAGATACGCAACAAGGGCGGGCGTGAGCTTGTAGTATTTCTCGGTGCTGGTACTCATTCTGAGATATTCTAGCCCTGCTATATAATTTTCCTCATAATTACACTATGGGGAGTGATATTGATGGAACCAGCACCAAAATATGACTGGCGGAACATCAAAATGTACGATGAGGACGGAACGCAGATAAAGAATCCGAGAGTCTTGCGGTCTATGGCTGAAGCTCAGGAACTTGCAGACGCTTGGGAAAGGCGTATGGAGAGTTATCACCTTGAATAGACTTTTCGGGTAACAAAAAACCCTCCGTCAACAAACAGAGGGCTAATCATCTCAAATTCTTACGCTATTATCTTCTGTGCCTCTTCCTGAATTTTCTTCAAGTGTTCAGCACTCACGAAACTTTCAGCGTACAGCTTGCAGATGTTCTCAGTTCCTGACGGTCTCGCAGCAAACCAGCCGTTGGCAGTCGTTACCTTCAGGCCTCCGATTGAAGCATTGTTGCCCGGTGCCTTCGTGAACTTCGCAGTGATCTTGTCTCCTGCAAGCAGGCCGGCTTCCTCAGCCGCGCTCTCCGGCACCACTTCACTGACCACCGTATCATGCACTTGGATCATGGGAACCATGATCATGGCGACCAATAGTGCCAGAATGAAATTAAAGAACGGACCAGCAGCCACCGTCGCGATCCTGGACCATACCTTGGCGTTCGGAAAAGCTCCGGGGGAATCCTTGGCATCGCCTTCCTTCTCATTCAGTCCGTCTTCGCCCTCAAACATGCAGGCGCCGCCAATGGGCAACAGACGGATGGAATAGATCGTGTCCTTTTTGCCCCAGGAAATCAGCTTGGGGCCCATGCCGATCATGAACTCCACCACGTGGATACCGTTCATTCTTGCGATAAGAAAATGCCCGAATTCATGA
>CAJODC010000033.1 GCA_905233215.1 uncultured Synergistales bacterium
TGTAATATTGTGCTGTGTACACTCTTTCGAGTTTTCCTCATTCTTTCCGCACGACTGCGACATTTCCTGCCCCCGTTCGCTAATGCTACTAAGGTTTGTACGGCAGTCCAGAGGCTTTTACTTCCCCCCTAGCCGGAGGTAGCCCAATTTCTCAGGTTTGGTGTTACCTGTCCAGCACTCTGACATTGCGTAGCAGGATAGACCTCCTTTATTATTTTGTCAAGCGTGCTGTTCATGACACGTTAAAGCCTTATTCGCTGGGGCGTGTTTACTCGCCTCTATCCGGTAAGGCTCGATAGCCTATCCGATTACTTTGTAACGTTGTGCACTATCGTTTTTACAGAACGTCTAACTGTCTTGCACCTTCAGTACGTTTAAGACTTTACGGACGGAACGTGTTAAAATTCGTCCGGCCAACCTCCAAATCTCAACTCGTTAAAGGTCAAAATATTATATCAAAAAAAGAACGGAAAGTTTTGATGATAGAATAGGAAAAAATTTCTTGAGGAGGAATGATTTTCACATGGGAATGACTATGACACAGAAAATTCTCGCATCTCATTCGGGTTTGTCTGAAGTCCATTCAGGTCAGCTCATTCAGTCAAAACTCGATTTAGTTCTAGGCAATGACATCACTTCGCCCGTAGCAATCAATGAGTTTAACTCGGCAGGCTTCAGCAAAGTGTTCGACAAGGACAAAATAGTTCTCGTCATGGATCACTTTGTACCAAACAAAGACATAAAATCAGCCACTCAGTGCAAGCAGTGCAGAACGTTCGCAAAAAATTTCAACATCACTCATTATTACGATGTAGGCACAATGGGCATCGAACACGCTCTCTTACCCGAACAAGGCTTAGTCGCTCCCGGTGAAGCCGTAATCGGTGCTGACTCTCACACCTGCACTTACGGCGCAGTCGGCGCATTCTCAACCGGCGTAGGCTCAACTGACATGGCCGCCGCTATGGCAACCGGTCAGGCATGGTTCAAAGTTCCGTCAGCAATCAAGGTCAACATTAGCGGCAAGAAGCGTCCTTACGTTTCAGGCAAAGACATAATATTAACCCTAATCGGCAAAATCGGCGTTGACGGAGCGTTGTATAAGTCTCTTGAATTTTTCGGGGACGGTCTGAGGGAGTTGACCATTGCTGACAGGCTCACTGTCTCAAATATGGCCATTGAAGCTGGCGGTAAAAACGGCATTTTCCCTGTTGACGACATAACGAGGGAATACCTGAAGGGACGTGTTGAACGGAACTGGACGGCCTATTACGCTGATGATGACGCTGAATATGACACAGTTGTTGACATTAACCTTGATGACGTTGACTGCACAGTTGCCTACCCTCATTTGCCGGAAAACGCAAAGTCAGCCAGAGGCGGCCATGACGTGAAGATTGTTCAGATTGTAATCGGTTCTTGCACCAACGGCAAAATCGAAGACATGGAAGCCGCCGCAAACATTCTCAAAAATCATCATCTCGCTGACGGCGTGAGAGGAATAATCATTCCTGCAACAATGTCGGTCTACAGAGAGTGCATGAAACGAGGCTACACCGACATCTTCCTTGACGCTGGCTGTATCGTCTCTACTCCAACCTGCGGGCCTTGCTTGGGAGGCTACATGGGCATTCTCGCTGAAGGTGAACGCTGTGTTTCAACAACTAACCGCAACTTTGTCGGCAGAATGGGACACGTCAAAAGCGAGGTCTACCTGGCATCACCAGCAGTAGCAGCCGCTTCAGGCATCAAAGGTTACATCGCTCACCCGGAGGAGGTAATGTAAATGTCAACAGTACACAAATACGGCGACCACGTAGACACAGATGTTATAATCCCTGCCCGTTACTTGGCCAGTCAGGACGAAAAGGAATTAGCCTCTCACTGCATGGAGGATATTGACCCGTCATTCACCAAGAATGTCAAAAACGGCGACATCATCGTTGCTGGCTTCAACTTCGGCTGCGGCTCATCTCGTGAACACGCTCCAGTCGCAATCAAAGCGTCAGGCATCTCCTGCGTCATCGCAAAAAGTTTTGCCAGAATCTTCTACCGCAACTCAATCAACATCGGTCTCGCTATCCTCGAATGCCCTCAAGCCGCTGAAGACATTTCAGACGGTGATGACGTCAGCGTTGACTTCGACACTGGAATCATCACCAACGCCACCAAGCACAAAACCTACAAGGCTGAACCTTTCCCGGACTTCATCAAGAATATGATTGCTGAAGGCGGTTTAATGGCCTCGTTGAAGAATACGGAGCGTTAATTTTGGTACACAGAATTTACACCGAACGAAAAGAGCCTGACAACTCAATTCTGAACGAAATCAGAGACATAACCGGCCTCTCATTTGAACGTGTCAGAGTGTTGAACCGTTACGACATCGAGGGTCTCAACGATTCACAGCTCAACGAGTGCAGGACTTCAATTTTCGCTGAACCCTTCACCGATAACACTTTCGACACTCTCCCCGAAGACGCTGACGAAGTTATCGCAGTCGAGTACCTTCCCGGACAGTTCGACCAGAGAGCCGAAGCCGCTGAACAATGCGCACTCCTTCTACTGGGTTTCAGGCCGACAGTGAGAACGGCTAAAGTCTACTTGTTTTACGGCAGAACGCCCAACCTTGAGGCGGTCAAGAAGTTTCTGATTAACCCCGTTGAAGCCCGTGAGGCTCAGTTAGACGAGTATACTACGCTTGAGACTGAATACCCTGTTGCGCCTGACATTGAGACAGTCGATGACGTTATGAGCGTTGAAGGGCTGGCGATGAGCCGTGAAGACCTTGAATGTGTCAAAAAATACTTCGACTCGGAAGGCCGTAAACCGACATGGACTGAGATAAAAGTACTTGATACATACTGGTCAGACCATTGCAGGCACACAACATTCACGACCGAGCTTGACAGTGTAAAAATCGAGGACGAGAAGGTTAAAGCCGCTTACGAGCAATACCTGACACTCCGAAAGAAGCTGAATTATCCTGCCTCAAGTCCAGTAACACTGATGGACATAGCCACGATAGGAGCGAAATACCTCAAGTCAGTGGGCAAATTCCCGGCCTGCTATCCGAGTGAAGAGAACAACGCCTGCACGGTGAGGATTGATGTTGACGGAGAGTCATGGCTGTTGATGTTCAAGAACGAGACGCACAATCACCCGACCGAGATAGAGCCGTTCGGTGGAGCGGCAACGTGTATAGGCGGAGCGATTCGGGACCCATTAGCTGGTCGAGGCTACGTCTATCAGGCCATGAGGCTGACTGGAGCGGCAAGCCCATTCACGCCGACAATCACGGGCAAACTTCCTCAACGAGTGATAACGACGAAGGCGGCGCAGGGTTACAGCTCATACGGCAATCAGATAGGGATACCGACAGGACTGGTGCATGAGGTGTACCACGAGGGCTACAGGGCGAAGAGGCTTGAGATAGGAGCGGTGATAGCGGCAGTGAGGGAGGCTGACGTTATCAGCCGTGAACCTAAGCCCGGCGATGTAGTTCTGTTGCTTGGAGGCAGAACGGGAAGGGACGGTATCGGAGGCGCAACAGGTTCATCAATCTCACACACATCGAGGTCAATCGAGACATGCGGAGCTGAAGTCCAGAAGGGCAACGCGCCCGAAGAACGTAAATTGCAGAGGCTGTTCAGGAACCCGGAATTTACCAGACTGATTAAGCGTTGCAATGATTTCGGGGCAGGCGGTGTCAGTGTAGCGGTGGGCGAACTTCAAATCAGTATGGACATAGACCTTGACGCTGTTCCACTGAAGTATGCTGGACTTGACGGAACGGAGATAGCGTTGAGCGAGTCTCAAGAGCGAATGGCGGTAGTAATTTCGCCGGAAAATGTTGGCCGACTGAAGGAGCTGGCACTAAGCGAGGACGTAGAAGCCACTATCATAGCGTCTGTTACAGATTCTGAACGATTGCGAATGACATGGCGGGGCCGTGAGGTAGTGAACATCAAACGGGCGTTCATCAACACCAACGGAGCGTCTCGACACACTGGACTGGAAGTGAAAACACCGCTTCCCATCACGCCGACATCAGCGAAATTCCCTGACTCGCTTGCGGACATGAACAACAGTTCACAGCGTGGACTCATCGAGCGATTTGACTCGACAGTGGGAGCGCATAGCGTTACAATGCCGTTCGGAGGAATAACGCAGAAGACACCGGCACTAGCTATGAGCGCAAAAATTCCCGTGCCGACAGAGACAGAGACATGTTCGCTGATGTCATGGGGGCTTGACCCTTACGTTACGGAGCGTTCAGCATTTGACGGGGGATATTTCGCAGTGCTTGACGCATTGAGCAAGGTCATGGCATCAGGCGGTAACTTGTCTCAATGCTGGCTTTCACTTCAGGAATTTTTCCCGTCTCAATCGCTGTCTAAGTGTTTATCGGCTCTACTCGGTGCGCTTTCGGCTCAACTGGCTTTCAGCACCCCGGCAATCGGCGGAAAGGACTCAATGAGCGGAACTTTCATCACTGATGACGGAACACGGCTTGATGTACCTCCGTCTTTGGCAGCATTCGCAGTTTCAGTGTCATCAGCACGCCGTGTCATCTCTCCTGAGTTCAAGCAGTCCGGCTCAAAAGTGATTCTCCTTGAACCTGATTATGATTCACGCGGTCTGCCTGTTACTGAATCTATGCTCCGAATTTTTGACATCATCAGGAGTTTGAACATCAGCAGGAAAATTCTTGCCTGTTCCGTTTTGACTGACGCTGACATTTTGAGCGAAATTTTCAGAATGTGCTTGGGAAATAATTTGGGCTTCAGGTTTGACCGACCTGTTGACAGTGCCAAACGTTACAGCTTCATAGCTGAAGTCTCAGAAGATACGGACTTCGAGACGCTCGGCCATGTGATAAGCGAGCCGGTAATAATTTTTGACGGTCAGACAGTCGCACTCAAAGACGCTGAAAACATCTATAACGCTCCATTGTCCGAGATTTTCCCGACAGAGACAGACGAGAATTTATCTTTCCCCAACGTGAAAATCAGAGCGGATCTCCCGAAAACTGTGTGGACACATTCGCCGTTGTCATCGCCAAAGTTCCTGATACCAGTTTTCACCGGCTCAAATTGTGAGTACGAAACCGCCAAGTCAATCATCAATGCTGGCGGAAGGGCTGAAATTTTCCTTGTACGTTCGTCAACTCCTTCGCTAATGAAAGATGATACTCTGCGTTTTTCTGACACTCTCCGAAAGTCTCACGCCCTCGTTATTCCCGGAGGCTTCTCGAACGCTGATGAGCCTGACGGTTCAGGCAAATTCATAGCGATATTTCTGCGCAGTCCTGAAGTCAGAGCCTCGCTTGAAGAACTGCTCAATGAAAGAGGCGGTCTTGTCTGCGGAATCTGCAACGGTTTTCAGGCGTTAATCAAAACAGGTCTTCTGCCTCACGGAAAATTCACAGCTCCCGAAAATCTCACGTCAACACTCACGTTCAACAGGATAGGCCGCCACCAGTCAAGAATAATACGCTCGCTTGTGGTCTCGAATAATTCGGCGTGGCTGAGTGGAATGAAAGTCGGTTCGGTCTACTCAATCCCAATCTCACACGGAGAAGGACGCTTCGTATGCAGCGAACAGGAATATATCCGCCTCATGTCAAACGGTCAGATCGCCGGGCAGTATTGCGATGAAGAGGGCAGGCCGTCAATGTTGACACGACACAACCCTTCAGGCTCATGTTACGCTGTAGAATGTCTGACATCACCTGACGGACGCATAATCGGCAGAATGGGACACGTTGAAAGGACAGGCAGAGATCTTTACATGAACGTGCCGGGGGATTACGGAGCAGGCGAAAAATTCTTCTCATCAGCCTGCAATTACTTCAGGAAAATTTAATCAATAGGGAGTGTATTATATTTGAATAAGAAAATAGTTGAACAGTATCTCGGCAAAAATGTTGAGATTATGTTAATGCCGGACGGTCGAAAAACCTCCGGCTGCCTTCTAAGTTGTGAACAAGATTTTTTTTCATTGTCCGCTAAATCAGGCCCCGCCTTTTATGCTTACCCGATGGTCTGGGGCATCGTTCCCATAGAACTAGAACAGACAGAGATTGAGACGCAGCCAGCTACGCCTACACCGCCGAAGACAGAGCCAAAGGCCGAGCCCATGACGGAGACAGAGACAAAGAAAGAACCTGAGACTCCGCCGATTGAAGAGGAGATGACGATTTCATTTCTTGATGACCTCGATGAATGTTATGATGATATTGACGCTAAATCTGAAAGTTTCACGCTGAATGTGGATTATGTCAGGAAGTTCAGAACTAACAGACACGACAAAATTCAGGCCGCAATGGAAAGCATATTGACCAAGTACCTTTACGCCGTCGAAGTCCACGAGGATAGGCCATACATGATGAGAATGCGCCAAATTCTTGACGATGCGAAAAATCTTTGGCGTTCAAACCAGTCTAGCAAAACGGCTTCAGAAATTTACGGCTTTATTCTTTACCTAATGGGCGAAAACTCAAGAAGCGTTAAAATCTACATGAGCATTCACGATTTCCACGCCGCTTTCTGCGCTTCATCGTCTGCTCCCTCAAGAATGCTCGCCGCCGCCTGTATCATCGTCAGCGAACCGTTAAGCCCAAAAAATTTCGCGGTATTGCTCAAAATTGAATCAACTCCGATAATAACAGCCTTATTGCGATGGATACTGGCTGAAGTCGTCAATAACTCAGATATGCCCGTCAGCTACAAAGAATTATGTTTCCGCTGCGTCTGCGCTCTTTCATGGAAATTACTGTCTTTTGACCCTGAGACACTTCCAGAGAAATCAGCTCTTTTCTCACAGCCTAATATAAACGCTCTTAACGATTGGCTTCTAACCCAGCAGTCAGACGACAAGATAATAGAAGACGCACTGAAACTTTCGGACAAGTCAAAACTCTCATTGCGTGAAGACGCAGAGAAGTACAGACGTATAGACTGGACGAAACAGTTATTCGAGGGAGATTTTGAGTACTTTAACCCGAACCCCGACAAGCTCTACGGCTTCATCAAGTGCCCGGTTCTGAAGCGTTACAACGTTCCGTTAAGGTCGGAAGGCTCAGTATTTGTTCACATAAACCAGATAGAGGACAGGAACTTGAGACGGAAATTATTGCTTTGCGGAAAGATGAAACCGATGTTCCGTGTAACGTTTCTGCTCGGAAATAATGTTGAAGGTCCTGCGGCCTATGAAGTGAAGGAGAGGACCGAAGAGAATATAGCGTCTCTTTCAGTAGACATGATGTCGGCACTGTCAGAGGAAGGAGAGATAACGTATTTTGACCGTTACTACGTTCCGCCGTTCGGGAAGATAAAGCCGAAGAACGAGAAGGACGAATACACCTTCAACGAGACTAACATAACCGATCCATTGCTTGCGGTATATCTTGAGGTAGACCCATCGCCTGAAGGACACCCTGTGAGGTTCACCAGAGGAATGAACAGCAGCGGTAAAGTACAAATCAGGAACATCGAGTCAGCGGTACCATTTCCAGAAGAGCGGGTAAAGGCGTGGGACGGAATGATAAAGAAGGCCGAACAGCGGTTGAATATATCGACCCGGGAAGCCAAGCCTGAAAGCGAGGAATACCCGATAGAACCAACGCCGGAAATCGAGGAGATAATAGCGCGTAATTACACGCCGTTAGAATCCTACACGCCAGAGACGAAAGGCCAGAGGTCAAATCCCCGACAGCAGACGGAGCCGACATCAAGGAAACCGAAATTGCCGGAAACGTTCTTAGAGCTGCCGAAGTTTTTACAGGATAAGATATTGAAGACCTCTACGACCGGGAAACTGAGCAATCAATATCTTACGGATAGTTATTACGCAAAGGGGCATTATCGGGAAGTCAAAGCCGGTTACTTGTCGATGCTGGGTAAATTTGATGATGTTTCGGTAACGAATGCGGAGAAGGCGGAGCGATGTTTTTCGATGGCCAGATACGTGTATAATTTTTTCACGATGTCCGATCCAGACGAACAGAGACAGTACCCGGCCTCCGAAGAGGACAACATCAGGATAATGGCGTACAAGGGACTAGAATATCTGCTGTATTCCCAGCTAGACGGGGCGAAGAGGAACGAAGGGAATTACGACACGGCCCGGCGTTACTGCCTGTTGAAACTGGCAGACGAGATCCAGCAGACACGGAGAATAGACGAGAACAACGAGTGGCTGAGGATATATATATACTCGTATTTTGTGAACGGATTGAGATTTCACGGTACAACGGGCAAATGGTCGGCACAGAATGTATCGCTGTCGGGTTACAGCCTGTTAGAGTTCAACGACTTTGGGAAATTCTTTGATGGACTGCTGACGCTGGCATACGTAACGGGGGGAGAGCTGATAATGCCGACATTGAAGGCACTGTTACACAGCCCTGAATATTCCGGGAGCCTTTTGGGTAAACTGGGACTAGACACGAACGTTTACTCACAGGACAGCACGGACACTGTAATACTCGAAGCGTTCAAGAGGGCGTTAGAGGGAAAAAGGGACGTAGTGATAGTGGACGCGGAAGTTCGATTGTCGCCGGAACTGCTGAGGATATTGAGTGTACAGAAGATGATAGTTCGGCTGATGAAGGAAGAATTATCGAGGATATTGCAGACCAGTCCCGGCAATCTTGACGAAGCGTTGAAGAAAGTGAACCCGATTCTGGCCTCAGAGGAGTACGCTAACTCGCTGGCGAAGACTCAGAGGAAGTACAATCCGGAGGCGGGACTGCTTGACGTACTGCCGATAAACGTACTGGGCTCAGTGATGAGGAAGTACTGGACGGAATGTTTCGGGGCGTATTTCGGCGGCAAGCCCTACGTAACATACTGGAAGGAGAGATTTGCGAAACTCCAATGGGTAAGGGATCCGGTGTTTCACGCTCACCCGGAATACATCAAGGACAAGGACATAGAAGAAGTGAAATCGGTGTGCAAAGAAATTGTAGATTGTATCAACAAGAAGAAGACAGCGAACCCGGCTTAATAGGCCGGGCTTTTTTGACGATAAGGGCATTTCTCATCTCCTGCATCAATCGGCGCACCGCAGGCATTACACTTCATGTCAATCAATCCTTTCGTACAAGAAAACCCCCGTAATGTTTCAACGGGGGGAATATCTGCGCTGTATTACTTGTTTATTCCGCTATTTTCTTGAGCGACTCAACTCTAGCCTTCTGAGCCTCAACTTGTGCCTCAAGTGAAGCTAACTGTTCCTCTTCGGCCTTGAGTGAACTCTTGAGCCTCTCCGATAATTTGTCTGATACTGTCTTCAACTCTGCGAAATCTTCTTTGAGGTTGCCGACTTCAGGGAGACCGCCCTTTTCGATTTTTTCGACTCTCTGTTCGAGAGCTGCCAAAGCTGATTTGACTTCATCGAGTTTCGGAGTAAATTTGTTCTGCGATATAGTCCACATGATGTTCAAGAGGACTATGACGACAACTGCACCGATGATGATTTTCTTTTTGTTGTCAGGAGCTGCGGCAGATTTCTTGTCTTTCATTTTGACCCTCCGTTCTTAAACAAAAGAGGCCCGAAAAGAGCCTCTCGAAGCACAATAACTACTTAACCTCCACGTCTGCGCCAGCCTCAGCGAGCTTCTTGCGAATCTCCTCAGCCTCTTCCTTTGACACGCCTTCTTTGACGTTCTTGGGGGGATTGTCGACAAGCTCTTTGGCTTCTTTGAGGCCGAGTGAAGTAATTTCACGAACAGCTTTGATGACGGCGATTTTGTTTGCGCCGGGCCCTTTGTAGACGACATCGAACTCTGTTTTCTCCTCAGCGGGTGCTGCTGCTGCGCCTGCACCGGGCATAGCTGCCATCATGACGGGAGCTGCTGAAGCCGACACGCCGAATTTTTCCTCAAGAGCCTTCACAAGTTCTGAGAGCTCAAGTACTGACATTGTTTCAATAGCCTGAATGATTTCTTCTTTGGTCATAATAAAATTCCTCCATAAGTTAGTATGTTATGCTGCTGTTTCTTCTTTTTTTGCACGGATATTATCAAGACACGTAACGAAATTCCTGATAGTACCAGCGAGAACATTGACGAACCCTGAAATGGGAGCGGCGATAGTTCTGACGACCTGACCTCTGAGGGCATCTTTTGACGGAAGGTCAGCAAGAGCCATCAACTGAGCCAAATCGAGCTGTTGATTTTCGAGCTGGCCGCCTTTGAGAATGAACGCCTTTTGAGTTTTGTCGCTGACGTATTCTTTGAGTACTTTAGCGACAGCTACGGGGTCATCATAGCAGAGAGCGTAAATGTTGGGACCTTTCATCATGTCTTCGGGAAGTTCGGCTAAACCGGCTTCCTTCATGGCGATAGCGAACAGGGTATTTTTTGCTACTTTAAGTTCACCGCCAGCCTCTCTGACTTTATGCCTCAACATAGTGCTTTGTTCAACGGTCATTCCACGATATTCGCCGACAAAAACGGCTTTAGTCTTCGATAATTTTTCTTTCAGACCGTCAACAAGAGTGTATTTTACATCTGCGGGCATTTATTTTATTCACCTCCTTTAAGCGATAAAAGCTCCTCCGGTCATGACAACAGGAGGAGCATTACTACTCATTTCTCACTCCTGAGCAGGATATTGAGCTGTGAAGCACCTGCTGTCTTAGGAATTTATGTTACGTTTGTTTGTTTCAATCCACGCTCATTTTTTTGAGCGACATATTTTTACAGAGCTAATTCCTTCTGAGCCAGCGAAGGGTCAACAGCGATACCCGGTCCCATTGTCGGAGCTATAGCGATGCTCTTGACGTAAGTACCTTTGACCGAAGCCGGACGGGCTTTGTATATCGCCTGAAGGAGAGCTTTAACGTTGTCGTAAAGGTCATCAACGCTGAAATCACGTTTACCTGCGGCGTTGTGAGTGATGCCGGTTTTGTCTGCACGGAACTCGACACGACCTGCTTTAATCTCTTTGACGGCAGCTGCTATCTCAAACGTAACCGTGCCAGTTTTCGCGCTGGGCATGAGACCGCGAGGGCCTAAGACTTTACCGAGACGGCCGACTGACTTCATCATATCGGGCGTGGCAATTACTGCGTCAAAGTCCATGAAGCCTCCCTGAATCTGCTGAACGATGTCATCACCGCCAACTATGTCAGCTCCAGCGTCCTGAGCTTCTTTGATCTTTTCGCCCTGAGTGATGACGAGGACTTTCTTTGTTACGCCAGTACCGTGAGGAAGAGACACAGTGCTTCTGACCTGCTGGTCTGCGTGTCGTGGGTCAATTCCGAGTCTGACGTGGACTTCAATGCTCTCGTTGAATTTAGCTGTTGACACTGACTTGAAAAGCTCGACAGCTTCTCTGAGGCCGTATAATTTGCCTTCTTCGATTTTAGCGGCGGCTTCTCTGTAACGCTTGCTTCTTTTCATGTTATACCTCCTGCGGTGTGTAACGGGCTGATTGACCCTTCCGCATCTGTGCTAGTCGACTATATCCAGTCCCATTGAACGCGCTGTGCCTTCAATCATTCGCATAGCGGCTTCAACATCGTTAGCGTTGAGGTCTTTCATCTTGAGTTCTGCAATCTCTTTGACCTTAGCGCGTGCCAACGTTCCGACTTTAGTTTTGTTCGGCACTCCTGAACCTGACTCAATTCCTGCCGCTTTCTTGAGCAGCACAGCAGCCGGAGGAGTTTTCAGCTCAAACGTGAAACTTCTGTCAGCGTAAACAGTAATCACTGCCGGGATTATCAATCCTGCCTGATCTTGAGTTTTAGCGTTGAACTGCTTGCAGAACTCCATGATATTAACGCCGTGCTGACCCAACGCAGGGCCTACAGGGGGCGCAGGTGTTGCTTTACCAGCGGGCAGTTGTAATTTTATCTGCCCAACAACTTTCTTAGCCATGATAAAAATTTTCCTTCTTTCTGTCTATTACCTGATTATTCAGGGCCTCATATCTTCTCAAGGTCTCTGTAATCTGCTTCTACTGTTGCTCCGCCGAGCATGTCATGCTTGAATTTCACTTTGCCCTTCTTCACGTTGACTTCGACAACCGGGCCGGTGAAGCCTTTTTTGACCCCTTCCGCAATCACTCTCACAGTGTCTCCGACTTTGATGCCCAAATCTATTTTCGGAGCGTCTTCATCTTTCTTCATGCCTGACATAATGCGGTCGACTTCATCTTGAGAGAGCGGCATAGGGTGAGTACCTGCGCCGATGAAACCGGTAACTCCGGGCGTGTGCCTGACCGTATACCAAGACTGCTCATCAAGAACCATCTCGATCATGATATAGCTGGGATAAAGTTTTCGGGTAACTTCGCGGCTTTTTCCGTCCTTAACGACTATATTTGTCTCTGTCGGTATAAGAACGTTGAAGATTTTATCCTGCATCTTCATGGCCTTGATTCGCTGAGTGAGGTCGTCCTTCACTCTTTTCTCATAGCTTGCATATGTCTGAACGACATACCATTTACGCTCGCCCGGCATGATAGAACCTTAACCCAGAAGAGCTCTGAAGAGCCACGCAAGAAGAAAATCAATCAGACCAAGATACAACGACACGCACAATGTGAAAACAATCACAACGAGCGTCCAGTACCATATTTGTCTGCGCGTAGGCCAAGTAACTTTTTTGAGTTCGGCTTTAGCTTCACGAATGAAGTTTAATAGCGAAGACATTTTTGTGGGTTTCTCTGCTGCTGATTTTGCCATTTGCTTTGTCCTTATAATAACGAAATGGCAGGCCCGGCAGGACTCGAACCTGCAGCCCCCGGTTTTGGAGACCAGTGCTCTGCCAATTGAGCCACGGACCTGCGTGAAAATTACATGGTGAATTTTACAACAGGTTTAATGCTTTGGCAATACTACTTTGATTCCTTGTGTAGTGTCGAAGCGTTGCACCACTTGCAATATTTCTTCAGTTCGAGTTTTTTCGACTGTTTCTTTTTGTTGACTGTCGTTGTGTAATTGCGTCTCTTGCACTGTGTACAAGTGAGTCCGATAATGTCTGCCATGTTCAAAAATTCCTTTCGTGGTCGAATTAAAACGCAGAGTATTTTAGCACAGTTTAGCCGAAAAGTTCGGACAGTTCATCGACATTAAGTCCTGCTCTTATTCCGAAGCGTGTCAGGACAAAATCGTACTTTGCTGGGTCATCAGGGCAGATTTCCCGGAAGCCTTCGGTAATTTCGACAGCACATCTCAAATCGGCGTTCTTCCTTCGAGTAAACCCCAGCTTCATCGCTATGTTGTGCATGTGAGTATCAGTGGGAACGATAAGATCACGAGGGCTGATGATCTTCCAGCCTCCCGGGTCGACATCATCATGACGAACAAGCCACTTCAGGAAAAGAAAAAGCCTTTTGCACGCACTGCCGTCCTTCGGTGCCGTAACAAGCGAGAAACTTCCGGGAGTTTTTCCTGTTGACAGCCTCTCGGAAAATTTATCGAGAGCGGAAAATAAATCAGTGTTCAGACATTCGCCGAAAAAATTTTCGACTGAGCCGTAATTTTTCTGAACGTCAGCAATATTTTTCAACAAAACGTTAATGTCATGGCCTGTAGTGAAACGGTGCTTGAAAGTTTCGGGAACAATGTCGGAATTTCCCTCAGCCATCAAAAATTTATGAGGCTCATCAGTCAGGAGCGATAAAACCCTGTCAACACTCTTCATGATTTGAGAGACTCTGCCGTAAGCAAGCGATGAAGCGATAAGTCCGACAATCTCCAAGTCCCTCACGTCATGATAACTGTAGAGGAAGTGCAAAGGGTCAGGGTTGATTAACTCTCTCCGCTGGTAAGTGTAATAAAGTCCGTCAAGAAATGATTTCAGCTTCTTGTTCATGTCAACAAAAAAATCAGGGAAGCCGTCATCGACTCCCCTGTGTAAAATTCGTGTTACCTAGCGGCCAATTCACGGTCAACGATATAGACAGCGTGCTTATCATTGCCCAAGAACTCAAGTTTTGCAACGATACTGCCAGTGTTGTCTTCTTCCTCCATTTGTTCGTCAACAAACCATTTCAACATCGACATTGTAGCGTAATCCTTTTCGGCTGAGGCCATGTCAACGAGTTTGTAGATTCTTGACGTAACGTACTGCTCATGATTGTAGGCGGTCTTGAAGACATCGAGAGCGTCATTGTAGGACTCTTTGGGCTTTGAGATTTCGGGAATAACGACCCTTACGCCACGCTCGTAAAGGTAGGCGATGAATTTTTCTGCGTGTTCGACTTCTTCCTTGTACTGTTTGTCCATCCAGTGAGACATACCGTCAAGCCCTGCGTCCTTGAAGTATGCTGACATAGCGAGGTAGATATAGGCTGAGTCGAACTCGGCTTTGATTTGGTCGTTGATGGCGTTTGCCATTGAGTCAGAAAGTTTCATTACGCTTCAGCCTTCCAGAGACCATGTTTGTTGCAGAACTCGCGCATTGTTGAGCCGGTTTTGACGCACTCGAAGGCAGCTTCGGGAGCTTCACCGGGTTTGAGGAACTGACGACAGACTCTTTCACCGTTGATGACTTCGACCCACTCGATATAGTGATCGTCAGCCATAGGGTGAGCGACGCTTCCGACTTTGACTTTGCCGTTGTCGAAAACTGGGACATGCTTTTCTGTAGCAGCATCGGTTGTGTTTTCCTTGAGCTGAGTCATAGGCTGACCGCAGCATGAGAGAGTACCTCCGCCAACGTGCATAACTTCGACGATGTTACCGCATTTAGCGCACTTGAAGACGTTAAGTTTTTCCATTTGAATTTTACCCCCTGATTTAATTTTGTTAGAATGCTGATTATAATAGCCTGTGTCAAAATTTTAAGCAAGAGCAAAGGTGTGTATGATGAAAAGGTTAAGGGCATTTATTTTGAGCGAGATATTGATGACGATGATACTTCAGGCAGGGTTTATACTGACTCTGTTTGGTGCGTTTTACCTGATGATGGAATTTTACACGAAGACTCAGGCGGTTTTGACGGCGAGGGATCATGCTGAGAGGGTTATTCAGTTTATGGACGACAAGATAAGGGCTGCCGGGCTTGGGTTGTGGAGGTGCGATAATCCGGTAGAAATACAACACAGGGTGAGAAATATAGCAATGCTTGATACGCATAAAAGTCCTCCTCATTTTTACAAGTTACCTAT
>CAJODC010000034.1 GCA_905233215.1 uncultured Synergistales bacterium
TGAAGCGTCTTTCGGAGCCGGTCTGCCTCCCTTGATGTTTGAAATCATCTGCTGTTTTACCCAGAGGGCTTTGGCGTGTCCGTCCTCGCCGACTTCGACTTTCAGCGGTGCAGCAAGTTCGAGAATCTCACAGCCTTCAACTTCTGTTGCTTCGACTTCTTCAGCAAGCGCGGTCATGTCGTCTTTGCGTCTTCGGTAAGCCAGCGTAACCTTGTCGGCATTGAGCCTCAATGATGAGCGGGCGCAGTCCATAGCAACGTTACCGCCTCCGACAACAACGACTCTTTTTCCTTTGAAGTCCGGGAACTCCTCATCGCCTATGCTGCGGAGAAGTTCTACTGCTGACATAACGCCTTTTGCGTCCTCTCCCGGAATCTTGAGGCGTTTATCAGTGTGCGCTCCGATTGCGATGTAAACAGCGTCAAACTGTTCACGAAGTTTCGATAACGGGAAGTCAGGCCCTCCGATTGAGACTTCTTTGTGAACTTTGATGTCTCCTGCCGTCAAAAGCGTTTCAATTTCCTCGTGTAAAACTTCTCTGGGAAGACGGTATGACGGTATGCCGTAACGTAACATTCCGCCGAGATGCTTTCTCTGCTCAAAGATTTCGACCGAGTGTCCCATCATTCCGAGATAGTAGGCCGCTGAAATTCCGCTTGGGCCTCCGCCGATGATAGCGACTTTCTTGCCTGTTGACGGTGCAGCCTTTTCGCCTTCACGGTAAACCGGCACGTGTCCGGCGTGGTCGATTGCGTAAAGTTTCAATCCCCTGATGTTGATTGCGTCATCGACCATGCGTCTGCGGCATTTGTTCTCACAGGGGTGTTCGCAGACCATAGCACAGACTGAAGGGAAGGGGTTATCTTTGCGGATAAGTCTAACGGCATCGGCATAACGTCCGGCATTCACGAGAGCGATATAGCCGGGAATGTCAACATGTGCAGGACACAGCGTAACGCATGGTACAGCCCTGAAGCCTTCTGACGTACACTGATGACCCTTTGCGTGTGCCTCGTAATCATCTTTGAAGCCCTGAACACCTTTCAGAACCATGTTAGCGGCCTCGTAACCGATTGCGCAGTCAGCGGAGGTTGAGATAGCTTCGGCGGTTTTCTGGATCGTTTCAACAGTTTTCATGCTGCCTTTGCCGTCAATCAAGTCATCAATCAGCCTCTCAAGCTGTGGAAGACCAACACGGCAGGGAACGCATTTACCGCATGTCTGAGCAGCGCAGACTTTTAGGTAACTGCTGGCAATGTCAAGAGGACAAACGTCAGGCGGTGCGCCTGTAACCCTTCGTTCAAGATCACTGTGAAGGGATTCGACTGTGGCCTGAGCTTTTGTCTCATTCATAATGCTAAGGCGACTCAAAATTAGTTCACTCCCTCGTTAATTTTAATTTTACCCCTTGAGTTGTTTTATTATACTATACAAATTTCTCATTAGTCTTCATTGATTTCATTCAGATTCACCGTAACGCTTTGAGGCTCAACCCTGATTACCCTGAAGAGGTCAGACGAGAGCATTTCAGTTACCACAGGCAGAGTTACAGGTGTCATGAAAATATTATTCATGTCAACATAAGCGGTCAACTTCGCGCTGTCAGCGTCAAATCCTGCAATCATTGACGGCTTTCCCTCAATCGTTACAATCACGCTCGGAGGCTCGCAAGTCCAGTTCTGCGGCTTGTCAGTTCCGTGAAGCTCAACGGGTACATTCGCTATCATCTTCTCTGCGTGTGCCTCAGTGAGATTTATGCTGACTTTCACGCTTGAAGTACTCGAAATTGACACGTCCTCATTGTCAGGACGCTTCAAAGGCACGACAATAACCCTGTCAGAGTTCATCAACGACACGTCAATAACTTCAGTGTCAACAGCCTCAATCATCTTTAAATCGTCGGCTTTTCCCTCTACTTGTACTTCTGAAGGGTCTGTTACGATTGATCTCACCTCGTAATCGGGATCAAGTTTACCGGCAAGCCTTACGTTGACGGGAACTCTTTTTCTCGGAAGCCCTCTGACAAGCTGCGCCCTGAATCGGACTTGAGCGGGTTCAATAGCCACTGTGCCGTCAAAAGGCTCTGACTGTTCAAACTTCACGGGAATCAAGAGTTCATCGCCCTTCTGTAATTCAGCGATTGACGGGGTTACTCTGACGCTTCCGACTTTCGCTAAATCGTCCTCAGCTCCTTTGATGCCGACATCTTTCGGGATAATTTCGACCCCTTCAATGTAATAGCCTTCGGGAATGTTCTGCGGTAAAACTGTCTCAACCGTCATCAGTCTCGTAACCTGACGGACAATATCGAGCGTTGCCTGTGAAGGGAAACACGAGACAAGCGTTATTCTGCTAGGCTGTTCAATGTTAATGTTGACTGTGTATTTTTTGCCGGGAATTAAATTTCTCGCGTCAACATATGCTTTCACCGATGTGTAATCAAGCCTCAGCATGTCCTCTTCAGAACCTCGAAGTTCTACGTCAACCTCTGACAGTTTCTCACGTAGAATAGCCTGTGAGTCCAAGCCTCGATACTCAAGGGGACAAGAAAATTTCCGTGTAATGTTCTCGGCTTCCTCCATTCCTGTAACGTATACCCACATTATGACGGACAGAGTAACCGAAATTGCCCACAACGCCCACGGAGATGTTAAAACGCCGTTGATGTCAAAATCTTTCAGCTTCATTTGACCAAGCCCCCTGCATCATTCTCAATGTTTGTCACCCAGAATAGATTTGCCAGAGTTTTTTTCCACGCTTTCCAGCCTGTAACGACCTGTTCGCCAGCGAAATAGTGCCTCAATAAGCGTTCAACCTGAAAATCCTTGATGTTCTTCGACAATTTGCCTTTGACAGCAAGCGAAATGTCGCCTCTTTCTTCGGAGACAATCAGAACGATAGCGTCAGAGACTTCTGAAATTCCTAACGCTGCCCTGTGCCTTGTTCCGTACCACCTTGAGATCTCCGGAGCGTCAGCCAATGGAAGATAACAGCCTCCGGCGATGAGGTTGTATTTGTCGAGAATAACGGCACCGTCATGAAGGGGGTTATCTTTCCAGAAGATTGAGATTATGAGTTCCTGAGTGATTTTCGCCCGTAATGGTATTGCTGTCTCCGTGTAATCTCCAAGTCCTACGTCCTGTTGTAAGACCAAGAGTGCGCCTATCTTGTGAGCCTTCAGGTAATTCAAAGCTCCCGTAATCTGCGCTACTCTAATTTCAGCCTCATCGCCCGACATGCTTTTCTTTCTCACTAAAGACTGTCCACGCCCAAGCTCCTCAAGCATTTTCCTGAGTTCAGGCTGAAACACTATCGGTATTGCCAAGCTGATGGCGATGAGTGTTGTCTGTAAAAACCAAGTCAACAGGCGGAAGTGAAGCAGTATAGCAATCCCAAGAAGAGTGGCGAGAACAAATAATCCCTTTATGAGCTGTACCGCTCGTGTACCGACTAAAAGCACAAGTATTCTGTAAAATATGAATGATACTATGGCGATGTCGATTAAACTGCGGAAGTTAGCGAGAGAGAAAAACATTATGACACCAGCCTGACGACACCGCGATAAACGAGACCCTTTGTGCCGTCAATTGAAACTGTATCGCCGTCAATCAATGTCGAAAGAGCATCAGCAACTCCGGCAATACACGGTAAATCATACTCAACAACGAGCGCACTGCCTTCTGAGAAAAATAACTCGCTCTCAAGGAGTACAGCCCCGACTTTTGAGAGAACTGGCCGATAATCCTCGCCCAACTGACGAACAACGAGTATACAGCCTTCTTCGGCCTTGTCGATTGCTTCCTGAGGAGTCCGGGCTACACAGACTTTACCGACAGCGTTCTTGTGTGATAAAGGCGTTCCAGTGAGCAGAATTGTTCCTGTAGGGAGAACTTCGACCAAGTTTGTTGAGCTGGCACGGCCTACGGGTATTCCTGCTGTGATTACGACTAAATCGCCTTCGGGCAATAGATTTTCTTTGACACATTTGTTGACCGCTTCCCGTGCAGCAACGTTGATGTCGCCCATCTCAGCAACTCTAACGGGCTGGACTCCCCAGCACAACGCAAGCTCTCTCCATGTCTGCTGGCTCGGTGTAAGTCCCAGTATCGGACACTCCGGACGGTGCCTGCTGATCATTTTTGCAGTAAGTCCCGAACGTGTCAGAGTGATTATCGCAGGGGCTTTGACCTGCTTGGCTATCTGGACAGCAGCGGCCGATACAGCGTCAGTTACCGGGCTTTTTTCGAGGTCAAGAGGATTTTTACCGCCGTTCTTGTGATTTCCCCATTTCTGAAGCTCCGTTTCTGCTTTGTCTACGATCCTTCTCATGGTCGCTACAGCCTCAACAGGATATTTTCCCGATGCCGTTTCGCCTGAGAGCATCACCGCATCTGTTCCGTCAAGTACAGCGTTCGACACGTCAGAGGCTTCAGCTCTTGTCGGTCTGGGATTGCGTATCATCGAGTCAAGCATCTGTGTAGCAACGATGACGGCCTTACCGCGTACACGGCACATCTCGATTATGCTCTTCTGAACGAGCGGAACATCTTCAGTGGCAATTTCAACGCCCAAATCACCGCGAGCCACCATCACTCCGTCAACAACGTCAATAATCTCTGAAATGTTGCCGACTGCCTGACGGGTTTCGATTTTGGCCAGTACCTTCATGTCAGAACCGTTTTCATGAATGAGCTTTCTCACTTCGATAATGTCCTGCTTAGTTTTGACGAAAGAGACAGCGAGATATTCCATTCCGTGCTGAATGCCCCATGTTATGTCCTGCTTGTCTTTTTCGGAGAGTGCCGGAAGTGTTATGTCAGAGCCGGGAAGATTGATGCCCTTAGTGTTTCGCAAAGAGCCTCCGACGATTACTTTGCAGGTTACTTCATCACCGTTAATCGCTTCGACTTCGAGGTTCAACGCGCCGTCATCAATGAAAATGTTTTGACCGGGCTTGACTTCTTGAGCGAGTAGTTTGTAGTTGACCCAGAATTTTTCGGGAGTTCCCTCGAAGGCTTCATCACTTGATGAGACTATGACTTTCTCGCCCTGTTTCAGGAATATTTCACCGTTCTGCATGTGGCCTGTACGAATTTCGGGGCCTTTTGTGTCGAGAAGTGCAGCTATAGGTTTTTTGACTGCTCGTTCGACTTGACGTATCAGGTTGAGTTTCTTTTCGTGGCCTTCGTAATCGCCGTGTGAAAAGTTCAGGCGTGCTACATTCATTCCGGCTTCGGCCATAGCTTTCAGCGTATCAAAATTATCGCTTGCCGGGCCTATCGTGCATACTATTTTGACGAACATTTGAATTTTGCCTCCCTCGTGAATTTGTGATGATTATACAAAATATTTTTACTCACGACTCAACGCTTATCATTTAGTGTTTGTAGACATCGCCTCTAGTGTCCACGTATCTGATTTCGATTGTATGACGCTGGAAATCTACGCTGAAAATTATTCGCCAGCTTCCAACTCGAAGCCTCCATTCATCACAGCCTTTCAAGGGTTTCACGTCCCCTGAAGGCCAATCCTCCAGCATTGTTATAGCGTTGAGTATTCTTTTACGGTGTGGCTGAGGAATTTTAGCGATACGTTTTTTGGCAATGCTCGTGAATGTAATCTGCTAGTTCAATCGTATAGCTCCTTGAGAACTTCCGAAAGTGGTATAGTTTCTCCCGCTGAACTTTCCTGCCTTGCTATTTTCAGACCTTCTATTTCATCGTCATTAAGAGGCGGTTCATTTTCGTCATAACCAATCTGGTTTCGTATAGCGTATTCGTTAAGCTCTGCAACCTGTTCGTCAGACATGTCAAGAATTAGGCTGATAAGCCATTTCTTTTGAGCTGATACTGTCATAATTCAGTCTCCCCTTCCATAATCGCAGATAAAAAATCCCTCCCCGTTTCTTTGAGGAGGGAAAAATCTTCCAGTTACTTACGCAATCACCATCAACACATCGCCGGTGTTCACGCTGTCTCCGCCCTTAACACGGATCTCTGTTACCTTGCCTGACGCTGAAGCGAATACTTCATTCTCCATCTTCATTGCCTCAAGCAGTAACACCAAGTCTCCGCTGTTCACCGTGTCGCCGACATTCACCTTCAGACTCAGAATCTTTCCGGGCATCGGAGCTGTTACCGTGCTCGCTCCTTCCGCTACTGCCGCAGGTGCCGCAGGGGCTTCAGGAGCTGGAGTCGGTGCTGCTGGTGCTGGTGCTGCTGCCGGAGCTGCCACAGGGGCTGATACTGCTCCAGCTCCAAGCGACTCTACTTCTACTGTGTACGCTGTTCCGTCTACTACTACTCTGTATTTATTGCTCACTTTTATTTCTCCTCTCTCTTAATGCCAACTTCGGGTCATGTTCGTGTTCAGTCCCATTATTCCCGCCGTTCTCCATCTCGCTGTCCAGTAATCCATCGGCAATCCCGTTACCGCTTCAGGCTGTACCGACAATACACGGAAATCACTGCTCCCGGTAAACTCTACGATTGCAGCCGTTATCGCTGCTACTATCTTGGCCTTGTCCGCTGACGGTACTGTTACCGCTTTGGCAACAGGCGCAGGCGTTGCAGGCTTCTTGACTGGTACAGGGACTACATCATTTTTTTTTTCGTTACCTGAACCGGCAAACAGCTTCATTGCGAATATTACTCCCGTCAACGCAAGCAATACCCCGAATACTATCGAGAATGCTACTATGCTGACGTTGACCGCTCCTGAAAGTCCTTCAAAGTGCATGATTGAACCTTCCTCCTTCTTGTATTAGTGAGGGATTACCCCATGTTTCTTGGCCGGTCGTGTCTGGCGTTTACTCTCTACAGCGTCTAATGCCTGACATAATACTTTCCTCGTTTCTTCCGGCATTATTACTCGGTCAACATATCCTCTCTCCGCTGCCCTGTAAGGATTGGCAAACGCTTCTTTGTACTCTTCGATTTTCTCAAGGCGTTTGGCTGACGGATCGTCTGAAGCGTTGATTTCCTTCTTGAACACTATACTGGCTGCTCCCTCTGCACCCATAACGGCTATTTCAGCCTGAGGCCACGCATACACTACATCAGCTCCAAGAGACTTGCTCGACATCGCCAAATACGCTCCGCCGTACGCCTTCCTCATTATCACGCTGATGAGCGGTACTGTCGCTTCACTGTAGGCATAAAGCAGTTTCGCTCCCTTGCGGATTATTCCGCCGTATTCCTGATCCTTGCCGGGCAAATATCCGGGTACGTCTACAAATGTTACGATAGGAAGGTTGAATGCGTCGCAGTGTCTCACAAATCTTGAGGCCTTGTCAGATGCGTTGATGTCAAGACAACCGGCTATAACATCGGCGTTGTTCGCTACTATTCCGATTGCCCGTCCGCCTATCCTGCCGTAACCGGTAACAATATTCTTAGCGAATCCGGCTTGTACCTCAAGAAATTCTCCGTCATCGAGTATCTTCGTCAACACTTCGTGAACGTCATAGCCCTTGTTCGGGTTGACCGGGACTATCTCTCGGAGCGTTAAATCTGCCCTTCTAGGGTCATCATTTGAAGGCACAAAAGGCGAGTCGTCAAGATTGTTCAACGGTAAATAGGACAATACTTTTTTGACCTGCTCAAAGCATTCAGCCTCATCTTTGGCGAAGAAATGAGCGTTGCCGGTTATGCTGTTGTGAGTCTCAGCTCCGCCAAGCTCTTCACGGGTTACTTCCTCGCCCGTTACAGCCCTGACCACTTCAGGCCCGGTGATGTGCATGATGCTCTCTTTGTCGACCATGAAAATATAATCCGTCAGTGCTGGACTGTAGACCGCTCCGCCTGCGCACGGCCCCATGATTATGCTGAACTGCGGTATTACTCCGCTGGCTAGAGTGTTGCGCTTGAAGATTTTTCCGTAACCGTTCAGAGCGTCTGTACCTTCTTGAATCCTCGCTCCGCCTGAGTCGTTTATTCCGATGATTGGACAGCCGTTCTCCATCGCCATATCTATTACCTTGCAGATCTTGTCGGCGTGTTTCTCTCCTAATGAACCTCCGAATACCGCAAAATCTTGGCTGTAAATATAAACCTTACGGCCTCCTATCGTTCCCCAGCCCGTTACTACTCCGTCCCCTAAGGGCTTCCTGTCCTCAAGTCCGAAATTTGAACACCTGTGAGTCACAAACTCGTCTATCTCCACAAATGAGTCCGTGTCCAACAACTGCATTATACGTTCACGCGCCTTGCTTGTTCCCTTGCTTGCTCGTTTCTCGTCAAGTTTTCCGCAAAGCTCGCTAATGCTGGTTAATCCCATTCCGATAGCTACCTCCCTTTTTGATTGTTGAGATAATTTTACGCTAGCATACCATACGCTGACTTCACTTGCAAGGACTGTAACCGCAGCTGAAACAGTATTGACAGCCCGAAATCATCTCCAACGGCGAACCGCATTCCGGACACAATAAAGATTTGTCAGACTTCCTAGCGTTGATGACTTCACGGTCTATCAGCTTCTCCAACAGCAACGCTATAGCGTCAGGGATTGAGCGTGCTACGTGGTCATCATCACAATTCAACATCCAGTACTCTTTACCCGACAGCCCCTTCAGCGTGTCAATAAAATCCTCAAGGCTGCAGCCCGAACGAAGACCGATTGAGATTACACGTGATAGGGCTTCGGTCATAGCTTTCATCTCTGAGCCTGACTTGCCTACGTTGATGAATATCTCGAACGGCTCTTTACCGTCAAGATTCAACGTTATGTAGATGCTTCCCCATGGGGTCGTATCCTTTATCGTCTTGCCGAATACTACCAGTCCCGGACGTGCTTTAACACGCTTCGACTTCTCCTCGTCAGGAGCTTTCTTCACCTCTATCGGCTGGAATGAGCGTGAGCCGTCTCGGTATATAGTGATGCCCTTGCAGCCCATGTCATAACACGTCTGGTACACCTTCCTCACATCGTCCACTGTCGCTGAGTTCGGAAGGTTCACGGTCTTGCTTATTCCGCTGTCAACGTAGTGTGCGAATATTCCTGTTACGTTCACGTGCTGTTCGGTCGTTATGTCGTAGGCCGTAACAAACTCCGGCGATGAAATATGACCGCCCGTTGAACGGTATTCCGCTCTCATATCGTCCGTCAGCAGTTTGTGCCAAAATTCCCTGTCCTCAAAGCCGCTACCGTCAGTCTTGATGATTCTCCTGTTCCATGACCACGCGAAATTCGGCTCAATTCCTGAACTTGTATCAAGAAGCATCGAGATTGAACCCGTTGGAGCGATTGAAAGTCGTCGGCTGTTGCGCATGTTGCCGGTGAAAAGATTGGGCAGAACGAATCTAGCTTCATCAAAACTGCAATCCTCAAGAGTGTTCAGCAATGTTACAGGGATTTTGCCTTCCGTCCTCATCGACTTTAACATTGCGTGATACTCTGCGTCAGTCTCAGGGATTTTCACTCCCTCAAAGAGCTTTTTGACCAGTCCGCTCTCAGGGAACGGCGGTTTTCCTGCTTCAGTAACAATACGAATCGTAGCGTCAAGTGCAGAACGTGCCATAGTTCCGGCTAGTTTCCGACAGAATTTGTTGAAGTCCTCTGAACCGTAGACCAAGCCTTGAATTATCGAACAGTCAGCAAGTCCCATGATGCCCAGTCCGACAGGCCGTATTGATTTCGTTCTTGTACCGATTTTCTCCAAAGGGTACATGCAGGCATCTATCACTAAATCAAGATAATACATCGAACGGTGTACTTGTGCGTTGAACGCTTCCCAGTCAAAACCGTCAGCGTCAGCAAACATTTCAACGTTGATTGAACCGAGATTACAGCTCGTGAAGTTCGGCAACGGCTGTTCACCGCATGGGTTCGTAGCTTCTATCTCCCATTCCTGACCGCCCATCTTCAAGATGTTATCCTGCCTTGCACGGTCTATGAAGAATACTCCCGGGTCGCCACGCTTCCACGCCGACTCGCAGATGTGATTCATCAGGTCTTTGGCCTTCACCGTTCTGACAACTGAGCCGTCTACCCTCGAATGAAGCTCAAAATCCGCCTCACTCTGTGCAGACTTCATCAATTCGTCAGAGATTGCAACGGAAATGTTGAAGTATGATAACTTTCCGTCCTCAGTCTTGCAGTCGATAAAGTCGAAAATGTCCGGGTGGTCGTCAAACAGCATTCCCATTAACGCCGCTCGTCTCTTTCCGCCTTGAACGACTACAGCACCCATAGTGTTCCACGTCTCCATGAATGACACAGGCCCGGAAGCCTTACCGCCCGTTCCGCCTGCTATGAATGAGCTGTGTTCGCGGAGATGTCCGAAATTAGCACCGACACCGCCCCCGAACTTGCTGATTATGCTGGCGTTCTTGACACTCTCGAAGATGCCCTCAATGCTGTCGGGTACGCTTATCACAAAACATGCGAAGAGCTGTTGATTCTTTGTGCGTGAAGAATAGAGCTTCTTGTAGTCCTCAAGCGTCATCTCGGCCGTGTCCTGATATATTATCCTCGAAAATTCAGGTATCATCGTCAGTCCTGCCGATGCGCTGAAAAGGCATGGCGAGTTGAACAGAAATCGGCGGTTCATGATGTCATCATAGATGCAGAGTTCCAGCGTCTTCAGCCACTCAATATCCGATGTGTACTGAGTTTCTGCACTCGCTACCGTCCGGGCTACCCGCCTGCAAAAATCCGGCAATGCCTCCGTTCGACCTGCGTTGGTCTCGTGGTCAAAACGCTGTAGAAAATACCGCTGGCCCAGCAGCCACAACGCATTCTCCGATAACCGCTGTGATGTAACCTTCATGTTGCTTTTGTGGAAATATTCCCTTATGTTGTGTACTGTCATGTTGTGTTGACCTTCCCCCTTCGCAAAAAATATCCTCCAGACCCCCGCTTTTTGAGAGTCTGGAGGCAACATTCTTCCGTAGTTTTGTTGTTGATGAATGCTCTATTTGTTGAACTTCTGGTAGACTTTCACCAGTTTGGTAAATAGTCCGTTCTCCGGGTTTATCTTCACGTTGGCAAACTCAAATATAAACGTCTGATTATTCTCTGCCCTGAACGAGACTGAAGGCACTGAGAGTTCAGCAGATAAAACATCTCTGACCGATTCGGCTATCTCTCCGTATCCCATCATCTTGGCCATCGGCAGACCCATCGCCAAAACTCCGTTCTCATCGCTCATTATCCACTCTCTTACAGCCTCAAAATCTATCCATAACGCCGAAATTCCTTCTGCTTCAAGAAGGCTCTTGAAGGCTGGCTTCACTGACGGTTGACTGGAGATGTTAGCGATGTCGGCGAAATCTATTCCCAGTGAGTCACCGTTGTTCTTGACAAGGCATGAAATCGGACTTATCGAAGAGTCAAGCTGTAACAGTCCGTCCTGTAACTTCTGGAAATGAGGCGACTTCGTTAGACGCTCAAAAATCTTTCCAGTTGATTCGTTGCTTCCCGTTTGTGAAATATAGATTGACGGTATCTTCATTCCCTCAAACATCACGCTGTCGTTGACGGTCATTGACACTGGGCCGGTGAAGAAGTCCGTGAACTCTTGTTCCGTTATGCCGAACCTGACTTTGGCTTGACGGAGAAGCTCTTTCCAGAAGTCTTCAGCCTCTTTGTGTTCCTTCATTGCCGATAATCTGAAGTACGCTCCGAGCGAAAGCAACGGGTTTCCACTGCCTGAGAGCTTGATGTTAGAGCCCTTCACAGGTTTCAACGCCGTCAGCTTCGAGGCGTGTTCGGCCTTCAACGCTTCTTGAATGTTGGCGAATATTGAGAATACGAATTTGTCGGCCATGCTCTTGAAACCTAACTCAAAATTCAATGGCTTGTCAAATGCTTCTTTCGCCATTTTGTCAGCTTGATCAAGGTTGTTGTCCTTGTCCAGCTTGTCAAGCGTCTCATAATCAATATGGATAAACGAAAAATCTTTATCGCTGAACTTCCTCGTTACCTTGCTGAATAACCTGTTGTCCGAACTCTCAAGAGCATTCAGTGAGGCTTTCAGTTCGTCAAGAGTCTCGGAAATTACAACAACCTCGTCAACCGCCTTCACGAATAATCCAGTGTCTACCCTGTAGACGTTATCGGCTAGTTTCTCGGTCTTCAGCATACTCGACAGCATGAATGAGAGAGGATTTTCGTTGCCAAGAAGAATTTTCACGAAGTCGTCATCTTCCGCTGTTCCGTCCGTTATCTTCTTCACGCTGGCTGCTGCCTCATCTTTGACCGTGAATGCAGCCTGAAAGAAATCTCCCTTTTCGCTTGTGCCAAACAATACCGCTGATGACTTCAACGGCGTGTTGTTGGCGAACGCTTTGAACACCTCTATCGCTCCGATTATGTCGTTCGAGTCCTTCGATGACAGTATCAACGGCATAAAGGGGTTTACGTTCTCGTCTGAAATCAGCCACTTCAGGAATGACGCTGTATCTTCAAGCCGAAGAACACCATAAACCGACTTCTCAGGCTGTGTCGTCAATGCGTTCTCAGGAAGTGCCGCTGTCGCAATGCTTGACACTATCAGCACTAGTGCCAGCGTCAGCGCAAGTATTTTTTTCACTGTAATTCCTCCTTTGGACAAAAAAACCCCCCTGACGCTTCAACAGGAGGGCATGATTAACTTATCCTTTGTAGGCCGTGTAGATCTCAAGGAATGGCGCAACCTTCAGCGATGCTCCGCCGACTAATGCTCCGTCTATGTCAGGCTGTGAGAGGAGTTCCTTTGCGTTTGAGCCTTTGACGCTTCCGCCGTAGAGGATTACCGCTTCTTTCTGCCCGATAAGCTCACGGCTCCATTTGCAGACTTCCTCAGCCTGTTCGGGCGTTGCCGTCTTGCCTGTTCCGATTGCCCATACCGGCTCGTAGGCGTAGATGATTTTGGCGGTTTCAGCAGGAGTCAAGCCGTTAATCGCTGACTTCAACTGACGCTCCATCACCGTGAATGTATTGCCCGATTCACGTTCCTCAAGCGTTTCACCGTAGCAGAACACGGGAATCATTCCTGCGTTGAGAACTGCTTTAACCTTCTTCGCTATCATCTCGTCAGACTCGCCGAATATATGACGGCGTTCGCTGTGTCCGATGATTACGTGGGTTACGTCATACTCCTTCAGCATCGGGATTGAAATTTCTCCCGTGAACGCTCCCTTTTCCTCAAAGTAAACATTCTGCGCTCCGAACACTATTCCGCACTTCTTCGCTCCCTGCGACAATGGCCACAATGACGTGAAAGGCGCAAATATTCCTACCTCAAGGTCTGACGCTTTCACCTTCTCGTATGCTGACGGAAATTCAGCGAAGAATTTTTCCGTCTCCGAGTAGGTGTTGTTCATCTTCCAGTTTCCATATAAATATATCTTCTTCATCTCTGTCTCCTTAGATTGCGAACGGTGCCATTCCGGGAAGTGCTTTGCCCTCGCAAAACTCAAGGCTCGCTCCGCCTCCTGTTGACACGTGCGAAACTTTATCGGCCGCTTTGAACTGTCGAACCGCGCTGGCCGTGTCTCCGCCTCCGATTACGCTCGTTGTCCCCTGCTTCTGCGTCATGTCCGCTACTGCTTCGGCGAGCTTCTTCGTGCCTTCAGCGAATTTAGCGTCCTCAAATACTCCCATAGGTCCGTTCCACAGTATCGACTTCGCTCCGTTCAACGCTTCAACAAACAGCTTCACAGTCTCAGGGCCGATGTCAAGTCCCATTTTGTCAGCTGGAATCGCGTCAACAGAAACAGTCGAAACATCATCTGCATCTATCGCAGAAGCAACTACTGTGTCAACAGGCAGAAGAATCTTCACTCCCATGTCAGCAGCTTTCTTGAGGGTATCTTTGGCAAAATCAAGACGTTCAGCATCACACAGGGATTTTCCGATTTCCTTGCCCTGTGCCTTCAGGAACGTGTAAGCCATTCCGCCTCCGATGAGGATTGTTGTTGCCTTGCTGAGGAGATTGCCGACTATGGCTATCTTGTCTGAGACTTTCGCTCCTCCCAGTATCAAAACGTAGGGCTTGGCAGGATTTTCGCTGACCGCTCCGAGCATCTCGGCCTCACGAATGAGCAAATCTCCGGCAAACGCTGCCTTGACGAACGGAATTACTCCGCATGTCGAACAGTCAGCCCTATGGCTTGCGCTGAATGCGTCCATCACGAACACGTCAAAAGGAGCTGCCATCTTCTTTGAGAACTCAGGGTCATTCTTCTGCTCTTCAGCGTGAAATCTTGAGTTCTCCAACACTACGACTTCTCCGGCTTTCAGTGCCTTCACAGCTTCGGCTACCTTCTCGCCTACACAGTCATCTACGAACACGACTTTCAGTCCGTAAGCCTTCTCTATGTCGGGGACTATCTGTGAGAGTGAAAAAGCAGGATCCGCTTTTCCCTTCGGCCTTCCGAAATGTGAGATTAACGCTACTTTCGCTCCTGCGTCCAACAGCTTTTTCAGCGTGCTTGTGTGCGCAAGAATGCGTGAATTGTCCGTTACTTTGCCGCCCTTGAAGGGTACGTTGAAGTCAACTCGCATCAGTACTGATTTTCCGGCCACATCTGAGGGCGTAAATGTCTTGAGCTTCATGCAATTTTCCTCCGTTCTTTTTTTGACACTGATATTTTATCATAAGCCGCAAAGAAAACTCTCGCTTCTTATATGAAGCAGGACACTAACAGGAAAATATTTTCTGCGTGAACGTTATTTCGCAGGATTTGAATTTCCCGGAGAAGGTGCGATAATTTTCACACTTAATCTCAAACAGAAAGGGAGCAATTTCATCATGAAAGGATTGACACGCAATGAGCAGACTCGTTATAACGGCTCACGGCTCACGGCTCACGGCCAAATCATGACCCTTCACCCAACAGCTTATCCCATTTCCTGAAACATATTGCGCTCGCTGTAGTGCTGTGTCTGTTGTCGTTCGGAACTTCATGGGCGGAAAACATAACCGTTATTCAGCCCACAGGCGGCACAGTGAGTTATGAAGATTGGAATTTTTACGGTCAAGATACAGTACGCCTCCACAACACACCCAATGACGGCTATCGTTTCGTCAGCTACATCGTCAAGACCCCCAGCGGCAACGATATAACAGTCTCTACTAGCTGGCCGGATTTTGTCAACTATCACGGCGGAATTTGAGAGGTCAGCTTACTCAATCACCGTAACGAATCCAGCAGGAGGCACCGTAACCGCTTCACTGTCTTCAGCTTCTGAGGGCGACAAGGTGAATTTATCGTACACCGTCAACAGCGGCTATATCTTCAGGCGATTCATCGTCAGGAAAACAAGCGACAACAGCGAGGTCAGCGTCATCAATGGAAGTTCGCTCGAAGGCCAAGAGGCTTGGTACTTCAACATGCCCGGCAGTAATGTAACAGTTACGGCGGAATTTGCACCAGCTCACGCTATCACCGTCAGCAATCCCGAAAACGGCAGCATTACCGCACCGGCCTCCGCAGCTGCAGGCGACACCGTACAATTCACAGTTGGCGCAAACTCAGGCTACGAGGTCAAGGACTGCACCGTAACAAAGACAGGCGACTCCGGCGTATCAGTGAGTACATCATTCATATTAAACGCTCCTAATGGGAAGGTGTACTCATTCACAATGCCCGATTACCCCGTTACAGTCAGCGCACGGACTGAACTTAAAGTCTGTCCGATAACATGGAACACAGCAGACTGCACTGTGAACGGCCCGGCTCAGGGACACATCGGCGATGAAATCACTTTCAGCGTAACACCGTCTGACGGATACCGCGTTCGCACAATTTCAGTGAACGGCGAAACAGTATACGGGATTGTTCGTACAGCAGTCAGCGGAAACGTTTACACCTATAAGATGACTTTGCAGGGCAGCTGTACCGTCAATGTTGAATGCGACAACGAGGACAATGCTGGCTTCCTGATCACAAAGGAGCTAGGGCAGCGGGCGAACGTAAGCGTTACGAACTCGGCAGGGGAGGAAATCACGCGCGCTGAGGGAGGCGAGGCGGTAACAATCAAGCTGCTGAATCAAGATATTATTGACTATCACGGTAATACAAGTGGAAACGTTTTCTATCCGACTGGTACAGATCCTTACACAGGAAAAGACCGTAAACTTCTGAGCGGCAATGACACATTCACAATGCCATTCTGTGATATGACAGTACAAGCAGTAGGTGTTGCTCAAATATATAACCTCACTGTTGCGTCCGATATTCAGCACGGCACCATAACGGCAAACAGCTCAACCCCAGCAGCGGGGCTTACTGTCGAACTCACTATCACTCCTGATGCGGGCTATATGTTCGAGAGTGTTACTGTTGACGGCCAAGACGTTGCATTATATGTCGACGAGGGCGACAATAACAGCTATATCTACATATTCACGATGCCCGGTCATGACGTTAATGTGTCGGCGGTGTTTGCAATTCTTTACAAAATAACGTACGAGCTTGACGGCGGGAGATTTGAGGGCGTACGCTATTTGAGTTATTTGGCAAGTACAGAAACTTTCACGCTGACCGAACCCACAAGGGACGGCTACACTTTTGCGGGACATGGACGGCCAACACGTACACGGTGAAATTCAACGCTAACGGCGGAACGGGCGATGATGCCACGCAGGAATACACGTATGACACAGCACAGGCGATGACGGCAAACGCATTCACGCGTGAAGGCTACACGTTTTCGGGCTGGAACACTGAGTCAGACGGCACCGGGACAGGCTACACAGACGGGCAGGAAGTCAGCAACATTGCTACGGGCGGTGAAGTTACGCTATATGCGCAGTGGACGGCGACCGAGTACACGATCACGTATGAGCTTGACGGCGGAACAGTCGAAACGGCTAACCCGGCGAAGTACACGGTCGAGACTACGACATTCACGCTGACGAATCCGACAAAGGACGGCTATACGTTCACGGGCTGGACAGGAACGGGGCTTGACGGAGCGGCAATGAGCGTAGAAATCGCAAAAGGCTCAACGGGCAACCGTGAGTATACAGCGACATGGACGGGCGGAGGGTCTGACCCTGAAGGAGATGTGCCTGTGTTCAAAACGTATCAGATGAAACTTGAGGGAAGAATCGAAGTAATTTTTTACGCAGAGATTCCCGAAAAGTTCCGCAACTCCGACACAGTAATGATTTTTGATGTGAGCGGCGACAAGTCGAATAATAATCCCCGTGAGTTTAATGAGAATTTCAAGAATGACTCAGGCAGTTATTACGGCTTCAAGTGCGAAATAACTTCAGTGCAAATGGCAGACACTATAACGGCGACACTTTCGTACAAGGACGGCGGTGAAACGAAATCAACGGTGCTGAAATGCCGGGCGAAAGATTATCTTGATTACGGTATAGAGCATGAGACGGACGAAACGACACTAGCTTTACTGAAGGCCATCAAGGATTACGGACATTATGTGCAGCCTTGTTTAGCGACTGAAAACAACTGGACGGTGGGAAAAGAACACGCTGAAATGGATTTAGCGACAGAAGAGACGACTTTTGACGGCTATATTTCGGAAGCACAAAGCGATGTGTCATCGTACTCTGCGGAAATCGGCACCAACACCGCTGGAATAGCAGTAACGTATCTGCTAGACCTGAGGACAGACACGGAGATTTATGTATATGTTTCACCGGCTTCAAGCGTGAGCGGAGTGTATCTTGACGGTTCAGAAATCAGTGTGATTAAGGACGGCCGTTACGAGGTGAATATAGCTGGAATTTCCGCGCCTTTTCTTAGCAAAGCGTACACGGTAACGGTGAAATATGGCAATAACGAGCAATTTGACATAAAGGTTTCTGCAATGTCATACGTGAATACGGTGCTGAAAAATTCCACAGATACAGCGACAAGGAGAGCGGTAACTTCCCTGTACAGATATTACAGGGCAACACAAGCCTACATGGAAGCACACAGTTAATTAAGGGGGTGAAAATTATACGAAGACGTAATCACCACAAGCGGTACGAAATTGCCTGAATATCCAGTGAACAATAGCGCGAGTTTTTACTAGTGTAAAAAGAATAGGCAGGGTTCGGAGGAATCTTCACCCTGCATTCTCATAACATGAATAATATTTACCGAATAGCGGATAAGAACATCAAGATAAGCTCATTGTTTCCGTTCATTCATGTTTATTGCGAAGAATATGAGACTGACGGAGAGGCTGATTTTGAGATAGGAATCACAGAGGAAGATATAAGAGCCGAACGCAGGGAAGTACAGACGGAAATAACGGACGACTGGCTGGAAATCTCAGCTGTGTACAGGAAGATAGCGGAGATAATGCCGACTTATGACACGTTGATGATTCACGGCTCTGCAATATCGGTTGACGGCGAGTGTTACTTGTTCATAGCGAAGAGCGGAACTGGAAAATCGACACACACG
>CAJODC010000035.1 GCA_905233215.1 uncultured Synergistales bacterium
GAAGGGTGAGTGAAGGGACTTGAACCCTCAACCGCCGGAACCACAATCCGAAGCTCTAACCAAATTGCGCTACACTCACCGTAATTCTACTAAGTGGCGCGCCCTGCAGGATTCGAACCCGCGGCCTACGGCTTAGAAGGCCGTTGCTCTATCCAGCTGAGCTAAGAGCGCGTTTGTTCCCTTTTGGAGCGGGAAACGGGATTCGAACCCGCGACCTACGGCTTGGAAGGCCATCGCTCTAGCCAACTGAGCTATTCCCGCATCTTATCATTCTGGTCGGGGCGAGAAGATTCGAACTTCCGACCCCCTGCTCCCAAAGCAGGTGCGCTAACCAGACTGCGCTACGCCCCGCGACGCTAGTACGCCCCGTTCGACCAAAATACCTCGTCGATTGCGTATCACGAAGAGTTATTATAATCCGAACGCTCATTTTGTCAAGATTACACACAAAAAAACTCCCCCCGATTTCATGGAGGGAGTCCCAAAATATTACATCTCGAACGGCTTAATCTCTTTCACTACGTCAAGAATCGTTCCGTCACGCGCCTCAAGTATCGCTACAACTTTGTCCTTCCACTGAAGGTCATCAGGTTTTCCGACAAGAGAATATGCCTTCTCCTGAAGCTGTTTGATCGGTACGTGCTTGATTCCGGCCTTGTCGAGTGCCTCAATGATGTCGGGTCTGTTCGGGTTGACCGCTGTGCCGTAGTCGGTAACAACAACATCAACGCAGTCGCCCGGCGTCGTTACCGTAACAACATGCTCGCATATCGTCGCCATTCTTCCTCTCGTCAAAGGCGTAACGATTACGCAGCACTTCGCTCCCGCTGCCGTGTCAGGGTGTCCGCCCGGCGCGCCTCTGAGTACTCCGTCAGAACCGGTGATGACGTTGACGTTGAAGTCAATATCAACTTCAAGCGCAGCAAGTACAACGAAATCAAGTTTGTTGACGAACGCTCCCTTGTTCGCTGGGTTGGCGTATTCGCTGGCTGTCATCTCAAAGTGATTCGGATTCGTGCGAATGTCCTCGATCGCTCCCGTGTCGAAGTCCTGAACGTCAATGATCTTGCCGACTTTGCCCTTGCGCTGAAGCTCGCAGATTGCCGCCGTGATTCCTCCGATTGCCCACGCCATTTTGATTCCCTTCTCGTCCATCAGGGGTTCAAGGAATCTGTTGACCGCAAGTGAAGGACCGCCTGCTCCTGTCTGGAACGAGAAGCCTTCTTTGAACCAAGGACATGCCGCGATGACTTTCGCTGTGTTCTCGGCCATCATCAAGTCTCGCGGATTCTGTGTCATTCTCGCTGCTGCCGATGCGATTTTCTTGGGATTGCCAATCTCGTCAACCTTCACAACGTAGTCAACGTTGACACCGTGAATGCTCGGCGGGAAATTCGGGTAAGGTACAAGAGTGTCAGTGATGACAACAACTTTGTCAGCATACTCTGAGTCAGGCACCGCATAGCTCAGGACTCCGCAGTCGCCTTTTCCGCCCAATGCCCTTGCGTTGCCGTATTCGTCCGATGTAGGCGCACCGATGAACGCAACGTCAATGTGTACGTCGCCTTCCTCGATTGCTCTGACTCTTCCGCCGTGTGAACGCAGAATCGCCGGTGTCTTGAGTTTTCCGTGTGAGACAACATCGCCCATCTTGCCTCGAATGCCTGATGTCTGAATACCCGTAACAATTCCCTGCTCAATGTATTCAGCGATAGGGTCATGAGCATCGCCCAGACTTGACGCGGCAATCGTGATGTCCTTTATGCCCAAGTCAACAATCTCTTTCATGACCATGTTGACGATGTAGTCGCCGTTCCTGAAATGGTGGTGGAACGAGACTGTCATGCCGTCTTTGACACCGCACGCTATGACGGCATCACGGATTGACGGAAGAATTTTGCTCTCTTGCGGCTTCTCGTAAATTTTTGACGTAGGACCGGCCTTCTTGATATATTTCCCGTCCCTGTAGCCTTTGCCCTGATAAGGCTCGTATTTACGGCCGTTCTTTAACTCTACTGCTAATGCTTCTGCGGGTATCTCTCTGCCTACTGCGTTTTTCATGATTAAAGATCCCCCTCGTAAATTCCGCTGGCTTTCGCAAGTCTGATTACTCTCTCAGCACCGGGTACGAAAGCAATATCGATCATCTTTCCGTTGTCGAGCGTGAACACTCCAACGCCCTTGTCAGCCTGTTCACGGAAAGCCCTTACAATCTTCTCAGCCTCTGCGATTTCCTTCTGAGTAGGAGCAAGCATCTCATGGACAATGGGTATCTGTTTCGGGTTGATGAGTGATTTTCCGTCAAAGCCCATTTCTACATTCTGCTTGACTTCCGCCCTGAAGCCCTCGTCATCGTTCAAGTTCGTGAAAACAGTGTCGAAGCACTGAATCCCCGCTGCCCTCGCTGCGTTGAGCATGAAGCCGCGAGCGAAAAGCATCTCGATTCCGCCGGGAATAACTTTGACCTGCATACACTTGCGGTAGTCTCCGCCGGAAAGAGCAACTCCGAAAAGTCTCGGTGAAGCCTGGCAAATCTCAAACGCATTCAAAACGCCTTTGGGACTCTCAAGTGCTGCCATGAGCAAAGTGCGTCCGACTTCAACGCCAAATTCTTTCTCAGCTTCCGTTACGGCCTCGTCAACCGTCTTAACGTCAGCAGCCGACTCGGTCTTAGCGATTCTGATACCGTCGCAGCCTCCAGCGACACAAACCCTGATGTCCTCTTTCCAGTGAGGAGTATCAAGGCCGTTGATTCTGACGATAACTTCAGTGTCGCCGTAATCAATCTCTTTCAGTGCGTGATACAGTGAGAATCTCGCGCTGTCCTTCTGGTTTTCCGCTACAGCGTCCTCAAGGTCAAGCATTATCGAGTCAGCCCCGTAAATGTAAGCGTCTTTGATGAGGCCGGGCTTCTGAGCGTTCATGAACATCATTGTACGGCGAAGGCGGAACTTCTCCGGTTTCGGTCTCGGTATACTCATTAGCGAATCACTCCTCCCCAATCAAATCTGCCGTCCATGTCGACTCCGCAGCCTCTGTAGAATGCGCATTCGACACGAGCCTTAATCGTGCAGTCAAGCGCGCCGTGATCGTTGACGATTACTTTTGCGTTCTTAACGCCGAGTCTTTCCAGTGATGCCAATACTTCGGCTTTAATCTGCCTGCCGTACTGGTTGAGAACGGAGCTTTCGAGGGACAAATCAATACCGCCGCTGTCTTTGGGTTCAAGCGTAATCATTACATCGCTTGACTCAAGAGTTCCGGCAGTCCCTACTGCTTTTAACTCCATTTGAATGAACACCTCCTGTAAGATTGTGAAAAACTGTGTATCAATGTGGGATTATTTGAATGAGATTTTATCACAGGGAATGTGCAAAAAAAATCCCCTGAAAGAGTTTGACAACAAGGCGCAAACATAATAACTTTACGAGAAAATTCTCAAAGGGAGATGATTTTTATGGTTGAAAGTTTTTTCGCGGCACTGATGGTTGTAACACCGATGATGCTGTTAATGCTGATTGGTTATGTCTGCCGTGTCAAGGGGATAATCTCACGTCCGGCCATGAAGGAATATGACCGAATAATTTTCAGGGTCTTCATGCCGTTATTGCTGTTCAAAAATATATACGACATGGATTTTTCGCAGGGCTTCGCTCAAAGGGAAATGATTTTCACGGCTGTATGTATGCTGATAAATTTTGTATTCTGTCTGAAATTTCCTCCTGTCCTCACTAATGATCCTCGAAAATCCTCCGTCATCGGTCAGGCAGTCGTCAGAGGAAATTATGTTATCTTCGGCGTAGTAGTCTCAGAGGCTTTATACGGTGAAGGCAACATCGGAATGGTAATCATGATGGGAGTGCTGGTCGTTCCTGCGGTAAATATTTTCTCGGCGGTAATTCTTGAGTCAGGGCGTTCGGGAAAAGCAAGCCCGTTAAAATTATTTGTTGCAGTCCTGAAGAACCCGATGATAATCGGAGCAATCTTTGCGTTTGTCTTCAAGGGCTTCGGAATAAAAATCCCCGTGCCTGTGTGGTCAGTCATAAGGAGCATAGCGAACTCGACAACAACTGTCAGCTTCTTGTCGCTTGGAGTCGGTCTTGACATGGCCGGTTCAGTCTCAGACCGCAAACTTTTGCTGTGGGGAGTCGTTCTGAGAATGGTTGTTGTTCCCGGAGCGTTCATGCCTCTTGCGGTGCTTCTGGGATTCAGGGGACAGAGCCTGTGTTCGATGATGGTAACGTTCGCTGCGCCTTCCGCTGTAGCGTCTTACCCTATGGCGGTGGCTATGGGTGCTGACGGTCAGCTTGCCGGTCAGCTCGTGTGCGTTACTACGATTTTGTCAGTGCTTACGATATTTTTGTGGACGTTTGCGTTTAAGAGTTTCGGTTTAATGTGAGATATAATTTGAGCGGTAAAACTTTTTATAAAGGAATGATGAAGTTTGGGACTGCTCAAAAAATTTTTCGGCAACGCTGGAAAGCCTGAAGGCTTCATGGGACGTGTGATGATTGCTGGAATGAATATGTTTCACGCAAGGGTTGCGAGATGGGGAATGTCTCGTCTGAAGATTGACGCTCCCTCAAGGATTGCCGAACTTGGCTGCGGAGGCGGAAAGAATATCCGTGACCTTCTGGAAAAATATCCCTCTTCACATGTTACAGGGCTGGACTACTCGCCGTTGTCGCTGGAAAAAGCGAAAGAGTTCAACCGAGACATGATTACGGCCGGAAGATGCGATGTCATTGAGGGCGATGTGTCGGCAATGCCGTTTGATGACGGTAGTTTTGATTTAGCGACAGCGTTTGAGACGATATACTTTTGGCCGGGACTGACGAGATGTTTTTCGGAAGTCAGAAGAATCATCAAAGACGGCGGACATTTCATGATAGTGAGCGAGTCTGACGGAAGGGACAAACCAAGTCAATGGTTCAACGGTATCATTGATGCCATGAATTTGTACACGCCTGAAGAAATTGAAAGCTCGTTGAGATCCGCAGGCTTCAAAGAAATTATCACGGAACATCACGAGTCGCAGTCATGGATCGTAATAGTAGCAAAAAAATAACCTGTCTCACAAAAAATCCCCCTGCCGTTAATGACAAGGGGATAATTTTTTCGCTGATTACTTCGCAGCTTCCGCAAGACTCTCCTCAAGAGTCGTGGCCAGTCCGTTCGTGGCAGTGTCAATCCTCTTGTAGAGGTCTTTCACTCCCTGAATCGCAAGAACATCGCTGAAGAATGAATTATCATACTCAATCATCTTCATTCCGCCCTTGATGAGAATCGCTTTGTTGCTCTTGTCGATCTCCTCAAGTTTCGGGCGCATTTCCTGTAACGCTTCCGCTACTGCCTTGTCGAGTACTGCTTGGTGTTCGGGCTTGAGTGCCTTGTAGATCTTGTCGTTGATGCAGATCTGGTTACAGTAGAGAATGTGATTCGTGCAGGCAAGGAATTTCTGAACTTCCTCGAAGTGTGCGCCAACGCATGTATCAGCGGCGTTCTCCTGAGCGTTCACCGTTCCGCTCTGAAGCGAGAAGTACAACTCTCCCCAAGCAAGCGGCGTAGGTTCCGCACCGATTGCAGTCCAGAAGTCCATGTGATTCTTGTTCTCCATTGTACGAATCTGAAGCCCCTGAAAATCTGTCAGCGTCTCCAAATCCTTGTTGGCCGTAGCAAGCCTGTATGTCGCGTTCTGCATGAAGCCGAGAAGATGAAGCCCGGCCTTTTCGTAAGCGGCTGACATCTTTTTATGGAAGTCCGAGTCGCCGTTCAAAACTTTATCGATCGTATCGCCGTCATATCTTGCGAACACCATCGGCAAATCGAACACTGCCATTTCTGGAATGAATGACACTATCGGGGCTGTCTGGCATACTGTGATAGCGATGTAACCCTTCTGTGCCTGACGGAGCAAATCTGCATCTCCTCCGAGTTCGCCGTTAGGGAAGTAGTCGATCACGAGTCCAGAATTGGCCTCTTTCACTTTCTGCTGAATGAGCTGAGCGAATACCTGACCAGCCGCGCCCTTTGCCGTTGTGTCAGCGGTAACAAGCCACGTTTCATCAAATTCTGACGCTCCGAACGCGCACGAACTGAGCGCAAGTATCAACATAAGGGCAATGATAAATTTCTTCATGATGAATTAACCTCCAAACCCTACAAGACGCACAAGCCACGTACTTATTGCAGGAATGTAGACAATCAGTGCGAGAGATACTAAGAACGCAATGATAAACGGTACAGCTCTCTTTGCAACGTCCATAGGCTGATCCTGAGAGATATTGCCAGCAACGAACAAGTCAAGCCCAAACGGAGGAGTCGCAAGTCCTATTGACAAGCAGCAGACCAGTATTACGCCGAAGTGAACTTCCATATCCTGCACCGCTATTTTGACGGCGTTTGCGATTCCGGCAGCGTCAAGACCAGCAGCAACAGCGGCCTCTCTCGCTGCGTTTCCAGCAAGACCGCTCACAGCCGGTAAAAGAACAGGTGCCATGATGATAATCGCTGGGCCTGTATCCATGACCATGCCGAGAATAAGGAATATTATCGTGCATACGGTTATTACAGAAACAGGGCTTGCGAAATTATTAACCATGAAGTCATATACTGCTGATGTAGCGTGAGTCAGTGATAAGACTCTGCCGAACGCTGTTGCAAACGCAAGCACAAACGCAAGTCCGCCGTAAGTTTTCACCGAGCTGATAAGGAACGAAGGAAGTGCCGAGAAACTTATCGTCTTCTCAATGAACAGACACACGATTATTGCGTAGAAGACCGACACGACAGCCGCTTCAGTAGGCGTGAAGAATCCCGAATAGATACCGCCGAGAATGATAATCGGGCACAGCAACGCCCAAATGGAATCCTTTAACAGAGGCCAGAAACCATCTTTGCTTATTTCATCAAGACGGGATTTAATTTTCGCCTTATCCTCACCCTTTGTAGCGCAGTAGAAAACGGCATAGAGCATGAGGAACAACCCTATCAATATTCCGGGTAACACTCCGCCCAAGAATAATTTTCCGGTTGAAACGCCTGTTGCCAGCGAGTAAAGAACGAACGGTATTGACGGCGGAATTATGACTCCGAGTCCGCCGGCAACCGCTATGAGTCCCGCTGCCCACGTCTTGTTGTAGCCCAAGTCGACCATGAACGGAATGCACATCGCACCGACTGCCGCTGTTGTCGCAGGGCCTGAACCTGAAATAGCTCCGTAGAACAAGCACGTCAGAACTACAGCGCAGGGTACGCCGCCGGTGAATCTTCCCACGAAGTATGAGAAGAAGTTGAACAGCTTTTTGGAGATACCGCCCTCAGCCATTATGACTCCGCCGAGAATGAACAGAGGAACGGCGAGAATCGGTGTTGAGTTTGCGCCTGATAATGTGTTGTCGACGATCTGAGGAATGACTCCGCCTCTGGCCATCATGAGAATGGGAGCGACTGAGCCGAGAATCATACTTACCCCGATAGGTATCGAGAGTACTATTGCCACAAGGAATACTACGAATACGAGTAACGCTGCCATTGATTACTTCGCCCCCTCTGCTTTTGCTGCCGCTTCAAGTTCAGCTTTTGCGTCAAGCTGTGTCTGCTCAAGCGTGGTGAGTTCCTTCTCGTTGAACTTGCTCAGGTGAATGAAGAACATCTGAACCGACCTGAGAGTAGCAAGACAGAACCCGAAAAGCCCTACAGCGTACAGCCACCACATCGGCCAGTTCATTGCCGGTGAAGTCTCAGCCTTTGCGCCTACGAGCATTTCTCCGGCCGACCACTTGAGGCACTCAATGCAGTGGTACGCAAGAAGTGCCATGCACAGACCAACGATTACGTCAACACAAAGATTGATGATCTTGCGGACTTTCTGAGGCATCAGGTCGATTACGACATTGACACGGAGCATGTTGGCCTTGCGGACCGTGTAAGGGAGCGAGATGAATACGCTCATGATCCACATGAAACGCGAAAATTCTTCCGCCCATGTAAGCGACGGAAGGAACGGAATTTTTCTGACTATAACCTGAAGCATCATGACACATGCAATCAGAATCAGAAATATGACCATTAAGCACTCTTCAAAATGCTCATCAAGCCATTTGAACATGAAATAGATTCCTCCTGACTGTGAAAATATTTCCCCCTGTGATATTCAGCAGGGGGTTACTGCCTTTTGTTACTCTGCCTGTGAAGCGATTAAATCCTTTGAGCGTCCTGCCCTGAGTACGTAGCTGTCGAGGCTGTGTCCGACAATCTCGCCGATCTTCCTTGAGAGTGCCATGACTTTGAGAACGTCAACGCCCGTTTCGATTCCCATTTCATCAAGCATGTTGATTACGTCCTCAGATGAGATATTCCCTGCCGCTCCCGGCACGAAAGGACAACCGCCCAATCCGCCGAATGAAGCGTCAAATCTCGTCATTCCTGCCTGCATCGCTGCCACGATGTTGGCGATCGCCGCTCCCCTAGTGTTGTGGAAGTGTAACCACCACGAAGCCTGCGGATATTTCTCCCGTACATGACTGCAAAGATCGTAGACCTGATTCGGGACTGCCTGCCCTGAAGCGTCAGAGAGCGAAATTTCAGTGATGCCGACATTGATATACGCCTCAATGATTGCGTCAACGTCCTCAACCGGAGTCCTTCCTTCCCAAGGAGAAGCGAAAGGCATTGAGATTGAGCCGGAAATCTCGATGTTGTTCTCTTTGGCCATCTTCACGCAGTCGGCAAAACCTGCTACGCTCTCTTCTGGAGTCCTGTTGAGATTCTTGAGATTGTGCATACGGCTGGCTGATACGTTGAGTTTGACTTTCTTGCAGCCGCAGTCAATAGCACGCTGAACGCCTCTTGTGTTCGGGATTAACGCTCTCAACTGAACATCATCGGGAACTTGGCCGATCTTCTTGAACACTTCATCAGTGTCGGCCATCTGAGGGACTCTCTTGGGGTGCATGAACGAGCCGACTTCAATAACCTTGTAACCGGCATCAATGAAGCCTCGCAGGATTTCAATTTTCTGCTCAGTGTTCGGGTAAACTTTCTCGTTCTGTACGCCGTCCCTGAGTCCTACTTCGCAAATCTCAACTTTCTTCGGTAAATTCATCATGGCCTAGTCGATTCCGTTCGCCGCAAAATACTTCTTCGCAACGTCAAGGCACTGTTTAGCATGTCCAGCTACTCCACGCTCTTTGATCTCTTTGAGATTGGGAAGCTCAATCGAAAGCGGTATATTGGGCATAGCCTTCACCATGTCAGCGATTGCCATTACGCCTTCGCCCGGGTACATTCTGCCTTCACGGGCTGTGAAGAGCATCAGGTCATCTTTGATGTTGTCGAGTACCGGGTCGCCGTCAGGGCCTGCGGGGCCGTCGCAAAGATGAATGAAGCGGAAATACTTTCTCGGTGTTCTGGCAAGCTCTGCGCCTGTTACGCCTGCTCTGCCTGCGTGGAGAGTGTCGACCATCACGAAAACGTTATCACGATAAAGATTGTCGATGAGGGTAATATCTTCCTGAAGGTTTCTCACGCCTGCCCAAGGAAGGAACTCAATGTTAAACATAAGGCCGAACTCTTTGGCCATGTCAGCGACTTTTCCGGCGGTCTCAGTGTACCACTTGACATCACGAGTCCATACTGAGCCGAGAACGTCCGTTGCGCCTAATTTCGCGGCTGCTTCGAATGCTGGCTTGTACTCGTTGATGTCGAGATCCTTGCGGATTCTGGCAAGCTCAATGTCCATCAGCGGCATGTCGTACTCTTTGAGTGCTGCCTGAATGTCGGCGAAAAGTTTGGGGTCGTCCTGAGGAAGGAATGAGGGTTCGCCGGGAAGGTGCATAGGAATCGTACGGAGGCTGACGAAATCGTAACCGGCTTCTTTTGCGATCTTGATCTGATCCATAGGGTTGGTGCCGGGAATTGTGAGATATGCTAACGAAAATTTGCGTGCCATAAAAATTACTCCCTTCGTGTGAATGCCCCCTGCTTTTGATACAGGGGGTGCGAATCATGAATTACTTTCCTGCTGCTTTCTCGGCCATGATGGTCTCGAGAGTGTTGCGCATTACGTCCAGCGGAACAGCTTTTCCGCCCGTCCATAACTGAATCTGACGGAGACCCTGATACAATGACATTCCGAGTCCGTTGATGGTCATGCAGCCGACTTCTTTGGCCTCTTTGAGGAAACGCGTCTCGGGGGGATTGTATGTTGCGTCAAAGCAAATGTGCGAAGGCTTCAGGAATTTTTTGTCGACACAGGTGTACTCCTCTTTGCCGCGCATACCGAGTCCCGAAAGGTTGAGCACTATGTCGGTCTCATCGAGTGCCTTAGCGATTCCGGCCTCGTCAGCCGCTCTCAAAGGAACGCATACGCCGGGATAGAAGGCGTTAATTTCGTTGCTGAGAGTCTCGCACATCTCTGAACGTGAGGAGATGTAAATTCTCTTCGCTCCGGCCTCAGCCAGTTCAAGACATACGCTCCTGCCTGTACCGCCTGAACCGAACGAGAACATTACTTTGTCTTTGATGGTGCAGCCGTGTTCGAGAATGTCTCTCAGTGCGCCGTAACCGTCAGTGTTGTAGCCGACGAGTCTGCCTTCAGTGGTTTTGACGACCGTGTTGGAACTGCCGATCTTTTTGCAGAGCGGGTCAAGGTCATCGAGGTACTGCATGACTTCGACTTTGTTGGGCTTCGTTACGGCACAGCCCAAGAACGTTGGCATGTAGCGAATGCCGTCGATGATTTCCTTGAGGTGTGTGCTGTCCGCTTCACAGTAGCAGTAAACCATGTTGAAGCCTGCTGCCTGATAGGCCGAGTTCTGCATTCTTGCGGCGAACGACTGACCCAGAGGCGTACCGATTAGTGCGATGAGTCTGCTGTTAATATCAATCTGCATACTTTTGACGCTCCTGACATATAGAATTTTGTGAAATTTTGATAATTGAACGTGATAATTTTATTCACAAAAGCCTTAGAATGCAAACATAATTTTACTGGTCTGAAAAATTTTTTCCGTTCAGCCTTTTTTCTCTGTTATAGCCGTAATATCGCTGATTTTGATCTGTTTCATTTTGTCATAAAGCGCAGTCTGAATCTTGTTGAGATTGTCATCAAGTGCTTCATGAATTTTTTTGCCGACAGGACATTCAGGATTCGGGTTCTCGTGAAAACGGAATAACTCACCGTCAACAGCCTCAACCGCATCGAAAACATCATAGAGAGTAATATCATCGACATCTTTGGCAAGATATATCCCTCCTCGCCCTTTCATTATTCTGAGCATACCGGCTCTCTTTAACATCAAGAGTATCTGTCGGACTATTACAGCGTTGACTCCGATACTGCCTGCAAGAAATTCGCTTGTTACGGGAAATTCCTCCTGAAAATAATGAACGCACGCTAATATGTGTATTGCTATCGTAAATCTGCTTGGAATCTTCAGCGTTACCACCCCGATAAAAAATCAGCAGACCTTCAAAAAGTTGAAAGCCTGCTGAATGATACTACAAAATTCACGCTGTGATTATTCCGTGAACAATGCTCCCGCGCTCATCTCAAGATACGCCTCGCCGTTGTAATCCGGGAAAGCCGCTTTAACCGCCGAAACAAAGTCAGTGCGATTCTTTGAGGACTTCGCAAGCTCCCTGACCTTTTCGAGGTAAGCAATTTTAGCCGACACCGCTTCTTTTCCTTCGGGAGCGTTATGGCTCGTCAGAATCAGAGCGTAACCCTTCGACTGATATTCCCTGAGTTCGGCTATCTCAGCGTCAATATAGGCAGTTGAGGGGAGTATGCTATGAGTCTTTGAGCCTAACATGTGACGATAGACGGCATTTATCGCAGGGATATATATTCCGTAATCCTCGCCGTCTGACTCATGAAGTATCACGAAATCAACGCCAGCGATTTTCACTGTATCGCCTTCGGAAACAATCTCAGCACTTTCAGGGAGATCATCAGCTACCTTGTCGCCCATTCCCTGAATGAAGCTCTGTGTCAATCCCCAGACGCTTCCGCCCTCAGCCCATGTCTTGAGCGCGCCTTCAGTAGCGTAGATTTTGACACCGCCGTATGACTTGTAGCCGTTCGGGTGATAAGAGAGGAGTGCGCCGAGTAAAGGCTTGCCAAGTTCCTTGATGTATTCGGCGAGAGCGTTGACGTGTTCTTTGTACGCCGATGACTCAATCAGCACTAAACCTTCAGGCGATTCGACAACGTAGCAAAAATCGTTCATGTTGTCGCCCGTTCCGTAGGCGTGAAGTTTCAATCCGCCGTCAAAATTGATGACGCTCATGTTGCCGACACTGACAGACGCGCCGAAACTCGCTGAGGCCATAGCCGTCAACACAAGTACCGCAACAATAATTTTTTTCATGACTGCAAAAAATCCTCCTGTAATCTTTTTTGTTACAGAAAGAATTTTACAGCTTCATTCTGTAATGTCAACTATTACATGTTGCTTCAACATTCTCGATGTGGCATAATTACCGTCAACAAAAATTTCATCAGAGGTGAAACAGTATGCTTAATCATAGAACATTCAAAGCAATCTTTGAGGCCGTATACTGTTGTTGTCCTTTCACGTTTTAATTCACTCGCGTTAAATCCATTCACAATAATATTCCGTTGATGTCCTGATTAAGTATCAGGAGAAAAGGAGAGTATCATCATGTCGAAAGTTTACACGTCAATCGACCAGTTAATCGGACGTACGCCGCTTCTCGAACTCGCAAACATTGAGAAGCATTTTGACCTTCACGCGAAAATTCTGGCCAAGCTAGAATACTTCAACCCTGCCGGAAGCGTCAAAGACAGAGTAGCAAAAGCCATGATTGATGACGCTGAAGCAGCAGGAACGCTCAAGCCCGGCAGTGTCATCATCGAACCCACAAGCGGCAATACAGGCATCGGCCTAGCGTCAATCGCAGCAGCTAGAGGCTACAGAATCATCATAGTAATGCCCGAAACGATGTCGATCGAACGAAGAAAGCTGATGAAGGCTTACGGAGCTGAACTCGTTTTGAGCGAAGGCAGCAAAGGCATGAAGGGAGCAATCGAGAAAGCCTCAGAGATAGCAGCCGAAATCCCTGACAGCTTCATTGCCGGACAGTTCGTCAACCCTTCAAACCCTAAGGCTCACAGGAAGACTACAGGCCCTGAAATCTGGCAGGACACTGACGGCCATGTTGACATATTCATTGCAGGTGTCGGGACTGGAGGAACTCTCACGGGAACAGGCGAGTATCTCCGAGAAATGAATCCCGGTGTCAAAATCATCGCCGTTGAACCTTCAGGCTCTCCGGTGCTTTCAGCAGGGCGTTCAGGTTCTCACAAGATTCAGGGAATAGGAGCTGGATTTGTTCCCGAAGTCCTCAAGACGAGAATCTACAACGAAGTCATGACCGTCAACGATGATGACGCAATCAACACTGGAAAACTCATCGGCAAACTTGAAGGCTTCCTCGCCGGAATATCATCGGGAGCCGCTCTTCATGCTGCCATTGAGACGGCGAAACGTCCCGAGAATGACGGCAAGAATATCGTTGTGATACTTCCTGACACTGGCGAACGCTACCTGTCAACGGCGTTGTTTGAAGAGTAAGAGATGCTGAACGAAGCTATAAGGTCGGCGGAAGAGGGCTTGAAAGTTTTTGCCGACATTGATACCGTCAACTATAACAGCGTAAAGGAAAGCGTTGAAGGGGCATTCAGATTTTTACAGTCTGCGATGTTCCCTTCACATGTCAACAATGAAGGGAGAACAATCACTGAAAATTTATTGTTGACCTGCGCTGGTTTACAATCGGCAATAACGAGGCTGACAGATTCCGAGAGTGCCGAAAAGTTTGTTACAGGTTTAATTTTGAGACTTCCTGAAATCAGGAGGGTATTACAGACGGACATAATCGCGGCTTATCGTGGAGACCCTGCGGCCAAGAGTCCTGATGAGATTGTGCTTGCCTATCCGATTTTCACGGCGGTGAGCGCGTATAGAGTCGCTCATGAACTTTACGATATGGGAGTTCCTTTAGTGCCGAGAATAATTACTGAATACGCTCACAGATTGACGGGAATTGACATTCACCCGGGAGCGAAGATAGGGGAATATTTCTTCATAGATCACGGGACTGGCGTAGTTATCGGCGAGACAGCGACAATCGGAGACAGGGTAAAGATTTACCAAAACGTTACGATAGGGGCGAAGAGTTTTGATGTTTCGCCTGACGGATCACTGGTGAAGGGGATAAAGAGACACCCTGACATCGGCAATGACGTTGTGATTTACGCAGGGGCTACGATTTTGGGAGGAGAGACGAGAATCGGTGACGGCTGTGTGATTGGGGGTAATGTGTGGCTGACTCATTCGGTTGAGGCCGGGTGTGTTGTGCTGAACGAGAAGTGATATTTCTCAATCCTTCCTGTAGAATTTCTGCGGGAGGGATTTTTCTTGATGAATTACTGGACACGGCAGAGCATAGAATTTGCGGAACAGAGAAATTATTTAGACGAGTTGTTCAAAGTTTACCTTACCGCGCAAGAAGGCTCCCACCTCTTTAGGTGGGAGATGAATTGCGCTAAGTTAATGTATGTTATAATTTTTTCGTTGAATAACTGGAATAAATGAAATTCCGACAACATGAAGTAAAAATAGCAATACAATACCTATGGGACGTAGGGAATTAACGCCTTTGGAGAGGACGTAAGACACTGGCAGAACACCGCGGTGCTACCTCGTTGAATTAGGAAGCCTCCACCTCTATAGGTGGATGGTAGTTCAC
>CAJODC010000036.1 GCA_905233215.1 uncultured Synergistales bacterium
CCCTGCCGTCAAAAGCAGAGAGGCAATTCTTACGTGTTGATTAAGCTACAGTGATTTCCTTGCAGAGATAGACATCTTGAACGGCGTTGATGATCTGAACTCCCTCGCTCATAGGACGCTGGAAGGCCTTACGACCGAGAATGAGTCCCATTCCGCCCGCTCTCTTGTTGATTACGGCAGTTCTCACGGCCTGAGCGAGATCGTTTTCGCCCGAAGCACCGCCTGAATTGATGAGTCCTGCTCGTCCCATGTAGCAGTTGGCGACCTGATAGCGTGCGAGGTCAATAGGGTGGTCAGTCGTGAGTTTGTCGTACATTTCCTTTGACGTTTTGCCGTAACCCTTGCCCATCGCAGGATAACCGCCGTTATTCTCGGGCAGTTTCTGTTTGATTATGTCCGCTTCAATCGTAACACCGAGATGATTCGCCTGACCGGTCAAATCTGCTGAAGCGTGGTAATCCGTAACCTTGTCGCCGTTCTTGACCTTGAATGCCGAGTTACGGAGGTAGCACCACAGAATCGTTGCCATTCCCATTTTGTGAGCCTCATGGAACGCTCTTGAGATTTCCTGAATCTGTCTTGTTGACTCTGGGCTTCCGAAATAAATCGTTGCTCCTACCGCAACAGCTCCGAGATTATAGGCCTGTTCGACTGAAGCGAATAATACCTGATCGAACTGGTTGGGATAAGTGAGAAGCTCGTTGTGGTTGAGCTTGAGAACGAAAGGAATTTTGTGTGCGTACTTCCTTGCTGTCGCTCCGAGTACACCGAGTGTTGTCGCTACGGCATTGCAGCCTGCTTCAATGGCGAGCTTGATTATGTTCTCAGGGTCGAAATAAATCGGGTTAGGGCCGAATGACGCTCCTGCTGAGTGTTCGATTCCCTGATCGACCGGGAGAATCGAAATGTAACCAGTATTGGCGAGTCTTCCGTGAGAGAAAAGAGTCTGCATCGCCCGCATCACTGGAACAGGACGATCCGACATGCCTACTACCCTGTCAACAAAATCAGGGCCGGGCAGTGAGAGCATGTCTTTGCTGATTGTCTTGCATTCGTGAGTCAGCAATGACTCCGCTTCTGAGCCTAAGAGGGCTTCAATTTTTCCGTACTGCATAAAATTTTGCCTGCTACGTAAAAAGTGTAATAATGTGCTGTGTACACTCTTTCGAATTTTCCTCATTCTTTCCGCATTTCTGCGACATTCCCTGCCCCTGTTCGCTTATGCTACTAAGGTTTGTACGGCAGTCCAGAGGCTTTTACTTCCCCCCTAGCCGGAGGTAGCCGAATTTCTTCGGTTTGGTGTTACCTGTCCAGCACTCTGACATTACGTAGCAAGTTAACCCTCCTCTTGATTTTTGTCAAGGTGCTTTTTGGTAACACTTATTTTTTAGAAGCTAAACACATCTCCTTGAGTTTTTTGTTACGCAAATAATTATACAACCTGCGAATTTTTTGAGAATGTTACGGCTTGTTACTCTCTCGCAGTTTCTCTTTCATCTTCTTCAGAGACTCAAGACGCTTCCTGTAATGAATCTCTCCGCCTTGTTCTGTCGGGTGGTAATACTCTCTTCCCTTCATGCTTTCTGGCAGACACTCCATAGCCGTTACTCTCTGTTCGTAATCGTGGGCGAACTTGTAGCCCTTTCCATAATCCAATTCTCTCATCAACTTTGTCGGAGCGTTCCTTATGTGCAACGGTACAGGCTCGGCCATGCTGTGAAGTGCGTCATTCTTCGCTGTGTTGTAGGCAACATCAACAGCGTTCGACTTAGGTACGATTGACATGTGAATGACAGCCTGCGCTAAGTTCACGGCACATTCAGGCATTCCGACAAAATGACAGGCATTGTAAGCGGCTACAGCCATTGAGAGAGCATTGGGTTCAGCAAGTCCGACATCTTCGCTCGCAAATCGTATAACTCTCCTCGCAACATACAAAGGATCCTCGCCAGCCTCAAGCATTCTAGCAAGCCAGTAAACAGCCGCGTCAGGGTCAGAATTTCTCATCGACTTGTGCAACGCTGAGATCATGTTGTAATGTTCCTCGCCGTTCTTGTCATAGAGCAATGACTTTCTTGACGTGCATTGTTCGAGAATGTCAAAAGTAATTTCACCTTCGGAATTTATCGCTGTCATCTCAAGAAGCGATAACGCAGCTCTTGCATCGCCGTCAGCAAAATTAGCGATTGCGTTCAGAATCTCATCGTCAGCCGTAACATCAAGAAGCGTCAATCCTCTCCGTAAAAGTTTCACGATCTCGTCAGCCGAAAGAGGTTTCAGCACAAAAACCTTACAGCGCGACAATAAAGCCCCGTTAATCTCAAACGATGGATTTTCTGTCGTTGCTCCAATAAGAATGATGCTTCCTCGTTCAACAAACGGTAAAAACGCGTCCTGCTGTGCCTTGTTGAAGCGGTGAATTTCATCAACAAACAAAATCGTTCTAGTACCGAAATTTTTGTTAGTGTCAGCTTGCTTCATTACCTCTCGGATTTCTTTTATTCCGCCAGTTACGGCTGAGAAGGTTACAAATTCGGCCTGAGTTTTTCGGGCGATTATTCCGGCGAGTGTAGTCTTTCCGACACCGGGAGGCCCCCAGAAAATCATCGAGGGTATTCGGTCGCTGTCGATAATTTTCCTCAATATCTTTCCGGGTGCTACTAGGTGAGACTGTCCGGCGAAATCGTCAAGGCTTTGAGGCCTCATTCTCGCCGCTAATGGTTCTTGTGTCAGCATCAATCTATAGTCTTGATGACTTTACACGGATTCCCTGCGGCCAAAACGCCTGACGGAATATTTTTTGTTACAACGCTTCCTGCGCCGATAACACTGCCGTCCCCGATTGTTACGCCTCCGATAACTGTAACGTTGCTCGAAAGCCAGCAGTTGTCGCCAATCGTTATGGGCTTGCCGTACTCAAGCTGAATGATGTTGCCGTTCTCGTCATTGCGGGCGTTACGTTCCTGCCATCGTAACGGGTGCATAGGTGTCAGAAGTGATACGTTCGTTCCCAGCATGACATTATCGCCGATATTGACCGGGCATATGTCGAGTATCGTTGTCCCGAAATTTGCGTAAAAATTTTTCCCGATGTGAATATTTATTCCGTAGTCGAAAAATATATGTCCCTGAAAATACGCTTCATGATCCGAATAAGGCAGAAGCTCACGGAGAATCTTGTAGCGTTCTTCCTCGTCAGTGTCAAAAAGTTTGTTGTACATCATGCAAAGCCTGTGAGCCTTCGTCCGTAACAAGTACAATTCATCATCAGCAGGATTGTATAACTCACCGGCGGTCATTTTTTCTCGTTCGTTCAACAAAATCAATCACCTTTCGCTCAAACTTGGTATAATTCTACACGATTCATTTCAGTTCACACAAAATTTTCAGAAAGGGGTTTCATTCTAACTATGGTTCAAGGTTCTATGTTGGTAGTAATTCTTGTTGTTGCCATTATCTTAATGGTACTCCTCATCTCCAAGATGAAGTTTCACCCGTTCGTTGCGTTATTCGCTGTGGCTCTGGCGATGGGACTGGCTGTCGGAATGGCACCGGCTAAAGTTCTCGACACTATACTGAACGGTTTTGGCGGAACTTGCAGGGGTATCGGCATCGTTATTCTTTTGGGTACGATAATCGGAGCGATGCTCGAAAAGTCGGGAGCTGCTTTCACGATGGCCGACTCGGTATTGAAGGTTGTCGGCGAAAAACGGCCTGCCCTCGCAATGAGTCTCATCGGCTGGGTAGTGTCAATCCCTGTATTCTGTGACTCAGGCTTCGTAATCCTCTCATCGCTCAACAAGTCATTGGCACGCCGGAGCAAAGTCAGTCTGTCAACAATGGCAATCGCTCTCTCAACAGGTCTCTATGCCACTCACACTCTCGTACCTCCTACACCGGGCCCGATAGCAGCCGCCGATAAACTTGGCGCAGACTTGGGAATGGTCATCATGTGGGGTATAGCAGTGTCAATAGTCTCGGTCTTAGCTGGCTATATCTACGCTTTGATTGCCGGGCCGAAACTGCCTGTACCTTTCGACACAAACGCTGAAGAAGGCGTAACCTATGACTCGCTCAAAGCAAAATACGGTAAATTACCGTCAGCGTTTAAGTCATTCGCTCCGATTCTTGTACCGTTGATTTTGATCGCTTTCAGTTCGTTCATCAGTTACCCCTCAACACTCGCTAAGATTGGCGGAAAAGAGTCAACACTCTTCATCGTTTCGTCATTCTTGGGCAGTCCTGTAATCGCTTTGTCGATAGGCGTGATACTGTGCTTCTTCCTCGCTCCTTTGACTGAGGAAGTAACGAACGGCTGGATCGGCGCAGGTGTCAAAGACGGTGCCAACATCATCATGATAACGGCAGCAGGCGGAGGACTTGGCGCGGTAATTTCAGCGTCAGGCGTTGGACAGTACATCGGCGAGGCTCTTTCGTCATACAACTTCGGGATATTCCTTCCGTTCATCATTGCAGCAGCGTTGAAGACGGCTCAAGGTTCGTCAACAGTCGCAATCGTAACGACAGCCGAAATCATCGCTCCCATGTTAGCGTCATTGGGACTCGGTTCACCGATGGGCGGAGTCTTGGCGACTCTGGCAATCGGAAGCGGTGCAATGGTGGTATCACATGCTAACGACTCGTACTTCTGGGTTGTGACTCAGTTCAGCGACATGGATTTGGGAACTGCGTATAAGGCTCAGACGATGGCGACATTGATTCAGGGAGTCGTGGCAGTGCTGGCGATTTACGGAATATCACTCTACATGCTTTAATCACGTCATTAACCCCCTCCGAGAAATTGAGAGGGGGCTTTGTTCACCTGAAAGGCTCAAGACTTCGGTTTAATATCCCGTGCATCTTCGCTATCGCTACACCATAATTCACTATTGGTACACCTGCGGTCTTGGCGCGTTCGAGTCGTGATTTCATTTCCTGTTCGTTAAGCATACAGCCTCCGCAATGTACGACCAGTGAAAAATTTTTGAGCCTCTCAACGTCAGGGAACTCACCGCCGGACGTGAACGAAAATTCAGGACTTGCCCCTGAAAAATTCCGAATCCATGCCGGCATCTTCTCCGTTCCAATGTCTCCGCACTGCCTGTGATGCGTACAGCCTTCGGAGATCAGCACCTTGTCGCCGTCATTAAGAGCCGATAACTTTTCCGCACCTTCAGCGAGTGTCTTCAAGTCTCCCTTGTAGCGGGCGAAGAGAATCGAAAATGACGTGAGCGGAATATCCTTCGGTACTATTGCGTCAACCTGTGAGAAAACTTGAGAGTCTGTGATGACGAGTCGAGGAGTTTTCGTGAGAGCCTTTAACATTGCTGCTAACTCTTGAGGCTGACACACTAAGCAGGAACAGCGAGAGTCGAGTATGTCGCGTATTGTCTGCTGTTGAGGGAGAATGAGTCTTCCTTTTGGTGCTGCTTTGTCGACAGGCACAACGAGTACAACAATGTCCCCTTCAGTGAGAAAATCGGCAACAAGTCTTTTCCCGTTCACTGACTTCTTGACGAGTGAGGCTATACGTTCCTTGAGAGTGTTGACATTCTCGCCTGTTATTGCGCTGACGTAGAGTCTGCCGGGCTCTCTGTCTGTCATCAAGTCAGCTTTATTATTTGCGACAATGTATGGTAATTTCCTGTCGTCAAAAATTTTCATCAAGTCAATTTCATCTCGTGAAAATTCCTGTGAAGCATCATGAACTAGAACAGCAACATCACATTTCGCCAAGACATTCATGGCTCTTTTGACTCTCAATTCACCCAAATAGCCCTCGTCATCAAGTCCCGGCGTGTCAATAATCACGACAGGCCCAAGCGGTAAAAGCTCCATTGCCTTGCTCACAGGGTCGGTCGTAGTCCCTTTGACATCAGAGACTACGGCCAAGTCCTGACCTGTTACGGCGTTGACAAGCGATGATTTACCGGCGTTCCTCAGTCCGAAGAAAGCTATGTGTACACGTTCGCCCGATGGCGTTTCGTTGAGGCTAGAACCTGAAGTCCCTTGCGTTTCCATTCTTCATGGCCTCGATGTTCTGTCTCGCTATTTCCCGGACGTTCTCACGGGGTATTCTCTGAAGTTCACGCTCTATCATCTCGTAACCGATTCTCTTCGTCTCTGGCGATGCGTAATCCTCAAGGTATTCCGTGAGCGTCATCAGTGCGTTAGGGTGGCAGCAGTTGAGAATCTGTCCTGACTTGCAGAGACTCATGAATCTGTCGCCCGTCCTCCCTGCCCTGTAACAAGCAGTACAGAATGACGGAATATGATTCTGTTTCATCAGCCACTGTACAACCTCGTCAAGCGTCCTCTGGTCTGAAACGTCAAACTGTTCTGTGTCATGCGGTCTTTCCTCGCTCGTGTAACCTCCGACTGATGTTCGTGAAGCTCCGCTGATCTGCGAAATTCCTACGTCTAACATTTTCGCTCTGACTGCTTCGCTCTCTCTTGTTGAGATTATCATTCCTGTGTAAGGGACTGCGACTCTGATACAAGCCGCAATCTTCGTGAAAATTTCATCGGGTATCGAGTTGTTGAAGTCATCAGGGTTAATGTCATCGGCAGGCTTGACTCTCGGTACGCTTATCGTGTGAGGACCGACTCCGAAGACAGCCTCCAAGTGTTCAGCGTGCATCAAGAGTCCGGCGAACTCGTACTTATAGCCCTCAAGCCCGAAGAGTACGCCGAGTCCAACGTCATCAATACCGCCCTGCTGCGCCCTGTCGTGAGCCTCAGTGTGGTAGGCGTAATCGTGTTTAGGCCCGGTCGGGTGGAGGTACTCGTAACTTTTTCGGTTGTAAGTTTCCTGAAATAGAATGTACGTTCCTATTCCGGCCTCTTTGAGCTTGCGGTAATTTTCGACAGTCGTTGCGGCTATGTTGACGTTTACCCGCCTGATGTCGCCGTTCTTGTGGTGAACGCTGTAGATCGTCTTGATACTGTCAAGAATGTACTCGATGGGATTGTTGACCGGGTCTTCGCCTGCTTCGATGGCCAGTCTCTTGTGTCCCATGTCCTGTAACGCTATGACCTCAGCTCGGATTTCTTCCTGTGTTAATTTCTTGCGCTTGATTGTCTTGTTCTTTGTGTGATAAGGACAATACAGACAGCCGTTGATACAGTAATTCGACAGGTAGAGAGGAGCGAAGAGAACGATTCGATTTCCGTAGAAAGCAAGTTTGATTTCTTCGGCGACATCGTAAATGCGCTTGATGATTTCGGGGTCTTCACAGGCGAGAAGCACAGACGCTTCACGGTGAGTCAGTCCCGAACATGTACAGCCGTTTTTGTTGAACTTAGGCCGAGCCTTTTCGAGAAGAGAGTTAATGAGAGCGGTATCGTTTTTGTGTGCTTCGGCGTAAACGAGAGTGTCAAGAATTTCATCATGGTTAATGAAGTCGTCAGCATGTGGCGATGATGGATTATACATAGTTTTACCCTCCTTCTTTCGGATCAGAGAATGAGAACTCTTTGCCGTCAGAAATTTCTTGACTGTTATTATAGCAGTGCGTCCCTGAAATTTTTAGTAATATAATATTCTCAGCTATCAAAAATTTTTTGACGGAGGAGATTCAACTTGCCCCCAGAATACGATAACGAACTGGAATATTTTTACGACCCTGAGGAATTTCACAGGGAAGTTGTCTACGTAGGAGTCGACTCGCCCGAAGCATATTCACGGCAGCAGGCACGTGATGCCGACAAGAGAGCGATTGAGACTTTCGGAATACCGAGCATCTTGCTCATGGAGAACGCTGCACTGTCGGTGATACGTGAAGTCAAAGAGTACATGGTATTCGCTGTAGTCTGCGCTCCCGGCTCAAACGGCGGAGACGGTCTGGCAATAGCCCGGCACTTGTGCATAATGGGAAAGGACGTTCGAGTCTACATTCTCGGCGATCCCAAGAAGGGCAGCAATGATTTTCAGACCAATCTCAAAATAATGAGCCGACTCGCTCCCGAAGTCCTGAACACTGTCAACGATGAAAATTTTGACGAGTTCGAGAGTGCGTTGAAAGGCTGTGAGGCTTGCATAGACGCAATTTTCGGAACTGGCCTCAATCGTCCTGTCGAAGGCATCTTCAAACGAGCAATCGAGGCAATGAACACATTAACATCTCACATTGTCGCTGTCGATATTCCTTCTGGGCTTGACTGCGACACAGGCGAGGAGCTTGGCGTTGCTGTGAGGGCTGCCAGAACTGTAACGTTTCACAGAATGAAGAAGGGATTAGACATCTCGCCTCAATTCGGAGGAGATGTGATAGTTTCATACATAGGTATACCAAATTAAATCGAGGAGGATTTTTTCTCATGTTAAAACGTTTCGTGTTTTCCGTGTTACTGATGACGCTGATGTCAACAGTGTCATTCAGCGCGGAATATGACCCCTACAACCTGCACTTCTGGTACAGGAATCCCGACTACGAAGCCAACGTATACAACACTTACGGCTCATCAAACGTCAATTTCTTCTACCAGCTCAGAGACGTAACAGGCTCAACTTATTCCGACAGAAACAAAGTCGGCGGTCCTCAATGGTTCGCAACCGTCTACGAGAATTATTACTACGGGATTCGCTCCCTCATCTACGGAGTCGAGCCTGATGACACGTACCCGGGAATTTATCGGCGCACAATGGGCGGTGAGATTCCTAACATTACGATTCAGACTGTCGGAGATTTGATTGACGGTTTCAATTTCGTTTTTGCCGAAGAGCCTCAGCCCTACGCTTCAGCATGGAGGAATTATGTTGTGAGCGAGATTTACGATGTTTACCCTGACCCGGTTGAGAGTCTGTGTCTGGTCATCACCAACGGTACTGGCCAGTTCAACGTTGATTTCGGCAACCCTTACGCTAGACACTTCCCGTTCTGGTGGGACTTCAACACCTCCGGCTCAAGCAGTACGACAACAAAATGGTGGCTTCAGACTTACGACTGGCGGAAAGAAACTTATCCGACCTCCGAGCCTATAGCTTACATTTTCAGCTCGCCGGATATTTACGCAAGAAATAACAGCTTAGGAAAGTACGAAAAAGCCTACAAGCTCACAACCTCAAGCGACAAAGAAATTATTGTTGACCTCAATAACATATGGGTGCTTACGATTTCAGGCGATAATATTTTCACGTCTGGTGACACATTAGCATGGACAGTCAGCGCGAGTCATGACAAAGTTTATGACGCTAACGGAACATTGACCTACACGATTGAGACCGACAGTGCCGGGGATATGTTCATCTGCGAAATCAGGAGCGTAAACGAGTCGATAACGTTCTCAGGCTTCGACAGCGATTACACCTTCACGATGACTCCTTCAGGCGAGGAGGCAATCACTTCAGGAGGTTCGCTGAAACGTGCCGTCAATGTTCGAGGGATTGCCGGTTCAGATTACGGAAGCAGATTGGGCTACATCTCGTTCAGACAGAGAGCCAGCTTCGCCGACGGTTACTCGAACTACAGGGAATACACCACGCTTCCTCTTGTCATAGCGAACGTAGCGAACGGAAACGCATCAGTTACACCGCTTCTCTTCGACATGATAGTTACCGACAGCAGTGACGAAATCGTAAGCAGGGTTAAATTCACATGGGACGCTCAAACCGATAACATCAATCAGGACTTGGGAACGTTCTTCATGATAGGCTCAAGGGACGTTACATATAAACTCGAAACGCGAATCACCAACAGAACTGGAACACGCTACGAGCTTTACCGTTATGACATGATGGGCTCAAACGGAGTCAATCCCAATTACAGAGACTCACACGTAAGCATAATGCCTGATTACTGGAAATACGATCTCACTCAGGATCTTTACGGTACACTGCCTGACTATTTCCTTCTTGACGCTCACAGCCAGATTGCTCCGGGTCTTGTTACTGTCTACAAGAAGAACATCGGCGAAGGTTACAGGACAATCAGCATGGGCGGAGACACAGCCGAGTCATTCCGTTTGACCGAATGGAATGACTCATCACCGAAGAATTTGCGCCTCAAGTACCGCAGAATCGGCGGAATGACACCGATTGAGAACGGAATACACGTGCCTGAGAGCGATGTCAAAGTTCAAGAGTTCAGTATGCAGTTTGTTGACGTTGCGAACAACACAGACCAGACGGCAGCCGAACTCACAACGATGATGGGCAAATATCCATCAATGATAGGCATCGGGCCTTTGGTCAACAATCCTGATCTTTCAATCATAAAGTCAGCGGCAGATGAAGATGCAGCCGAAGTGAAAAAGGTATACATCAACTCATCAGCGATTGACGCTTTCAGCTTTGTGAAGACTGTACCGAGCGGAATCATAAGGCTAATGTCAGAGGACACCGCCCCGATTAACGATACACCGACATCAGGCGACAACAGTGTACTGACATCAGGCGACACGCCGGGAGTGCCAGCGTTCAAACTTTCGGAGATAGTTTACACGAGCATTGACATCGGGCTTCAGCCTATAGCGGTAAGAATGAGAATCCCGAGAACATCGAACGCTCAAATCAATCAGAACTGGAACGCTCTCGATAACGCTGAAAATTCCCGTGCGCTTTTCACGGAACTGTCGAAGTACATAACCGTGTGGCTTCGTTCGGACTATACCGGCGAGAGAGATGCCGACATGTTCAGCGCAGTGAACAACAAGGGCAATGATCTCGGAGTCGGAGCTGTTGACTGCGTGAGAGCCTCAGTGTATGAGGACGCATTGTATCTTGACTTCATCGTACTCCTTGCTGACGGCAAAAGCACGAGGGAAGGCCGAACAGCTTATGTCAGCGTATTCAAGGACGATGACGTACCGTATATCCTGATCGGCGACGGCTGCGAGGACGGAATCTGGAACATGACATTTTATGTCGGTCCAGCGTCAGGAGGCTCAAGCAGCGGAGGAAGCAACAACACCACAAGCACTGACCAACAGGGAGTCAGCACCGGCGGTTCAGGCGGCGGCGGTGGCTGTAACGGTTTCGGAATGATGATTATCGGACTTTCTGCTATCGCTTTGACGATGAGAAAAGTTAAGTAGCAAAAAAAATAAACCCCCTTGTCATTCACGGCAGGGGGGAATTTTCACAATACCCGGAATTTCTGTCCTTCTGGCTTTGACGGAGCGTTGACGCTCTGAACTGTCTCAAGATCGGCAAAACCAGTGTGAATATTTCTTCCCTGATTCTTCACGCACTCGATAACGTCAGAGACTACCGCGCTTGCTGTGGGAAGTTTGCCCGCTCCTCTTCCGTAAAACATAACATCATCAATCATGTTGCCCGTAACCATGACACCGTTGAAGACATCATTGACGGCGTAAAGAGGACTCGACTTCGGCACAAGATAAGGAGCTACGACAATACTTGATGACTCAGCTTCGTAGACACCGAGAAGTTTTATTGACATTCCGTTATTCTCAGCGTCCGAAATATCCTGCTGTGTAACGTTCGTTATACCCTCGCAAGAAACCTGCTCATACGAGAATTTTTTACCCGACACAAGCGATGCGAGTATTGCAATTTTCCTCGCCGTGTCATGTCCTTCAACATCGGCGGCAGGGTTGCGTTCAGCGAATCCTTTTTCCTGAGCTTCTTTCAGTGCCGAGTCGAAATCCTTTCCGGCCTTCATGTTCGTGAGAATGTAGTTGCATGTACCGTTCAAGATTCCTGCGATGCGTGAGACTTTTTCATGGCCGAATGCCTCTCGTATCGTCCTGAGCAAGGGAATGCCTCCGCCTACGCTAGCCTCAAAGAGATATGAGCAGTTATGTTCTCGTGCTATTGCGCTGAGTTCAACGCCGTGAGCGTCAACAAGTTCTTTGTTCGACGTGCAGACGCTGATACCGTGTTCGAGAGCAAGATGTGTGTAAGTGTATGCAGGTTCTTTACCGCCCATTGTCTCGCAGATGACTTTAACGTCAGGATCGTTGACGATAATGTTAATGTCATTGACGACTCCGGGAATGTCCCTGATGTCGAGAATGTATTTCACGTGGAGATTGTCGCCAAGTACACGCCTGATCTCGTTCTGATTCTTCTCGATTACGTCCTTGACTCCTCCGCCGACTGTACCAAGTCCCAATATTGCAACGTTAATCATGACTATTTCGCCTCGATATATTTCTGGTTGACCAAAAGTTCAGCGCATTCAACAGCACCGCCGGCGGCACCCCTCAAAGTGTTATGAGAGAGTCCGACAAACTTCCAGTCATAAACCGTGTCAGGTCTAAGCCTTCCGATCGTTACGCCCATTCCGCCCTCATAGTTCACATCGAGAGCGACTTGAGGCCTGTTGTCCTCTTCCATGTACTTGATGAAATGTGCAGGGGCTGTAGGAAGTTTTGCTGACTGCGGTATACCTGCGAAATTCCTGAGAAGTGCAACGAGCTGTTCTTTGCTTTCAGGTTTTTTGCGGAACTTTACGAACGTTGCCGCCGTGTGTCCATAAAGAACTGGAATCCTTATGCACTGCGCCGAAATTACAGGCTCATTTGCCGGGACAATCTGACCGTCCTTGATGCTTCCGAAAATTCTGAGCGGTTCTTTCTCGGACTTCTCTTCTTCACCGCCGATGTAAGGAATGACATTGCCGACCATTTCCGGCCATGTGTTGAAATTTTTGCCTGCCCCTGAGATTGCCTGATAGGTCGTAACGATTGCCTCATAGGGTTCAAACTCACGCCAAGCAGCGAACGCAGGAGCATAGGACTGAATCGAACAGTTCGGTTTCACGGCGATGAAGCCTCTAGTTGTTCCGAGACGTTTGCGCTGATACTGGATAACGTCAGCGTGTTCGGGGTTGATTTCGGGAATAATCATCGGTACATCAGGTGTCCATCTGTGAGCAGAGTTGTTGCTGACTACCGGTGTCTCTGTCTTCGCGTAATCCTCTTCGATTTTCTTGATCTCATCTTTCGTGAGGTTCACTGCGCTGAACACGAAGTCAACATCTTCAGCGATGCCTTTGACATCATTGACATCACGGAGAATCATGCCTTTTACGTTTTCGGGGATAGGCTCATCGAGAAGCCATCGGCCGTTCATAGCTTCCTCGTAGGTTTTGCCCTTGCTGTTCGGCGAAGCTGCTATAACTTTCACGTCAAACCATGCGTGATCGTGCAGTATCTGAATGAAACGCTGACCGACCATTCCTGTTGCGCCCAGAACACCGACACGTAATTTCTTGTCCAAAATTTATACACTCCCTGCTAAAAATTTTCAGAATAGTATACCATTAAGACAAAGCCTCACTCCTGCTCAAAAATTCCAGCGATTGCCGTAACAGATTTAATCGGCGACATCATTAGCGATGCTGTAACGCTGAGGCCGATTCTTTTCTGTGCGCTCAATATTGCGATTATGTCCTCCGTAACATTCATCTTCAAGTCCCCGTAACCCGGGCTGAATCTGTGTGTCAAACGCTCGCCCTTTCGGAGAGTCGGCACAATCTCATTCACAATGAACTGGTCGATGAAAGAATCAATCCTCACGCTTGCGCAGGCATCAAGAGCGAGACCGTCAAGCATGTTTCTGTTTTGCGCTATCGTAATCTGTCTGTCGGTCTCATGGCCTAGAGTAGCGGCAAGAACGATACATTCACCGCCCCTTCTCGTGAGCCTCGCAATGTCATCGCTGTAAATGTACGAGCCTTCAAGCTCAATTCCACCGTCAAAATGAACAATGTGAAACCTTCCCCAAGTACATCGAGGAGTAACAAACTCTTCAAGCCTCCTGAAAGCCTCTGAGACAGTCCGAATCAACTCATCGTTGAAGCCTTCAGGAGGTACTCGCATGTATCGGAGAGCGTTGGCGATCTGCTTATCCGTTGGAACGAACCGCATACCGTTTTGTGTAAAGGACTGAACGAATCCCGGAGTCTATCCTTCGTACCGTGTCAGCCTGATTCATCGTGTAAAGGTGAATCGTAGCGTAGGCGATTCCTGCTTCCTTGACGGCTCCCTGATGGTGTCCGTAAGCGTTCACGAAGCGTCTCACTCTTTCGGGTACTGAAGCTCCGCACATCTCGACAACTTTGCTGATCTGAGCCGCTGATGTTATCGGCATAACTCCGGCGATTATCGGCTGTGTTATTCCCATTGAACGGGCACGTTCTCTCCAGTCGCAGAAAATGTCATTGTCGAAGAATAATTGCGAGATTAAGCCTTTGACACCGAGACTGCATTTCTCTTTGAGGTAGTGAAGGTCATCGTCAACTGAATTTGCTTCGGGGTGTTTTTCGGGGTAACAGGCAGCGAATATGTCGAAGTCGTCGCCGTATTCCTCATGAATAAACGCTATCAGCTCGCTTGCGTGGTGAAAGTCTCCGAGTTCCGCACCGGCTGGAAGGTCGCCTCTTAACGCTAGAATGTTGCGGACGTTGTTGGCTTTGAGCTGGTCGAGAATCGCTTTGAGTTCTGAGCGAGTTGTGCCGACACATGTTAAGTGAGCGACTCCGCATGTGTGGTAACGATTCTGAATGCCTGACGCAATCTCTACCGTGTTGTCCCGGCTTGAACCGCCTGCGCCGTAAGTTACGCTGATCAAGTCAGGGTTGAAGCTGACCAGACTGTCGATTACTCCGTAAGTGCCTTCAGTGCTTTTGTTGCCTTTTGGCGGAAAAATCTCGAACGTGTAACTCGGCGATAGTTTGTCGAAAAAGTTATCCATGATGCTAAAGTTTCCTCCCTCTAAACTTTGAGACCGTTCTTTCTGTCTTCTTCCCAAGTGATGAATGAGTGGTAATATTTCTCGTCATTGTCGTCAAGACCACGTGTTATTTCGGTAACATGAATGTGAGAGGCCTTGACCTTTTCGAGAACGTAATCAACCGCTAACATCGGTTCAGTGTGCGCACCGCAAGTGTAAATGTCCAGAGCCATGTAATTTACTTCCGGCCATGTGTGACAGGACAAGTGCGACTCGCTTATCACTACTACACCGCTTACTCCATTGGGGGGAAATTTGTTGAACGAGACAGACCAGACTTGAGCGTGAGCCCTGTTGGCAGCCTCGACAAGAATGTCTTGAAGTTTTGACACGTTGGTGATTGTGTCATCGCAGCCTGAAACTTCAACGATATAGTGAACACCTTTAGGGGACAATTTAGAATCTCAGCCTCCCGTAGAATAGAAAAATATATTTTGAAATTGTATCACAGCGTTTGACAGCTTAACAGACGATTATAATATTCATGAAGGGAGAAATAAAATTGTTCAAACAAAAACATTTCGTATTACATTCACAGTGGCCGCCGTCAGGAGATCAGCCCCAAGCCATTGACGCTCTCACAAAAAGCATAAACTCAGGCAACCGCTTTCAGACCCTCAAAGGCGTAACAGGAAGCGGAAAAACTTTCACGGTCGCAAACGTAATCGCCAATCTCAACAGACCCGCACTAGTCCTCGCTCACAACAAAACCCTCGCTGCACAGCTCTACAGCGAGTTCAAAGCATTCTTCCCAGAGAACGCCGTAAAATATTTCGTCAGTTACTACGATTATTATCAGCCCGAAGCCTATATCCCTCAATCCGACACTTACATTGAGAAAGACGCTTCCATCAACGACAGAATCGAACGACTCAGACTCTCGGCCACTAAGGCTCTAATCGAACGCCATGACGTTATCGTTGTCGCCAGCGTCTCATGTATATACGGACTCGGACTGAAAGAATCTTACGAGGAAGCGATAATTTCATTCAAGGCAGGCGAGAAAGTTGACGAACGGGAATTTTTATCACGGCTGGTAGCGAATTATTACGAACGCACCGACTACACCCCTGAGCCGGGAAAGTTCCGGGTCAGAGGCGATACTGTAGAAGTCTTCCCGGCTTACGAAGATGAAACTTGCGTACGTCTGACATTTTTTGACGACGAGATAGAACGCATCGACATTACTCACCCCGTCAGCGGCCATGTCATTGAGAGCGTCAAAGAAGCGTCAATATTCCCGGCAAAGCACTACATCACTCAAGAGGACGCAATCGCCAATTCAATCCCAAAAATTCAGGAAGAGTTAGCGAAAATCGAATCAGATTTCACGGCAAAAGGAAAATTAGTAGAAGCACAGCGAATAAAGATGAGGACGCTTTATGATATTGAGATGCTGACGGAGGCCGGTTACTGTTCAGGGATTGAGAATTATTCGGTCTACCTTGACGGAAGAAAACACGGTCAGCCTCCGGGAACATTGATTGATTTTTTCCCTGACGATTTCCTGATGATAGTAGATGAGTCTCACATAACGTTACCGCAGGTTCACGCCATGTTCAACGGAGACAGGGCGCGGAAAAATACGCTTGTCGAAAACGGCTTCAGATTGCCTTCATGCACCGATAACAGGCCGTTGACGTGGGAAGAGTTCGAGTCGAAAATCAAACAGGCTGTATTCGTCTCGGCAACACCGGGAGATTATGAGCTTCATTCATCAAGCGTAACAGCAGAACAGATTATCAGGCCGACAGGAATCCCTGACCCTGAAGTGAAAGTACTCCCTGCTTTGAATCAGATTGATGACCTCATCGACAGGTTAAGGGATAACGTCAAAAGGGGCGAGCGTTCTTTGGTCTTGACACTGACGAAGAAAGCCTCTGAAGATTTAGCCGACTATCTGAGAGAATTGAAGTTCCGTGTCAAGTACATTCATTCCGAGCTTAACACTTTTGAGAGAGCCGAGTTAATCCGGGACTTGAGAGCCGGAAAAATTGACGTTCTCGTTGGAATTAACCTTCTTCGTGAAGGAATGGATCTTCCGGAGGTTACTTTTGTAGCGATTCTTGACGCTGACCGTGAAGGCTACCTGCGTTCTTACCGTTCATTGATTCAGATTATGGGAAGGGCCGCAAGGAACATCAACAGCAGGATTGTACTTTACGCCGATGTCATGACCGACAGTATCGCTCATGCCGTCAACGAGACAATGACACGGAGAAAGAAGCAGATTGCTTTCAACAAAAAGAACGGAATAACGCCCGTCAGCGTAACAAAAAGCGTTAGAGATTTATTGCCTCCTGAACTTGCAGCAGCCTATGAAGGCGAAAAGCATTCAGGTTCTTCAGTGTCAGTCAAAAAAACAAGAGCCTCCGACAGAATGAGCGTGTCAGAACTTGAGAGGGCAATGTGGGACGCTGTAGACAAACTTGATTTTGAGAGGGCAGCGATTCTCAGGGACGCTATAGCCGAAAGGGAACAGGCCATGAAACGGAAAAGAGAGACAGAATGATTTTGCAATTAAGAAAATTTCTCTCTTGATACAAAATGAGAATGTACTAAAATATCAATATCAACATCACAAAAAATCTGCGAATATTCGACTGACAATTTCAGACTGTAACAAGCGGGGGCTTAACAGTTGTGATTTTGGCGGACAATATGAGCAGAGTACCATCAACAAAAAATTTCAGTAGGAGGAATCATTGTCATCATGTTTACACCCGGACCAATCTTAGGCGAGTTCTTCGGTACACTTGTGCTTGTCGTATTCGGTGACGGAAACGTTGCTAACCTCGTTCTCAAAGACTCGAAAGCTAACGGCTCAAACTGGGTTCACATTTGCTGGGGCTGGGCTTGGGCAGTCGGACTCGGCGTATTCGCGGCCAACGCTCTCGGCTCGGCTCAGGGCGACCTTAACCCCGTTGTTACAGTCGCAAAGACTCTCGCAGGCGTTTACGGCTCATGGGGCGAAGCGTTCGGAATCATCATCGCTCAGATGATCGGCGGTTTCTGCGGAGGCGTTGTAGTGTGGCTGGCTTACCTTGATCACTGGAAGGGTTCAGACCCCAGCGCACAGCTCGGCGTATTCTGCACGGCTCCCAACAAGTCAGAGAAAGACCGTAATCTCGGCTGCTGCTTCCTGACTGAGGCAATCGCAACATTCTTCCTCGTAACACTCATCATGTGCGTGTTCTCAAAGGGCGTAGCCGGTGCAGGCTTCACACCCGGACTCGGTACGTTCTTCGTTGTTGGAATCATTTACGGACTCGGAGCGGCTCTCGGCGGGCCTACAGGTTACGCCCTCAACCCTGCGAGAGACCTTTCACCCAGAATCGCTCACTTCGTTCTTCCGATACCCGGCAAGAGGGACTCGGATTGGGCTTACTCATGGGTTCCTGTAGTAGGTCCGTTGGTCGGCGCGGTATGTGCTTACTTCTTCTGCCACGCTGTTGGAATTATGTAGACTAAACAAAAAAGCCCCCGCGCTTTTGACATAAGGAGTCAGAGCAATGTTATTCAAACTTTTCGGAAGCAGGAAAGAATCCGCAACGGATACAAAAGAGGAGGTCAAAATTTCGATGGCTGACAAGAAATATGTAGCCGCTATAGATCAGGGGACAACAAGTACACGCTGTATGCTTTTCACGAAGGACGGAAAGCCCGCAGGTTCATATCAGATGGAGCATGAGCAGATTTTCCCGCACCCGGGCTGGGTTGAACACAACGCGATGGAAATTTGGAGCAGGACTCAGGACGTTATCAGAGGCGCACTTGCAGCAGTCAACGCAAAACCCGAAGAGATCGCTGCCGTAGGAATCACGAATCAGCGTGAGACAACTGTAGTTTGGGAGAAGGCAACAGGAAAGCCGATCTACAACGCTATTGTGTGGCAGTGTACAAGGACTCAGGATTTCTGCGCGGAATGGCTCAAGAAACCCGGCTGGAGTCAGAACGAAAAAGGCGAAGGAAAAGTTAAAGACATCACCGGACTTTTGATTAACCCTTATTTCTCAGGTACAAAAATCCGCTGGATACTCGACAACGTTCCCGGCGCACGTGAAAAGGCTGAGAAGGGCGAATTACTTTTCGGCAACACTGACACTTGGTTAATCTGGAATTTGACGGGCGGAGTCAACGGCGGTGTTCATGTTACGGACGTGTCCAACGCTTCACGTACGCTTCTCATGAATATTGCGACTTGCGAATGGGACGAAGAAATGATGAAGGAGCTTCAAGTACCGGCGTCAATGCTCCCAAAAATCATGCCGTCAAGTTCCGTCTACGGTTACACGACAGAGAGCGGGCCTTTCGGTGCTAAGATACCTGTAGCAGGCGATTTAGGAGACCAGCAGGCAGCGTTATTCGGTCAGGCGTGCCTCAGCGAGGGCGAAGCGAAGAACACTTACGGCACAGGCTGCTTCATGCTGATGAACATCGGCGACAAGCCTATACCATCAAAGAATGGACTGCTTACGGCTCAATCGCTATAGCAGGAGCGGCGATTCAGTGGCTTCGTGATAACCTCAAGATGATTGATGACGCTCCTGTCAGCGAGTACTACGCAGGAAAGGTCAAAGACTCGGCAGGAATATACTTTGTCCCGGCGTTCTCAGGCTTGTTCGCTCCTTACTGGGACATGACAGCGAGAGGCGCAATCGTTGGACTTACACGCTACGTGCGCAAAGAGCATTTCATCAGGGCAACTCTTGAGAGCCTCTGCTACCAGACACGAGATGTCATCGAGGCAATGGAGAAAGACTCAGGCAAGAAGCTCACGGCTCTGAAGGTTGACGGAGGAGCGGTCGTCAATAATCTTCTCATGCAGTTACAGGCCGATATTCTCGGTGCTGACGTTGTGAGACCTGTCGTGAATGAGACAACAGCTCTCGGAGCAGCATATGCGGCCGGACTTGCTGTAGGTTTCTGGAAGGACGAAGGCGACATCAGAGCGAATTGGGCGCAGGATAGAAAGTTCAACGCTGAACTTGCCGCTGATGAACGTGAGAAGGCCTACGCTGGCTGGAAGAAAGCAATCGAGAAGTCAAGAGGCTGGACGGACTAAATTGAAAGACCCCTCCGCCTCATTTCATTTCGGCACCTCCCCTAATTTAGGGGCGGCAAGAGGAAAAGACTCGTCCCCCCTAGCTTTTAGGGGGGATGCCTTTAGGCAGGGGGGTAACGACACAGACAGGGGGAATAAAACTTCATGAATTATGACATTGTGATTATAGGTTCAGGGATTACAGGAGCGTCAATAGCCCGTGAACTGTCGAAATACAAGCTCAATATAGCTGTAATCGACAAAGCAAGCGAGCTTCCAGCCGGAGCATCACGCGCTAACAGTTCGATGATACACGGAGGTTTTGACGACAAGCCCGGAACAATGAAGGCAAAATTCTGCGTGCCTGGCAATAAGTTGTGGCACAAGCTCAAAGATGTTCTCGATGTTCATCTTGACGAATGCGGCTCTTACGTCTGCGCATTCAACGATGACGAAGTGAAGCATCTCGAATTATTGTTAGAGCAGGGAAAGACTAATGGCAGTCCCGGTGTTGAAATAATTTCAGGCGATAAACTCCGTGAGAAAGAACCTAATGTTTCGCCTGACATAGTAGCCGCTTTGTGGTCTCCTGAAGCCGGAATCATCAACAATTTTGAGGCCGTCAACGCAATGATAGAGTCAGCTCAGATTAACGGAGTTAAACTTTTTCTTGAGACTGTTGCAACAGGACTCCTTCTTGATGACAATGGGAATGTTCGCGGAGTGTCAACAACAAAAGGAGACTTCATCGCGCCTGTAGTGATTAACGCTGGCGGAGTTCATGCCGGTGAAATAGCATCATGGGCAGGCGATAAGTCATTCAAGATAATTCCGACAAAGGGAGAATATTTCCTGCTTGACCGTTCGACAAAAGGCTTCATTCACAGTTTCCTTTTCGCTTGTCCGTCAAAAGCAGGCAAAGGAATCACAGTCCTTCAAACCGCTGAGGGTAACTTGATGTCAGGCCCTACGGCAACCGAACAGCTTGACCCCGAAGACAGGTCAACAACTCCAGAAGGACTCGCCGAAGTCCTCAAGGGAGCAAGAAAACTCGTTCCGAATTTCCCAGTCAACATGAACATCACCACATTCGCAGGAGTCAGAGCCAACACAGAGTCAGGAGACTTTGAGATTCGCACTCTCAAGAATCCGAGAGGCTTCGTAAACGCTGCCGGGATTAAGTCGCCCGGTTTCACTTCAGCTCCGGCAATCGCTGAATATGTCGCCGGACTCGTCAAGGAAGAATTAGCCGACAGAGTAACATTGACTCCCAACGATAAATTCATTCCCGAAAGACACAACATTCCACGCTTCCTTTATCTTGACATGGCCGAACGCAAAAAGCTCGCCGAAAAAGATCCTTCATACGCTCAAATCGTCTGCCGCTGCGAGACAGTAACAGAAGGTCAGGTAATCGAGGCAATACGAAGGGGAGCAAGGACGGTTACAGCCGTTAAGATGATGACAAGAGCAGGAACAGGGCGTTGTCAGGGAGGCTTCTGCTGTCCGAGAGTGGCCGAAATACTTTCGAGGGAGCTTGGCATTCCGTTGGAGGAAGTTACGAGGCACGGAGGAGAGTCGAAACTTCTTGTCGGTAAAACGAAAGAGTTTCTGCTGAAGAAAGGAGCTGAGGCGTAATGAGCGGTAAAATTGACGTACTCATAATCGGAGCAGGCCCGGCAGGTGTAGCGGCTGGCATCGGCGCAAGGCGTGAGGGCGCGGAGAATGTCGTTGTTCTTGAAAGAGACTGGGACTTGGGCGGAATACTTCAGCAGTGCATTCACCCGGGCTTCGGCCTTAGAACGTTCAAAGAAGAATTGACAGGCCCCGAATACATGCACAGATTCATCAAGCAGGCTCATGAAGAAGGCGTAGAGTTCCGTACCAACACAATGGTATTTCAGATTGACAGAGACACGAATACAGTGTGGACGATGAACAAGGAACGAGGCATAGAGGCTCTCAACCCATCATCAATCGTTCTCACTATGGGCTGTCGTGAACGTCCTTTAGGCGCAATCAGGATACCCGGAGGCCGTCCGTCAGGAATCTACACAGCCGGTACCGCTCAACGCTTCGTCAACATGGAAGGCTACATGCCCGGAAAGCGTGCTGTGATTCTCGGTTCTGGCGACATTGGACTCATCATGGCTCGCCGAATGATCTGGGAAGGCGCGACAGTCGAAGGTGTCTACGAGGTCATGTCATGGCCGGGCGGATTGAGGCGCAACATTGCTCAATGCCTCGACGATTACGGAATACCGTTCCATTTGAGAACAACAGTAACAAAAATTCACGGTCAGGACAGACTCGAAGGCGTTACGGTTGCAGAAGTTGACGACAAAATGACACCGATACCGGGAACAGAACGCTACGTTGAGTGCGATACTCTTCTGCTTGCTATCGGCCTTATACCTGAAAACGAATTGTCTCGAATGGCAGGAGTCGACATTCACCCCGTAACCGGAGGGCCTGTTGTGAATGACCTTTTGCAGACGACTAACCCGGCGATTTTCGCGGCCGGTAACGTTGTTATCGTTTATGATTTGGTCGACAATGTGAGCGATGAAGGACTCATAGCCGGAGCGAACGCAGCGAAATTTGCATTGGGTAAAATTCCGTCAACCGCAAAAAGAATCCCGGTCAAAGGCGGAGAAAATGTGAGGCTCTATTCACCTCAATTTGTTACGGGCAAAACTGACTCGATAATTTTCATGAGGGTAACACACCCGATAGAGAAGGCGTGTAAAGTTTTTGCGACTGCTGACGGTGAAGAAATTTATTCACAGAGACTGCGTTACGCGCGTCCGGGAGAAATGAACGAGGTAAAAATCAAAGCCGACAAAGTGCAGAATGTCAACAGCATCACAATAGACATTCAGCCTGTGTAAAGAAGGTGAGAAAATGAGCGAAGAGAGAAAATTCATCTGTGTGTCGTGTCCTTTGGGCTGTGGCTTGACGGTAACGCTTGACGATTCGGGCGAAGTAACGAAAGTTGAGGGCAACACATGCGCTAGGGGCGAGAGCTACGCAAGATCTGAAGTGAAAGATCCTCGCCGTGTATTTGCGTCAACAGTGAGAGTCAAGGGCGGTAAACTTCCTGTGTGCCCTGTGAGGAGCAAGACACCTGCGCCGAAGGGAAAACTTTTCGACATCACCAGAGCGGTAGCGGCTCTTGAGGTTGAAGCACCCATTAAGATTGGGCAAGTTTTGATTCACAATGTCTGCGGTACTGACGCTGATATTGTAGCAAGCAGAGATTTAGAAGCTGTGTGAATAAATTAACCCCCTGTGAAAGCGCAGGGGGGATTTTTTTTTGCTCTTCACTGACTGAGAGCGTCAATGATTTTCTTGATGTCTGTTAATGTTATTTTTATTCCCTTTTTGTACATGGCCATAACTTTTCTGACTTTCTTACCGATTTCTTCTGAAAGTTTATTGTCAATAGTAACCTCAACAGTTCCCTTATCGATTGTGTACACCTCTGAAATCAATTCTTCGGTAACAGGGCATAAATTCTGAATGAGGAAAGCTCTCTTTTTACCGTTGACAAAGCCGAACACAATACCGTCATAACTGGAATATTTCTTAATTTTTTCATCGTAGATTGCCTGATACTTTTCGAGCTGTGATGAAATGGGCACCATCATGAAAAATCTGTCATAATCATAACAATAATAACAAGGGCGGTTGTGATGGCCTTCCTTGTTGCCCATCAAATTGCAATCTGGAAATTTCTCGTAGTACTCATCACGAATGAAATAAAATCGCTTGTCCTTTAACAGCATAATAGATCCTCCTAAAAAAAAACAGGCCTCAAATCGAGAACCTGAAATATAAGTGTCCCGACCATTTATCAGTTCGCATATCGGGGAGCGAAAATATTTGTCTCTGTACCTTTTGTTATTACGCCGATATACAGTCCCGGCGAAAGTGTCTTTATTTTATCACATCTTGTCGCAGCAACAAGAGTTATAATTATCCCCAAGACTAACACTAAATTTTTTCACGGAGCTGATTCATTTTGCGCATCGTAAACACTCAGGTCGTTCTCGGTCTTTCCGTTTGGATTCTCGGTTTTGCTTTCATGGTCATGGGCTGGCTTGTCGGCGAACTCTCAGAAAAATGGGGGAAAATTCCCTCGAAAATTCTCTACAGAATCGGTGTCGTAATCGTCGGCGTTCCCGTCATTATAATGCTCTGGAAAGTCTCAGCACTCCTCTACGTCAACCGCTTCCAGATCTCAACATACATTAACAGCGCATTCCAGTTCATTCAGGACGCAGTGAAAGTACTCTAATCATGGCCGGAATTATTTTGGCCAACATCATTGGGCTTGTTGCAGCCTCGTTCATGCTCTACTTTCCCTACACTTGGTGCAGGTGGAAAAACGAACGTGAGGAAGATTTCGGGCTGAAATGGTTTGTTACTCGTCAGGCAAAAATTGAAGTCATCATCGCTCTTTTGGTTACACTGATTCCGTTGACGCTGATTGTGTTTTACCTCCCGTCAAAATGGGGCGGTGGAATCAAAACTCCGTCACTATGGAACACGATAAACATTTTATGCGGAGGAGTCGCAGCCGCGTTCATTGAGGAAACTTTCTTCAGGGGCTGGCTTCAGACTCTTGCCGTCAGGAAATTCGGAACTGTTACAGGAATCTTAATTGTTACCGGACTGTTCGCTTCAGTTCATTTGATTGTGAATCCTCACCCTTCGAGATTGTTGACATTCTTTCCCGGTCTTGTCATGGCACTCTTGAGACACCGCAACAATTCCGTCATGCCTTCCATAATTTATCACGCTGTCTGTAACGTTTGGGCAGTTTGGTTTTCACCATTGCCGGGAGTGTAGAATGATGAAATTTTTGTTGACACTGTTATTCTTATCGCTCTCAGTCTCATTGTCATCGGCTGAAAATTTCTTGGAGCTTCGCATACCCTGTGAGGTCGGCGGAATAGCAACAGCAATTCTCCCTGAAGGCGAGACAGTCGAAATCGGCAGGGTGAAAATGATTCCGTCAAAAGTCAACAATAACGCCTACACCGCAAGCAAGTGGGCATCACCTTCAACAGTCTGCGCAACCGCCGTCAACGCAATTCACATTCTCGTCAGTGTTGCCGGGAACAAGGGACGAATCATCAGCCTTGTTCCGTCCGTAACCGTTGCTCCCGCTGCCGTTCAAGGGGCGTTCTTCTCGCTTGACACTGAAGCAGGGACGGGGATTTTCGGAGGCTTCGCGCCTATGACGGGCTCTAGTGTCTCTGTCGAACATGAAGGCAATGAGTCAGCCCTGACCGATGCGCCTGTTGAGGGCGACACGCTGGTGATAAGGAGTCCTCTTGGTGCTTCAGTGTACATGGCCGACATCGAGAACAGGCCGGGCGGTCGTGTCATCGTTCACGGTGCTGACGGAGCGAGAGTTACGGCGAGAGTGATACGGCCGGTGAAGGGAGTCGGGCGTTTCGGGGGAAGCCTATATCAGGAACGAGGCCGAATCAGAGCGTCTCATTCGGGGGTTATATGCACAGCGACTTCATCACGAGGGACTGTCGGAGGCTTTCAGATTATGCCGTTGAAACACGCTTTGACATCGCCGGAGATGCTCAACTCATGGCTTCTGACTCAGTGGCTGATAATCGCTCCATTGCCGGGAATGCCTGACCTTGAGGGGACTCCTCCGTTGTTCAAGAGAGCATTCGTTCCGGGTCCGCAAAATGGAGACAGACTGCCGGACTTTTGGACTCAATACGGAAGAAGACCGCTGGTGCTGTGCAGGATTGACGGCGGTAACTGGGAGAGACTGCCGGAAGTTGAAGGAAGGGTTGACGATGGCTTAATGGGTGTAACGCACCTGAGATTTTATTTTCCTTTATGGGAGAGTGGTTTAGCGAAATGAATTTCAAACAGTTGTTACTTTACGGGATATGCGGAGTACTCGCAACGATCATAGACATTTTCACTTACTGGGCAGTTTCACGCCTTTTCGGGCTTTCTGTCGTAACGTCAACGGTAATCGCTTGGCTTGTCTCCGTGTTCTTCTCGTACTGGTCGAACAGAAAATATGTTTTCGAGAGCAAGAACAGTTCATTCTTTACGATATTTTTCGAGGCGGTTTACTTTTTCGCCTGCAGGATTGCTACAGGGCTTCTTGACGTGGCGATAATGTATATTTTTGCTGACCTTTTGGGACTTGATGACGTTATCGTTAAAACGGTCTCAAATATTGTCGTGATAATTTTGAATTACGCAGCCAGCAAATTATTTATCTTTAGGGAGAAAAAATCATCATGAACAGATTAGCAGCAGCAGCAAGAGGAGACATTCCGGCGGATTTAGTGATACACAACGCAAGTGTCGCCAACATTTTCACTCAAGAATACGAGAGCGCAGACATAGCGATTTACTCAGGAAGAATCGCCGGGATCGGTCAAGGTTATGACGGCCTCGTAAATTTTGACGCAGGCGGAAGGGCTGTTATACCCGGCATGATTGACGGACACATTCACATTGAGGACACAATGATGACTCCTCAAGCGTTCGCATACATTGCGGCTTTGCACGGAACGTCAACAGTCATGGCCGACCCTCACGAAATCTCAAACGCTCTGGGAATGTCGGGACTTGAATACATGTTCAGGGCATCGCAGGGACTCCCGGTCGATATATTCTACGGTGCGCCATCGTGTGTACCGGCCAGCGATTTCGAGACGCCTTACGAGGAACTGGACATGACGGCGATGAAGTCGATGTTTGACCGCAAAATGACTCAGCACTTGGGAGAGATGATGAATTTTCCGGCGGTGATCAGCGGAGACTCTGAGGCTTGGGGGAAGATACTTGCTGCCGGGAATGTTCCTTTGACGGGCCACGCACCCGGCGTAACAGGAAAGGCACTCAACGCTTACATGTCAAGCGGAATAGACTCTGACCACGAATGCACGACTCTTGACGAAGCACGGGAGAAATTATCACGAGGAATGTGGCTGATGATTCGTGAGGGAGCGACATTTCTTGACTTGAAGACTCTTCTGCCTCTCGTCAAAGACAACCCCCTCAACGCCTCAAGATGTATGGCAGTCAGCGATGACATAACAGCGAGATATTTGCTTGAACGAGGACACATGGACGAGAAGATGAGAATAATGATTCGTGACGGATTGAATCCTTTTGTCGCTCTCAGAATGGTAACGCTGAGTCCTGCTGAATATTTCAGGCTTCATGACAGAGGGATAATCGCTCCCGGAAAGATTGCCGACTTCGTTATTCTCAATGATGAAACGATGGACGAGGCGTTCAAGATTCATTCAGTGTGGAAGAATGGCCGTCAAGTTGCTCGTGATGATGACGTTTTCAGCGCGAACGAATACGAACACATCGCGCCCGCAATCCATGTGAAGGTCAAGAAAGTTCCTACAGCCGAGAAAATCCGTGTCAAAGCAGACGGAAATACCATCAACGCAATCGGAGTAACAGAAGGCACAGTAATCACGAAAACTCTGACGATTACACCCAAGATTGTTGACGGTTTTGTTACTGCTGACGGTGAGAATGATGTAGCGAAAATCGTTGTGCTTGAACGTCATCGTGATACGGGAAGATTCGGAGTCGGCTTCGTGAAGGGTCTCGGAATAAAGAAGGGCGCAGTCGGTTCGAGTGTTGCTCATGACGCTCATAACTTTGTTGTTGCCGGAGCTGATGACGAAAGCATAATAACGGCGTTGAGGAAACTTGCGGAAATGGGCGGAGGACTCACAGTAACGGACGGCCAAGAAGTTAAAGCCTCGTTCGCTCTGCCGATTGGCGGACTGATGAGCTATTTACCGCCTGAAGAAGTTGCCGCTAAACTTGCTGAGACTGAGAACGCCGCCGTTGATTTAGGCGTAAAGATTCATCACCCTTTCATGGTCTTGTCGTTCTTGTGCCTGAGCGTTATACCCGAATTGAGGATAACGGATCAGGGTTATGTTGACATAACGAAGGGCGGAAAGCAGAAATTATTTGTGTAAAAAAAAATCCCCGCTGCCGACAAAGCAACGGGGATAAAAATTTCGGTGTTTACTGCGAAATTGCGCTTACAGGGCAAGTCCCTACGCATGTTCCGCACTCTACGCAAGCTCCTGCGTCAACGCTTGCTTTTCCGCCTTCAACTGAGATTGCACTGACGGGGCAGGCTCCTACGCATGACTCGCAGCCTACGCATACGTCCTGATCTACTACTGCTTTTGCCATTTTAATATCCTCCCATTCATTTTTGTTCATTTCGTTTGTCTCGAAGCCCCTCAACTTCTTGACTTCAGGATTATATCACATAAATTCAGTTTTGCACGTGTTTTATGCCCCCAACATACCAGAATAGACTCTCCATTTCAGACTCTCGCAGAGCCACGCGCTTCCTCCTGCCGAAATATGAGCCTCGATATTCTCTTGACGGTCAGCAATCGGAACGACTAAGTGAGTTACGCCCAACGAGGCAAAAGATTCAGGAAGAGCAGGTATTCCCGGCCCTTGAAGGAAACAGCCTTTTTTGTCACGCAAAATATTTTGTGTCGACAACAGCCACCTGTCCCGTATCGCCTCCGGTGAAAGCCAAACCCATTCAGCCTCACGGACAGCACGAGAAAATTCTTCCTGCCGGAAACAATCCTGTCTCCCTGCGTAACGGTCGTCAAAAAACGCTGACCTCCAGCCCCAATCCCTCATGAACGGCACTAAATCACGTTCGTAACCCAGCACAGCAACTTTATCGCCTCTCGCACACGTCATGACAGCATCGAGATATTTTCCCCCCGTCTCATGAAACGGAAGAAGTACGGAACATGCCGCGCTTGCTGCTGCGAACTCCTGCGGAAACGGCGAGACATAAAGCGATGCCAGCTCTTTGAGGCTTGACGAGATAAGAGATAGCGTGTGTATCGGCCTTGACGTGTGAGGCTCAAGACGCGAGTCGGGAACAAAACCGACACCGCTCCGGCCGTCCTCAGCTAGAATATAGCTTGCGTGCCAGCCAAGTATCAATCGTGAAACGGGAGAGTCGTTCTTCTTCTGCAAAGCTCGTGAGAGGTCAGCAAAAAAATTTGTCGCTACATTCTGCATAACGCAAACGCTTTCACGCAGACATTACAACCGAGCCCGAAACCGTCAACCCACTTTTTACCGTCAACAGAAAAATAACTCTCTCCACGATTCACTTCTGCGTTCTCAGAATAATTTTCGTGTTTCTCCTCAACAGGCATGTATCCTCCCGACAGTTTCAGGACAACCGAAAAATATTCCCCCTCTTTGAGCGTAACAGTTTCAGGCAAAGTTACAGTGTGATAGCCTGCAAATTCATGAACACCGCTGACAGTCGAAATCAAATCACCGTCAACAGGACTCGAAGGAGCTTTCTTGCCGTGAAGATACACGCTGGCTTCATAGCTCTCGTTGTTCCTGAGAGTGTAGAAGGCTATCTCCTTGAGGCGTTCCACCTTCCCGGAAACACGAAAGACATTCGCGCCTCTCGAAAATCTTTTGGCACCGCAATAGCCCAAGTCATCATAACCGTAATGTTTCAGTCTTCGGTCAAAACGTTCAGCGATGAAAGCAGCTCCGCCCGTCATCTTCTGTTCGTATGACAGCCAAAAATATCCGCCTTCATTGCCACGGCCTGTTCCCCAAGAATTTTTTACCAGCCATGCTCCATTCCTTGACGGTCTAGGCGAAAAGTTCAAACGAGAAAATTCATCGTCCCAGCCCGCAATAATGACATCGTGATTTGTCTCGCTTCCGTGTGAATTGTTGAAGTACGTGTAATGCCCGTTGATGTTCCTGTACTTGTCAGCATCGCTATACAGGCTCACGACTATCGCCCCATGATTCATGATGAGCGACTTCATCTCGTCAACACTCGGAATTTTACTGCCCGAAAGAAAATACGCCTCCTTCAGCCTCATTGAACGCTTGAAACTTTCGGGGCTTTTCTTCGACAGTGCTTTCTTTTCAGAGTCGGTCAGTCTCGTTGAGTATGGGAGACTCTTTTCGTCGACAGGCCCTGACAGTCTCGACATTAACGCTACAGGCATGAATACATTTCCTTCAAGGCTGAGAGTCCCGGATTTTACGTGAGAGGTGAAATTACGCTTCTTTTCGGGATCACGGTAACAGTAAAAAGCTATCTGCATTTCCGACAAGTCAGCAATGCTTCCGGGATTCTGTGTCAGCCAGTTCGACTCCATCGCTCCTATCGCCGCAAACGCCCAGCACGGCCCGGGTATTCCCTGATGCTTAACGCTCGTTATACGGCCATGTTCACGAAGATCGTAACGTGCCGGTTGACAATAGGCAGTGCCAAAAGTTGACAATAAAAAAATCATCATCATAAAAAATTTTTTCACGTATGAACTACTCCCCCTTACGGTTATGGGAGCTTCCTAATTCAACGAGGTAGCTCCGCGATGTTCTGCCAGCGTCTTATTTCTTACTTCTTAGACGGAGCGTTCTGCTGTCCTAGTGGCTGGCTTGCGGTTTTCCGAGCATCTCCGGAAGCGTCCATTTCCTTGCTGACTCAGTTGTATTTTGTTTTGTTACTCTCTTGTCTTTTTCTGCTCGACCCAAATATTTTCTACACGTGCCACCCCGTATATCTGGTTTACGTGAGCATTAAAAAAAATTATACTACACTTAACTTAATTTAGCGCAATTCATCTAGAAGCTGGAGTCTTCTTGCGCGGTTTGATAAATTTTACACGAAGGAAGGATTATTTTGACTTACAACTTTTACGGCTGGCACGACTCCAAAAACGTCAGAGCAGTAACAGACATTTACCCCTCAATCATTACACCCTGCGATTTGTATGACAATCTGCTTCACGTTTGGTGTGAATACACCTGCACGCCCCGACTCAGGGCTGAATGGTCAACGGAAAATATCACTCTCGGACAGTGTGCGATAACGGCGTTTCTAGCACAGGACATATTCGGCGGAAAAGTCTTCGGAGTCCCAAGAGGAGACTCAAATTTTCACTGTTACAATATCGTCGATGATCATATTTTTGACCTTACGAGCGAACAATTCGGCGATGAAGAATTATGTTACACAGGAAACCCGGAACAATTCCGAGAGATTCATTTCTCACGGAGGGAAAAGAAAGAACGCTACGATTATCTCAAGTCAAAACTGAAGGAGCTAAAAATCTAATGCCCGGAAAATTACAGCCTGAAATTTTGCGTGAGACCGTCTTGAATTTCACAGGCTCAAAGCGTGATGACCTTCTTGTCGGCGGTGGAATAGGCGAGGACGCTGCATTGATTCGAGTCCCTGAAGGCATCTTGGCGGCGGCCTCTGACCCTGTAACAGGAGCGGCGAAGAACGCTGGACGGCTTCTCGTACACATCAACGCCAACGACATCGCCTGCAAAGGTGCTGATCCTTCGTGGTTCGTAGTAACGCTGATAGTTCCCGACTCGATGGGAAGGGAGTACATTCACGACATAATGAGCGAGATTCACACGGCATGTGATGAACTTGGCGTATCAATCGCTGGAGGCCACACTGAACTGACTGACCGCTATGAACAGCCTGTTCTTTCGGGAACTATGCTCGGAATAACTCGCCATGAACTCAGCGCAGAGAAGATTCAGCCCGGCGATGTGATTCTTGTTACCGGCCATGCAGGACTCGAAGGCATGAGCATAATCGCAAACGATCGGCCCGACTTGTTCACTGAAATTTTTACTGCTGACGAAATGGGCGTGATACGTTCTTGGGGGGATAAATTCTCGGTTGTTGAGGCAGCGAAAATTCTGCGTGATTTTGCCCGTTACATGCACGATCCCACAGAGGGCGGAATTAACGGAGCTTTGTACGAAATTCAGGAAGGGAGCGGGCTTTCTATTGTTCTCGACAGGAAGAGAGTCCCTGTTTCGCCGTTGACATTGAGAGCGTCAGAGCGTTTGAATTTTGACCCCTTCAACCTCATATCATCGGGAATGTTGATCGCTGTTGTTCCTTCTGAGAGTGCTGAAAAAGCGCAAGATGCCCTGAAATCGTCAGGAATAGAGTCGGGATTGGCCGGGTATTTTTCAGAGGATTCGGAAAAGTTGCGATTGACTACGAATGAAGAGCTGTGGAAGATTTTGAGTCTCTAATGTAAAAACCTGCCCCGAATCATTCAGAGCAGGTTTTTTTCTTCTACTTCAACAAACCGATATTCTTCATCACTACTTCAAGTTTCGCGTGCTGTTCGGCTGTGAGCGGCTGAATCGGTTCGGCACATTTCCCAACGTTGAAGCCGATCATGTTCAACGCCTCTTTGATTACGACTGGGAAACTGCCCATGTTCGTTGCGATTCTCAGTTCGCTGAGTTTGAACTGTGCCTCAAGTGCATCGTCCCACTTCCCGGCCTTGAAGTTCTCGTAAATGTCAACAGCTATCTTCGGCGCAATGTTACCGCATGACGTGATAGCACCTGCGGCACCGTACCACAAGCCAGCGTAAATTAGCGTGTCTCTTCCCATCAGCGTGCAAAATTCCGGGTTGTCCCGTGTCAGCCTGATGTATTCTTCAGCGTTGGTCATGTCGCCGGTTGAGTCCTTGATGGCAATGATATTCTTGACCTTTGCGAGTTTCTGAATCGTAACAGGGTCAACGCCGACATTGGTCTTCGGCTTGTTGTTGTAGATTACGATCGGAAGGCTCGTAGCGTCTGCAATCTTTCGGTAGTAAATCTCAAGTTCGGCCTGTGTCTGACTCACAAACATCGGTGTCAGTACGCTGAGTGCATCGACTTTTAGTTCTTCGGCAATCTTTGCCAGTTCGATTGCTCCCTGAGGCGTGATGTGATTCGCTCCGGCGTAGATGTCCATCTTGCCTCTTGCGTACTCACACGTTACCTCAAGAACATGGCGGTAAAATCCGTTGTCGAACGCGTAGAACTCACCCGATGTCCCGAACGGAAACACGCCGTGAATGCCGTTGTCAATGAAATACTGAAGCAGCTTTTTGTACTCTTCTTCTTTGAACTTTCCGTTATCATCAATCGGAGTTACTACAGGAATGACTATGCCCTTTGGCTTGAACATTGTTTGAATGTCCCCTCTCTTTGTAAAAAATTTTCGCGGTGAGAGTTATTATACACTTATTTGTGAAAAACCTGCTGTTATTATAGAATTACAGCACAAAAATTTTTTCCGTTACAGGGAGGATACTAAATCATGTTCAGGAAAACAGCACTTGCAATGTTGTTGGTGATGTGCTTTGTTCCTTGTGTTTTTGCTGACGAAAGCGAAGATGTCGCCGCATTATCACAGGACGCACAGCCCGATGAATTGACGCTCCGTGAAAACTCATTGAATCAAAAGGCCGCAGAACTTGATACACTTGCCGCCGAATTAGCAGGACGAGAGTCGAAACTGTCTCAGCTTGAGAAAGAATTTTCGTTACGCTCAAAGACGCTCACGGCAGAGACCCGAAAAATTTCCGGGTTAAGTACGTCCCTTTTAGGCCGTGAAAACCAGATGACCAAGCGTGAACTTGACCTCAAAGCACGTGAGGCCGAACTTGCACGCCGTGAGATGACTTTCGCACAAGAGAGTCAGAAATTCACGGAGGCATCGTCAGCACTCGCAGGGCGTGAAGCGGATTTGGCGAAAAGAGAGTCGGCACTTGCTGAAAGAGAAAACGAACTCAACGCAAAAATTTCAGCGAAAGAAGCCGCCGATACTCTCACAGCAAGAGAAGCGGAACTCGTCAAGCGTGAAGCGGCTCTGACGGAACGTGAAGCCACTGGCAACAGGCTCAACGCTCTTGAGGCCGAACTGAACGCACGTGATGAAGCACTGAAAGCCCGTGAGGAAGCCGTAGCCGGAAGAGAGTCGGCAGTAACAGAAGGCGAAAAGACTCTCACTGAGTCGACCGAAAAACTCAAGGCTCAGGAAACCGAGTTAGCCCAAAAAGAATCAGCACTCACAGCAAGAGAGACAGAGCTTGAATCGTCAACCGCAAAACTCAACGACGCTACAGCCTCATTATCAGCGAGAGACTCGGCACTCATGAGCCGTGAAGCCGAATCGGCAAGAAAATCGGCGGAACTCACAGAACTTGAAACGCTCATCAAGGAGCTTCCAGCTTTTGACCCGAACAATTCAACCGAAGCGGCCATGATTCTGACCTACAAGATTCCGGCAGCGAAACGCCGTGAGTTAATCGCAATGCAGAAAGAAGCCTACACACGTTACAGCTCGAACAGGGTAACACAGGCTCTTGAGAGTTACACGGCAGCGTTTGAGGCCGAACCGACAGCGAATTATCTTGCTGCTTACTGGGCAGGACTTTCGGCTGAAAGACTCAAGAACAGGAAAGATGACGCTCTTATGTGGGCGAACCGTGCGCTTGAGATCAACCCGAACTACAAGCCAGCTCAGGATCTCAAGAGGAGACTCGAAGCTCCAGCACGAGGCTCGAACAATCAGAGAAGACGTTCAGCACGTTAGGACAAAAAAATTTCTGCCCCTCGTGTTGTTGCGGGGGGTATTTTCTTCTAGGAGGACTTTAGCGTTTGGAGGATTTATACGAGATTCTTGGTGTCAAAAGAGACGCTGCACAAGCTGACATCAAGAAGGCTTACAGAAAGTTAGTACACGAGTATCACCCCGATTCACACCCCGGAGACAAGGCAGCCGAAGAAAAATTCAAGAAAATCAACGCTGCCTACTCGGTTTTGAATGACCCTGAGAAGCGGGCGAGATATGACCAGTTCGGCACGACAGGTCCGGGAGGTTCAGACCCCTTCGGCGGAATGGGCGGTGTAGATCT
>CAJODC010000037.1 GCA_905233215.1 uncultured Synergistales bacterium
GTTGCTATGAAAAGATTATAGACATAACGACACACTCCCACAGTGCGCTCAATGATTTGGATTTGATCACTGGTCGGCTTCAATTCCACTTTGTATGCCTTATGTCTAAAAATATTCATAGCATAATATTACATCAACTTACACTCTTTTGACATCTAGCTGTGTCTCCTCTTCTTTTTGTCATCATTCTCAAACCTGAATACTAAATTTCCTCCCCTTATTGATGAAAACGGTATGATTTTCTCCGAGCCTTCACAATTTATTGCTACCGAGTCATCTCTTACGCCCTGTATTATTCCCGTGAATGTTTTTCGACCGTCAAGAAGTTTCGACAGTCTGATTCTAGCTTCCTTTCCCTGAAAGCGTGAGTAATCCTCAAGTTTATACAAAGGCCGTTCGATTCCCGGCGAGCTGACTTCGAGGTAATAGCGTCCCCTGTCGAGTTCCGGGACATTTTCGAGGCTGTCAAGAAAATCGTTGACATGGCCGGAAACTAATTCACAGTCCCCAGCGTTGATGCCTCCCAGCGTGTCAATTAGAACTTGCAGTTTCAGTTTCCCGAAATCAGTACGAAGCCCGACATGTACGCATTCATAACCCAGAGCTGTAACGATATTTTCGATTTTGTCCAAAAATTTTTCTGTCATCAATAACTCTCTCTCTTGTCATAACAAAAAAGGAGCGGGATTTTCCCAACTCCTTTCACGCTTAATTGTCATGAAATTAACTGGATTATAGCGCAAATTTTTTCTCTGGCAAGTCTTCACGTAATATAATAATCATGAATTTAACAGGGAGGAATAATCGTGATAAGTTTGTTCAAAGGTCAGAAAGTAGACCTCACTAAAGGCAACCCGGGTTTATCGAAAGTTCTTGTCGGTCTCGGCTGGGACACAAAGAAATATGACGGCGGTTATGATTTCGATCTTGACGCTTCAGCATTCATTCTCGGCGTAAACGGAAAAGTCATCAGCGACTCAGACTTCATCTTCTACAACAACCTGAAGCACTCATCAGGAGCAGTCCAGCACATGGGCGACAACAGAACAGGCGCAGGCGATGGAGATGACGAACAGATACGAGTTGACCTCAGCAAAGTTCCCGGAAACGTCGACAAAATAGCCTTCACCGTAACGATACATGAAGCCGACCAGCGAAAGCAGAATTTCGGCCAAGTCTCAAACGCATACATACACATTCTCGATGAGACTAACGGAAGAGAATTGATACGTTACGATTTGGGCGAAGATTTTTCGGTTGAGACCGCTCTTGTTGTCGGCGAACTCTACAGAAGCGGAGGAGACTGGAAATTTAACGCTATCGGTTCAGGCTTCAGCGGTGGACTCAGAGCCTTATGTTTGAATTTCGGAGTAAACGTTTAATTCGGAAGGAGGCCGATAACATGAAATTCTATGATCTTGAGTGGCTCGCTCAAAAAACAGGCACTGATAACAAGTACGAGATTACAGCGAAAGTCGCAGCAGCAGCACGCCGTGAAAGCGAACAGGCAGCTTTCGACAAGACAGCACCAGTCAACGAACGCTTCATCTCTAACGTTCTCCTTGAAATCGAGGAGGGCAGAAGCAGTATCGTTCAGGAAAAAGCCATAAATGAATAACTGGAAGAAGGGCCGCAAAATACTCCTGTGCGTAACGGGCGGTATTGCGGCCTACAAAATTCCCTCGCTTGTACGAATAATCACCAAAAATAATTGCGAGACTGAAATAATCATGACTCGTTCGGCTCAAAGTTTCGTCTCAAAATTGACTCTCGAAACTCTTTCAGGCCGAAAAGTTTGGACTGATGACTCTTTCGACTCGTCAATCCCTCACATCAAGCTCTCTGAATGGGCTGAAGTCATCGCCGTAGCTCCATGTACAGCCGACACTCTCGCTAAAATCTCTCACGGTATCGCCGACAATCTTTTGACCTCAACAATCATCGCCTCGTCATGTCCTGTCGTAATCTTCCCGGCCATGAACAGCAAGATGTACAACAATCCGGCAACTCTCGCAAACATTGAGACGCTCAAGGCAAGAGGCGTTAAAGTTGTTGACCCTTCATCGGGTTTGCTTGCCTGCGGTGATTCTGGAAAGGGTAGAATGCCCGAACCTGACCAGATATTTCACGAGTTATTACGCTCTCTATGCGTTCATGACATGGCCGGAAAGAACGTTCTTGTTACCGCCGGGCCGACTCATGAGTATATTGACCCTGTGCGGTACATCTCGAATCCCTCGACCGGGAAAATGGGAGCGTCTATGGCTCGTTCAGCTTGGTACAGGGGAGCGAATGTGAAAGTCATTGCAGGCCCGGTTGACATTGACTCTTACGGGCTTGACGTAACACACGTAACAACAGCGGGCGAAATGTTAGACTCAGTTCTCAAAAATATTTCATGGGCTGATTACATCGTCAAAGCTGCTGCAGTAGGTGATTATAGGGCGAAAGAAATATCACCGTTGAAGCTCAAAAGAGAAGGCAAAGACACTTTAACGCTCGAGCTTGTGCAGAACGCTGACATTTCAGCCGAAGCAGGAAGAATGAAGCGTGAAGGCCAAATGTTAATCGGTTTCGCTGCTGAGAGCGACAATATTTCGGAGAACGCTAGAGGGAAATTAGCCCGTAAGAATCTCGACTGCATTCTCGCTAATGATGTGAGCGGTTTTGCCTCTGACACTAACACGATCAGAATGATTCGCCGTGAAGGTAACGAGGAAATTTTCACGGGACTGAAAGATGACATTGCCTTTGACATTTGGAGCAGACTAATTGCTCGTTGATGTTTCTGTCCCTGAAATAGGAATGGACTCTCTGACCTACAGGACAGACCGTGAGCTTAGAGCCGGATTGCGTGTCATTGTCGAGGTCAAAAGTACGAAATACACGGGCTTTATTGTCGGACAGACGGCGAAAAAACTTCCCGTCAGCATCGAGATAAAACCCGTTGAAGGTGTCATTGATGAAGAGCCTGTTGTTGACGCTGACATTTGGGACTTGGCCGTATGGGCCGCTAGCGTCAGCATGTGCGGAATGTCATCGGCTCTGAAGGCTGCACTGCCTCATTCAGTTTACACAGGCGAGAAGATAAGCCCTCCTCCTTTTGTTGAAGCGTCAGGAAATTTCACGGAGCGTCATTGCTTTAACCCTCTTGACAGTGAGAGAGTCAAATTTTTTTTGACTGAACTCAAAGAGAACGTGCCGACTCTGATTTTGTTCCCAAAAAGAGACGAGGCAAAATCATTCTTTCTGAATCTTCCTGATGGCCTCAAGCAGGAGGCTTTGTTGTGGCCTGAAACGCCTGAGAAATTGCGTGAAGCGTGGAAGAAAATTCATTCAGGCGAAGTGAGAATCGTTACTGCTCCTCCGGGAGGAGTGTTTGCGCCTTTAAGGCCTCGAAAAATCATCGTTGAGGACGAGTCGAGTCCCTTTCACGCAATACCCTATACTATGAATCTTTCAGCGAGGAGTCTCGCAGGACACAGAGCGGTTTACCTGAAATCAGAATTGATACTTGCCGGGCGTGTTCCTTCACTCAAGACATACATTCGTTCAAAGCCTCGTGAAGTCCTCAAGCCTGACCGAAAAAATATCATTCTCGCCGATATTCACCAGTCAAGAAAAGAATCGTTGAACGGAATTGAGGGTACTATACTTTTGACCAACACTCTCACAAGCCGTACTCACAAACAGACCGCATCAGGCCGTAACGTTCTCTGGCTCCTCAACAGAACGGGCGAATCGTCTGAAGTGTTCTGCGAAAATTGCGGTGAAAGTATCACCTGTCCCAAGTGCGGAAGCGTCATGCAGTCGAGGAATGACGGCAATATTCTCAGGTGCAGGCGATGCGGAAATCTCCGGGAAGTTCCTTCGAAGTGTGAGAAATGCGGTTATCCATTCTTGCAGGGAAAGAGGCCGGGACTTGAGGCATTAGCGAAAATCGCTGGCAAATATTTTCCTGACGTTCACATTTTCACTGAAGGCTCTGACGTTTCAACAATGAAGGGCTTGATACTGTCAACATCAAAAGGACTCGAACTTTGCGGAACCGTTAATCCCTCGCTTGTGGCATGGCTTGATCTTGACAGTGAGATTTGGCTGAACGATTACACGAGGCGTTTCAATGTCTTCCGTAACCTTATTGAGTCATACTGGCGAGGCCGTGAGAATGATCCCGAAAGAAAGCTGTTGATTCAGTCAAGACAAAAGGGAATGAAACTTGCTGAATTTCTCTCAAGGGGCTGGAATGCTTTTATTCTTGACGAAATCAGAACGAGGCGTGATTTTCTTCTGCCTCCATTCGGTTATATCATTGAGGTTGAATGCAGTAGTAAAATACTTCGTGAGGAGCTGATAAATCTCTTCATGAACGATGGTATTTTTGTGATGGATTCTGGAGTCGACTCAGAGCCTTTATACGTGAACAGCCAGTCTCTTGAATCGGTCAAAAAAATATTGTCGTCAAAAATTTTTCTCAGGAACACAAAAAAGAATTACATCAACATAACAGTAAGGAGCGATTAACATTAAAACAAAAAAACTTGTTCGCGGAGCTTTGATAGCCGCTGTCTACGCTGCTTTGACCGTAGCACTTGCGCCGATTTCTTACGGGCCTTTACAGTTCAGGGTGTCGGAGGCTTTGACTCTTCTTCCATTCTACATGTCTGAGGCTGTGCCGGGTTTATTCATCGGTTGTGTCTTCGCAAACGCTTACGGAGGATTCGGACTTGCCGATATGTTTTTCGGAGGACTCGCAACGCTGATTGCGGCGGTGCTGTCGAGACGGTCAAAAAATTTATGGCTAGCCGCGTTCTGGCCTGTCCTATCAAACATGGTCATAATCGGAACTATGCTTCACTTCCTGATTGACGTTCCGTTGGCCGCTACATGTCTTGAAGTCGGAATCGGCGAAGCTGGAGCGTGTTTTGTTGTCGGAGTGCCGTTGATGAAGATTCTTGAGAAACGTGAAGTACTTTGCAGGGAATAATTAGTTATTTCTACGTTATTCCGCTCAAAGTTTGAATGTTAGAATGCAACGCGAATTTTTTAAGGCTTTAAGCAAACACAGGAGGAATTTAGTAGTAATGTCAACAAGGAAAGTAATCATGCTCGTACTTGCGGTAACACTTTTCATCATGAGCCTTTCGGTATCAGCTTCAGCAGCAGCCAAGAAAACATCGGCCTCATCAACACCAATCACCGCCGATTTCGTCGGAGTAGTCGACAGAGGTTTAATCCTCGACAATCACCCCGGACTCAATCAGGCCCGCCAGCAGCTTGCCGAGATAGCACGCAGGAAAGAGAACGAAGCCAAAGAAGCCGCTGACAAAGAAACTGACACGGCCAAGAAAGCACAGGCAGTACAGGCCAAAAGAATGGAACTTGCTCAGGAAGAACAGAGACTCATGGCTCCGATATACAGAGACTGTGAGCAGGCAGTTCGTGAAGTTGCAGTGAAGAGAAAACTCACGCTCGTACTCGACAAGTTCGTTGTATTGATCGGCGGAGTTGACATAACACAGGACGTAATCCAGCAGTTATCACGCAAAAAATAACACGAAGAAATTTCAATGCGTAAAATTCTTTGCGCTCTCGTAATAATTTTATGCTCAGCACAAGGGGCGTTCCCTCTTCAGCCGCCGGACGAAAGGTCTCACGACTGGGTGTGGAACGTCCTTGCTGTACCGCCTTCAGGGGGCTGGAACAGTGAACCGGGCAAATCAATCAAGACCGCTTTGACTTGGTGCGAGAAAGAAATCTCCGAGAGCAGTTCAGGCATAGGCGGTCATGATGTGAAATTCGTTTTTGCCAACGAAGGCGATGACTTGCCCTCACGCGGTTCAGTCAATGACCCTCACACCGTAGCAGTCATGAGCTTCACATACTCGCCCGATTCTGACAGGACTCTTGTCTCAAGGCTTGGAGGCAGCAATATTCCTTTGATGCTTGCCGGAGGCGAGAATATTTTGATTGACAGGGCAGGCCGTCCCGTGAACAATGTTTTTGCCCTCGACATGTACAGGGATTACAGGTGCGCCGCTTTCACAGAGTACGCGAAAAGAATTTACCAGCGTGAAAAAAGAATAGCACTTGCAGCGAGCCGATTCACAATCAATCAGGAACGTGAAGCGAAAATATGTTACACGCTTCTTGACTCTGCCGGATTTATCCCGATGCCTTACTGGACAGACGCTTCAGCAAGAGACAGTTACTACATGATGTCGGAAGAAATCGAGAGCTTTGAGGGCGAACAGGCAGGTGTAGTAATATCGTTTCTCGGAAGCATGGGAGCGCGTGAAATTTGGCGAAACTTCATGAGGATTCGCACTAGCTGGCGTTTGTGGAACGTCGCTGAACCTGACGAAATGTATTTGTCTTGCAGGGGAATGATTTTCGCTGATCAGAATGTTCTGCTGTTGACACACGGAGGCTTCATCGAGACAAGACGAATGTTGTGGCGCACGAGAGCCATGCAGGTGGCCGACCCAGTAGCAGCAGGCAGAGCGATAGCCCTCTACGAGTGGTTCAAGAGAGCTGTTGACGTTATGCCCCAGCCTGTCGACAACATGCCGAGAGCCGAATTACTGCGCAACATGAGCCGTGTTCGCGGCATACCGTTCGGGAATCAGACGCTTGACATTTCACCGACACTTCACAGGCCGTCAGAGAGAAATGTTTACATCGTTGAAGTAAGGGAGCGTTCTTTCTCTGAGCTTGACACTGTGAAGACTAAGGCAATGGAATATTCACCGATGGATTGACTCTGGAAAGGGCAAAAGTTATCCCGTTGTAGACAGTCTTACTCCTCATCAATACCGCTCCTTCACCGGCGCAAAGAACACAGGCTCTCTCGCAAACGTTGTCAGTGCCTGTGAACTTCTTGACGATCTCGGAGGCGTTGAAAGTTCCTTTGACGCTCTGAAGTTCATCAGCAGAAAAAGTAACGAGCGGTATATTGTGAGTGTCAGCAAAAATTTTCATGGCCTCTTCGTTTTTCTTGATGTCAATCGTGGCCAGTGCCTTGAGACTCAGAACGCTTACTCCCGCGCCGTTCAGGAAGTCAACCGCTGAACGTTCAAATTCATCGGGATCGGTTTTACTGTTACAGCCTGCGCCGAGTACCAAAACTTTCGGTCTCAAAAAGAGTGTTACCGGAAAAGGCGTGCCAATGTTCTCACAAGTTACGGCAACACCGACAGCCTCACCATCAAGCAAACGTGATGAAACATGTTTGACAGCACTCGGATTTTCGATGACGCAATCATTCTTCACTGACCATTCGTCAACCGCCGTGAGATTATTCACATCGCTGGCAGTCGTTATGACAGGGACAGCGTGAAGGAAGCCAGCAATTTTCCGGGCTGCCTCGTTTGCACCGCCGACATGGCCTGAAAGTACAGGCACAACGAAACGCCCAAGTTCATCAACAACGATGACGGCAGGGTCAGACATTTTGCTTTTTACGTGAGGAGCGATTGACCTGATAGCTATACCGCAGGCACCAACGAAGACGATAATTTTCGCCTCACGAAAAATTTTCCCTGTCCATTCAGTCAAAGGAGCGTCAATAATTTTCACATTGTAACGTGAAAATCTTTCGGGTGCGAAAACTTCAGCGTCAATGAAGCCAGCGATCTTAACGGCGAGATTAACGCCCTTTTCAGTGAATGCCGTTACGATATTCATGCGAAAAATTTTTGTCGTAAAGTCTTGAGGCACTGCCGAAGTTATCATCAAGGAAATCACCGGCGAGAATTATCGCTGTCTTGTTGATGCCCTGTGAAAGTTCGGGAAGTGTCGACAGTGTAGCCCTGATTACACGCTCATCAGGCCATGAAGCTCTGAACACTAACGCAGCAGGAGTATCAGGAGAGAAACCGCCCTCGATGAGTTCAGCGCATACTTTGGCGGTCATTGACGATGAGAGAAAGACTGCCATGCTTGCGCCGTGAACGGCAAGAGATTTTACGCTCTCACGTTCCGGGACTGGAGTCTTTCCGGCCATGCGAGAGATGATTAACGTTTGAGTCCCTCCCGGTATCATGTATTCTGTTTTGAGTGCCGATGATACGGCGAAAAGCGAACTCACTCCCGGCACAACTTCGAAGGGTATTCCCTTTTGCCGTAAAACGTTCATTTGTTCCCGAACAGCTCCGTAAATTGCAGGGTCTCCAGAATGAAGCCTCACTGTGAGCAGTCCCTGTTCATGTCCTGAGACTAGAAGCCCGGTAATTTCATCAAGCGTCATTGCGGAACTGTCGAAAATTTCGCATTCTTTCCGGGAATATTCAGCGATGATTTCAGGGTTGACCAGTGAAGCGGCGTAGATGATTCTTTTTGCTGACCGTAGAAGTTCCGCTCCCCTTACCGTGATTAAGTCAACCGCTCCCGGTCCTGCGCCTATGAAGTAAATCATAATTCCGTTATTCTGAGTCCTAACTTGCGCACAAGCTCTTCACATTCCGAGAACTTGAACATCAAATTTTCTTTGCTGTGAGAATCGCTTGAGAGTATCACTGTGCCGTTGTTGTCGGCTATGTACCTGAGTATTTTTTCCGAAGGGTACGGACTTTTCCGCCAGCCTCTTGAGATTGCGCCCGTGTTAATCTCGAAGGGCTTTCCCGTCTTCAACAGTGAATCGGCTGCTGACTTCCACGCCATGACGTAACGTGGATTGTCTTCGTCAAAAAATTTTCCGTCCTCGTTGAACTTCGTGATTAAATCAAAGTGTCCGATTATGTCAGCGTCAGTCTTTCTCACCACGTCCGAGACAAGCGCGAAATATTTTTCGGCTACAGCGTAAGGGTCATCACCGCACATGCGAATCAATTCGGCAAAGATTTCCGGCGTATGGTCAACACAGATATATTTTCCGTCGATGATGACGTAATGCACCGAGCCTATGACGTAATCATAATCATTCACGGGCATGTCGGAATAATAATCCTGTTCCGTTCCGCAAAGTATCTCAATTTTTCCGGCGTACTTCTCCTTCAATCGGCGAATTTCAGCCTTGTAGCGTTGTGTTCCGTCAAATGTCATGCAAAAATCTCCGTCAAACTCCGTGAAGGAATGATCCGAAAATCCGAGCCGCTTCATTCCGAGTCTGATTGCTTCCTTCACGATGTCTTCGGGAAAGTCCTTGCCGTCACAAAAATTCGTGTGTACGTGAAAATCACATAGTGTCATGATGTCATTTTCTCCTGTTTAACCTTCTTGTCTATGACGTGTCTTGATGCTAATTCCTTGAGTATGTCCTTAGTGTCAATATTCATCTCGGCCATCAGAACAAGCAAGTGATAAATCAGGTCTGAAATCTCGTAGATCGTTTCTTTTCGGTCATTCTTCGCCGCTATGATGACTTCGGAACTTTCCTCGCCGATTTTCTTCAGTATCTTGTCCAGTCCCTTCTCGAACAGGTACGAAGTGTATGAGCCTTCAACTTTTTGGGACTTTCTCTCCTTGATGAGTTCCATCAGTCCGCAGAGCGTAAATTTCTCGTGGGACTCTTTCTCTCTCGGCATTACGTCATCAACGAAGCATGAGACATTCCCCAAGTGGCAGGCAGGGCCGTCAGCCTTGACGTAAACCAGCAATGTATCACGGTCGCAGTCAGTCAATATCTCTCGAATATGCTGATAGTTTCCGCTTGTCTCGCCTTTCAGCCACAGTTCTTGACGTGAACGGCTCCAAAAACATGTCAGCTTCTTTTCGAGCGAAATTTCGAGGCTCTCCCTGTTCATGTAAGCCAACATCAAGACATCGCCTGTATCATCGTCAACAACAACAGAAGGTATCAGGCCGTCAGAATTAAATTTCAGTTCGTTAATATCAATCATCATTCATAGCCTCACTGGTATATTCTCGTCAAACATTCTTTTCTTCAGGTCAGTAATCGAAACTTCCCCAAAATGGAAAATCGAAGCGGCAAGTCCTGCGTCAACTTTCGGAACTTCTCTGAACAGCGTGATGAAGTCATCAATACTTCCAGCACCGCCCGAAGCTATCACAGGAACGTTCACGCATTCACACACGGCCTTCAACATTTCGATGTCGAACCCTCTCTTCACTCCGTCAGTGTCTATCGAGTTCAGAACGACCTCACCGGCTCCGTTATCGACACAGCTCTTAATCCAGCCGACAGCCTCAATGCCAGTGTCATCTCGTCCGCCTCTTGCGAAAACATGAAACTCACCGCCCACCCTCATAACGTCAGCAGAGATTACAACGCATTGAGAGCCGTAGAGCTTCGCTGCTTCGGGAATCAACGAGGGGTTACGAATCGCTCCTGTGTTCACGCTCACCTTGTCGGCACCGCAGGACAGTACACGCTCAAAGTCAGAGAGTGCCGAAATTCCTCCGCCGACCGTGAGAGGTATGAAAACATTTCTTGCCGTCTGCCGTAAAATGTCGGTGAAAATTTTTCGTCCTTCCGATGAAGCTGTTATGTCGTAGAACACAAGTTCATCAGCTCCGTTATCCGAGTAAAATTTAGCGAGTTCAACGGGAGAACTTACATCGCTCAACCATCGGAAATTCACGCCCTTAACGACTCTTCCGTCTTTAACGTCCAAACATGGGATTATTCTTTTTGTTATCATCTCTTCGCCGCCTCGATTGCCTCTGAAATTTTCACTGCTCCCGTGTAATATGCCCTGCCTATTATCGCTCCGTGAAGGCCAAGCCCCGAAAGTTCTTTCACGTCATCAAGACTGCTTACACCGCCGGAAGCTATTATGTTGATTTTGACCATCTGTGAAAGTGTCCTGTAGAGTTCAGTGTTAGTGCCCTTCATCGCTCCGTCCCGTGATATGTCGGTTGAGATTAGAGTCGTAACGCCTTCGCCCTGAATCTTTTTACAGAAGTCGAGAGCGTCAAGCCCTGAATCTTCAAGCCAGCCCTTGACGGCGACTCTTCCGTTCTTTATGTCAACGCCTACAGCGATTTTATCGCCGAATTTCTTGACGGCCTCACGCAAAAAATCTTGTTTTGTCGCTGACGTTCCGAGAATCACACGGTCAATTCCTTTGTTGACGTAAAGTTCTATTGTCGACAGATCACGAATCCCACCGCCGATTTCACACTTCAGACCGCACGCTTCACGTATAGTCATGACTGTCTCAATGTTCACTGGCCTTCCCGATTTCGCTCCCTCAAGGTCAACAACGTGTATCCATTCCGCTCCTTCAGCCTTGAACTTCATTGCAGTGTTCACAGGGTCATTGTCGTAGACCGTCATGTTGTCGTAATCGCCATGAAGGAGTCTGACGGCCTTACCCTGAAAAATATCTATCGCCGGAAAAATTATCATCTTCACACCTCACAGAATGACCGCAGAATATCAAGCCCCGTGTTACCGCTCTTCTCAGGGTGATATTGAACGCCGTAAACATTCCCGTTCTGCACTGAGGCGGTGAGAGCTGCTCCGTAATCGGTCGTGGCAGTGATATATTTTTCATCGCAGAAAGCAGAGTATGAATGCACAAAGTAAACGTATGAATTTTCCTGAGTGCGTGAATAAATTTCTGACTTGTTCGTAAAATTTAACGAGTTCCAGCCCATTTGAGGAATTTTCAGTGAAGGGGGGATTACGTTTTTGATTGCGCAGACTGTACCCGGTATGAGATTGAGACCGTCATATTCTCCGAACTCGTAGCTCTTCGTGAAAAGAAGCTGCATACCTAGACAGATTCCCAAAAGGGGCTTTCCTTTCCTCGCCTCGTCAATCAAAGACTGAACGAGTCCCGATGTGAATAATTTTTCCGCAGCATCACCAAACGCTCCGACACCGGGAAGAATTATTCTGTCGGCACTCCTGAGATCATCGGGTTCTGACGTTATGATTATGTCATGGCCGATCGCCTTCAATGAACTCTCAAGTGAAAAAAGATTTCCTACTCCGTAATTTACGATTGCTATCATTGCGATAAATCCTTTGCGTGAAAATTTATTGATTGACTCAAATAACGCAGATATTATCATACAAGAAAAATGTATCAGTCAAACGGAAGGACAAAAAATGCCGTCAACAAAAAAAATCACACGCTACATCTGCACAGAATGCGGTTACACAACAACAACGAAAACCGGTAAATGTCCCTCGTGCAATTCATGGGGAACGTTCATAGAGTCGCAAGAGTCAAAAACAGAACAGCAGACGACAAACGCAGTGTCAGTAAAAATCATAAGCGCATTAGACGTTAAAGCCCCGTCAAGAATAGCGACAGGCATCAGCGAACTTGACAGGGTTCTTGGCGGTGGATTAGTGCCGGGCGGAGTCGTTCTCATCGGAGGCCAGCCCGGTATCGGAAAGTCGACACTCTTGCTTCAGGCAGCAGGGAGCGTGGCGAAAAATTCCGGGCTTCCTGTACTGTATATTTCGGGCGAAGAGTCTGACGCTCAAGTTGCTTTGAGGGCTTCAAGAATCAACGTAGCAAGTCAAAATCTCTATCTCTATTCAGGCTCAAACATTGACGATGCTTTACGGAGTGTTGAGAGTGAAAAATTCTCGTTCATCGTACTCGACAGCGTTCAGGCCATGTCGACAGGAAGCGACTCGGGCTGGCCGGGAACAGTAACGCAAGTCCGAGCCGTAGCACAGAGAGTCATCGACACGGCAAGACAGCACATGATTCCGGCGGTAGTGATCGGTCATATCACTAAGGACGGAAAAATCGCAGGGCCTATGATGCTTGAACACATGGTTGACACTGTGCTTTCGTTTTCGGGGGAAGGCTATTCGTCTTACCGAATGTTAAGGGCTGTGAAGAATCGTTACGGAAGCACTGAAGAGCTTGGAGTGTTCGAGATGACCGAAGGAGGATTATCGCCGGTTGCCGACAAGAGCGGACTATACTGGAACAGGGACGACTCAGCCGTTGCCGGAGTGGCGATGACGATCGCTCTTGAGGGAAGCACGCCTCTAGCCGCTGAGATTCAGACATTGGCGGCAAGAACGGTGTTTCCTTATCCGAGAAGGACATCGAGAGGAATTGAGCTTAACAGGTTTCAGCTATTGACGGCGGTAATTGACAGGCGCTGCAGCATATCGACAAACAATCACGATTTGTACATCAATGTTGCCGGAGGACTAAGCATTCAGGACCCTAGCGCGGATTTGCCAGCGTGCGCAGCGATTGCTTCAGCGTTGAGGAACGTACCGTTACAGGCTGGGACGTGCTGGCTTGGCGAGGTCGGACTCGCTGGCGAGGTCAGGCCGGTAACGAGAATTGACTTGAGGCTGAAGGAAGCTGCGAGGCTTGGATTTCACACGGCGGTAGTGAGTTCGAGGGAGCAGGTGAAATTTGACGGCATCAAGATTGTGAGAGTGAGTCACATTGGCGTGGCATTGTCGGGGCTGACTAGTTCCAACTGAAATCGTCGGGAATGTTGTTGAGTTTCCATGATGCTCGTGATACGTAGACTGTGTGATGGCTGTAGTCGTGAGCTTTCCACGCTTCTTCTGCTTTAGCTCGGTCTGTTCCGGCTGGTGTAGCCTCTTTCGGCCATGATGCCGGGCGGTCATATGTGACTCCTGCGTCGTAACCGCCTGTTGCGAGTACGTAGAGGGTGAAAATATTTGTTGAAGTGTCGAGTTCCATGTAGATGTCGAGAATGTTTTTCTCTTGGTTGAAACCATTTGTAGGAAGCCAAGTATCTCCGTTGACGTTAAGTTCTCTGAATGCAAATTGTCTGCCTTGACCATCATTATTATCATGTACGAACATCTGCATACACTTTAGGTACATCAATTCTCCGGCATCAGGTATATTTAG
>CAJODC010000038.1:0-9540 GCA_905233215.1 uncultured Synergistales bacterium
TAGAGCAGCTGACTCTTAATCAGCGGGCCGTGGGTTCGAGTCCCTCACAGTCCATTCAAAGACAAAACAATTAAGACTGATAGAATACAAAAATCCGCTCACAAGGCGGTTTTTCTGTTATTATTACTCCATTGAACACCAATAAAAACCCGCTAAAGCCAAAATGACACCGTATAAAGAACCGTAGAAAAAATAAGCTGTAAAAATCTTTCTACGGTAAAACCCAAAAGTGAGGTGTATACAATGTTGACGGAGTTGCAAGTTAAGAACACGAAACCAAAAGAGAAACCCTACATGATGCGTGATGACAGAGGGTTGTATCTGAGAGTTGACCCGTCCGGGAGAAAATATTGGATTCTGCGTTACTGGGAACAAAAGAAAGAGCGTCAGTTATCACTTGGCTCATACCCTGTTTTATCCCTGAAAGATGCCAGACAAAAACGAGATGAGATACAGACAGACCGCGCAAAAGGCAAAAGTCTTTCCCTTAAATCAGCAAATATTCCACAGACATTTTCGAAAGCTGCCAGCGAATGGCTGAAAGTTCGCATGAAAGACAAAACCGGAGGCTATCTGAAAACTATTCATTACCGACTGAACAAGTACATACTTCCCACGCTGGGAGCATGGCCACTCCGTGATATAACGTAAGGGATTATTCTGCACATTTGCCGAAGAATTGAAGATACGGGGCATGATGAAACAGCAAAGAGAGTCAAAACAATTATCGGTCAAGTATACCGCTTCCCTACGCCGAGAAACAACGGGAAGTGCATGTCAGAAAACGGTGTCAGAGTTGCGTTACGGACAATAGGCTTCACGAAGGAACAAATTACTCCTCACGGCTTCCGTGCGATGTTTTCAACAATCGCCAACGAACACGGCTGGAACAGAGATGTGATAGAGAGGCAGCTTGCGCACGTGGAGGGAAACTCTGTGCGAGGGGCATACAATCACGCCGAATACATGCCGGAAAGAGTCAGGCTGATGCAGTGGTGGGCGGATTATCTTGATGAACTGGCAAAATAAAAACGGTCTCCATGATAGATTGGGAGACCGCTATCAAGCGAAACGCAGTACACAAAAAGGAGTATGTGTGTACTGACTTTAACGAGGGTTTGTCAGCCTCACGGCCTCGACTAACGCCTCAATGAGAATTTTATCATTAAATCCGAATGCCTTGTACCCTTCACGCAACACCGAGTAGTAGTGCTTGCTGGGGACAGGGTGAACGCTCCGGGCATCTGATGCCTTATCGGTCATGATGTAGACCATAGCTGTTAATACGCCCAAGTTATCAAAACTTTCCGTGCGGATACCCCTAGCTTTAGCTATGGGAAGGAGCGCGGTATTCTCCTTTCTTTTTTTGATATAATATTTCCAGCTATTCTGTGAGGCTTGGTTGCCGATGTCCACACCCTTATCGAGGAATTTCTCACCCGTAAGGACTACGTGCGGCACGTTTAAGTTAATCGTTTGGTCTATTTTCCCGGCCATGAATGCCTGTATATGTTCGTCCGAGAATCTGCTGACATCAACTCTGAAAGTCCTGAATATCTTTGACAGCAAATCAAGCGTCATTGAGAGTTCCGCCGGATTATCAACGGAGCGAGTCAGGAAATGCGCCAAAATATCGTAGCATTTATCGTGCGGAATGTTGGCATAATACCCGCTGAAATCACCAAGCATGATAAACCCGTCATTCGTTCCGTGCCTCATGAAGTACTTGTGTAAATGTGCTTCGAAACGTCTGCGGTGAAAATCTACGCCCTTCCCCTTTTGGGATGCGCCATTGTCATAAATGAGATATTTCTGAAGCGTTGGCGTTAAAATGCCGTCACAGATTATGTGATTAACGGTCTTGTCGGCCATTGCGTTGCTTGTGATGTAACGGGGTTTCCCACGCTCACGGATCAAAAACTTTTTTCCCTGCGCGGGTGTGTATGTTCCGTCCTGAAGGGACTGTTGAAGCATCGCCGTATAAAGCAGGTGATGCATCTCGAAAAGCTGAGTGGAATATTTGAATTTGCTTGCTACGGTTGAGCCGCAAGAAACAGGGTCTCCGATTCTGCCTAACTGTTTTCCGTTGACATAAACTGTCGAACTTCCCGAACCTAGAATCCCCGAATGGCATCCGTGAGGAACTTTGGGGTGTGTACAGCAATGTGTCTCCCATGAATCTCCTTGACGGTGTGCGGGTATCCCGTTGACGAAAACGTTAGGGCTTCCCTGAGAGTTTGCGCGTGGTGGAAAACAGTCATGGCCGGTACATGTGTCGCCTAATCTGGTTACGCTTGGCATTTTACTCCACTCTCCTTGCGCAAATATCGAAAATAATAACAACAAAATAATTTTATTATTGTTATTTCTTCAGTTTTTATCAACCTTTATCAATATATTGACACGTTTATAAAACGTGTTATAATTTCATCATCTTGAGAGAAAACGAGGTGATGAAATGTCCAAGAAGGACAAAGAATTAAAAAAACTGCTTCAACAAAAAACACTGTCAAGTAAAGAAGCAGTCCGGCTCTTAGAATTAGACGGTTGGATAGAGGACAAAGACAAACAACGAAAACAATCCGGCTCAAGTCATCAACAATTTATTCACCCCATCAAAAAAGGAAAAATTACTGTACCGGCCGGACGCAAAACCCTCCCGGAAGAAACGAGAAAGAGCATTCTCATTCAAGCGGGACTATGGGGGAAATAACTCCCCCATGAATTTTATCACAAAGGAGAGTTGCCTATTGATGAAAGACGTTTATACGTTCCCAGCAATTTTTAACTATGCTGACGATGGGATTTCTATTAAATTCCCTGATTTGCCCGGTTGTTTATCCTGCGCTGACAATAACGATGAAGCCGTTTATATGGCAACTGACGCATTAAGTCTCCGGCTTTTTTCCGATGAACAGGATAATGTGCCAATACCTGAACCTTCTGATGTTCTTGACGTAAAAAAGCAGTTAAAGCCTAACCAGATTGTTTCACTGATTCGCGTCTCGATGCCTGCTGTTCGCGCTCGCTTTAACGACAAAGCAATGAGCAAAACTGTTACCGTCCCGGCATGGTTGCTCCATGAAGGCAAAGAAGCTGAGATCAACTTTTCACAAACCCTTCAAGATGCGCTCATGCAAAAACTTGGTATTCGCCGCGAGATTAAACGCAGGAAATACAAATCAAAGCAGTACGCTTAATCAAAAGCCCTCTGGAAACAGGGGGCTAATTCAAGTCAATTCTAGCTGCTTGATGCTTCATATTACCGTCTGCCGTAATATTCACGTTTCCTTTAGAAAGTTCGTTCAGGGACTTGGATAAAAGCTGCTGCTTCAGCGGGGGTTACTCTAATTGTCCGAAAATCACGGCTCTGCGTCTTCCGTCTCGGCATTCGACTCTATATCTATTCTGGATAAAAGCCTCCCCGCGTTGAAAACAGCCTCGAACAATCCATCAAGCTCGCTTGACCCCGCTAAAATGGGCATATTCTCGCGGATTGCCTTCAACAGCTCATACATTTCGGGGGCATGGGCTATAAGGATTGCGTTCGCGTTCCGTTCTGCTGTGGTTTGCTTTATCTCGTTCTCTTTCTCATCGTACGTCATTCGATTTATGACTACCGCAACTAATGTCGCATCATCGGCTTCGTTATATGGCAAGGCATAAATCTTGCAACCATCAAATACTGCCCATCTTCCTTTTGTGAATTTTGCCATCGGTATTACATCTCCTTACTTGCCATTCAAAAAAACTAATTCCTCTGGGAATAACATTATCCCGTTTGGCAGTGGTATACCGTCAATCCAGACACCGCAAGGGGTAATTCACTGCTACCTTGAAAATTCTGACGCTAGAAAAATTCCGGGCTCAGCGGGCTGACCGCAACTCAAAATTCGCTCTCAGTACCTTTTATCACTGACTTTGTGCCACCTGACGGGCAAAAATTCCCAGTGTCCTAAAAGGATAAACTCGGACACTCGCATTCACACGCAAAATCAGCACGACAACCGCTCTCACGCACATGGGATTACCCGCTGTTTTCTGTTTCCTGCGATTCTTCCGATTTCGACTCTGAATCACAATCCAGCGCAAGCCCACGCTTTAAGCGTTTGTTGACAAAATCCGCAAACATCCATGTCAGTCCGCAACCCGCTTCCCTTAGCCATGCACACATAGCACCTGACAGCATCGCAAAAAGACAAAGCATTATGTACGATACCCAAAATTTTGCGCTCCAACTTTTTGCTACTGTCTCTCCATGTAACGAAGCGTGCACACATATGCGACATCGCCCGGAAATAACGCCCATGCTTCATGCCAATCAGCTTCATCATCGTTCAAAACTCTGCCGACCCTCGCTGATTGTGTTCCTCCAACTTGGTTGCGCCATTCGGGGTCGTAATTCACTCCGTACAACAATGACTTATTCTTTCCTTAATTCATCAACTACTATCGCAACCAAGAGTCCTAATAACCCTAAAAGGCTTACTATCGCTCCCGCAAGAATCTCAAATGTCTAGTGCAATAATAAGCCAAAGAAAGCATAGGGGAAATTATCAATATACCCATAATTGACAAATTTCTGAACGGAAGCCACCTGAATTTTTGTGCTATGAACTCGTCCACACAGGTTTCAATCATGTCATCTGCTTCTGAGGCTGCCTCCCTCAGCTTCCATTCCATAAAACGAGCCTCTTTTTCAGATGGTAATTCGGCCTTATTCTGTTTTCTGTACTCAGCCTTGAGTTTTTCCAGATCTTGCTTGAGAATGTCAGATATAATGTAGCTTCTAATGTTATCCCTTAACGCTTTAATCAAAAATTTGCGTACCTCGCGCTTTTTCACAGCAAATCCAATTCCTTTTTCAGCTCTTCAGGCATAACATCAAGGACATTCCTTCGCCGCTTCCGAAGCTCTAATGCTATAAAATCGGAAAGACTTCCTTCACCGCCGTTTTTCTTGAATGAGACAATCTCTTCGTCAATGTGAATCTTGGAGACCAAAGAATCGAACTCACCAAAATATTTTGAGTCCTTGCGCTGGGAATAATCCCTGATTGGAGATGGTGTAACATCAGATAGTTCCATCTGGCAAATTCTTATTCCCGGAAATAACCGCACAGGCTGATTGCCGATGTTCCTGATGATAAGCGCAAGATGCCCCTCATAGGCGGGGTTAATGTATGACCCTGCACTTACGTCTACTCCATCACGCGCAATGCTGCTTCGGTTATGAATTGTGGCGTTGCACTCTCTTGGGATTCCTATATATTCTAATGTCTGGCCGAGAATCATTGCTCCAGCATCGAGGATATAGTCATCCTTCATTACCAATTCTTTGAAAGATTTTCTGCTGTCTTCGGACAAGTCAATAATCCCCTCCCCAACCTGTAGCTTGATCAGCTTGTCTAGCCTAAGGTCTATTGATGCAGGCTGAATATTCTCCAGTAGAAACGGTATAAGCTTCAACTTGCCGTCAGCAATCATTTCTATCAGCCGACCATCTGAAAGGACAGCCATTTTCTCACCTTCTCGTACAAAAATATAACAAACACTCCGTTCTGTCTACATTAGTCAACTACGTGGGAACGTAGCCCTTCAACAGCAACAGAGTATTATGAATTGTATATTATTTTAGCAGATTATGAGCGAACTTAACCCGGCAACAGGTAGAAATCATCACCTTCACCTGTCGGCATCAGCAGCATTCCGGCAAGTTTCTCGGAAAAATCCCGTCTGTACTTCATGACCGTGTTCGGTGACAAACCATAACGCACAGCAACATATCCCAGTTTAGACGCATAGCGCGAGACAGAATTTCCCACGAACTTCACATGATCCACTACTACCGACCACATACGAGAATCAGAGTCCTTGTATTCGGTGTCCTTATAGTCCATTATAGAACGAAAAGAGAATCCGTCCCAAAAAGACGGATTTTTTTTCGTTTGCTTATGTCTTCTGGCACAGTTTTGATAAAATTACGGCCATGTCGGAAAAAACTAGATAGGAGAAAATAATCGTGCTGGAAATTTTCAAGTCAATACCCGCTGGAGGAACAATCTTCAACTGTATAGCCGTAATTCTCGGAAGCATAATCGGACTTGCTGCCGGGAAATTCATTCCTGAGAAAACGAATGATACTATCTTCAACTGCTTGGGGCTGTTCACAATTTATGTCGGCATAAATATGGCGTTGAAGATGGAGCATTCCATAGCGGTATTATTGAGCCTTGTGCTTGGTGCTGTAACGGGAGAATTTCTTGGAATTGAGACAAAATTAAACTCATTGGGCAACATTCTGAAGGCAAAAATTCACACGTCAAACGCAAAATTCACTGAAGGCTTCGTGAACGCGACTCTGCTGTTCTGTGTCGGCTCTATGGCCATAATCGGAGCAATCGAGGACGGTTTGAGGCATAACCCTGAGATTCTCATGACAAAGGGAATAATGGACTGCATAGCGGGCTCAATGTTCGCCGGGGCTTACGGTATAGGGGTAATGTTCTCGGTCGTGCCTCTGTTCCTGTATCAGGGGGCGATTACGCTCGGTGCTTCATGGGCTGAAAGCGTCATAACCGAGTCGATGTACGCTAACATTTCGGGGATTGGCGGACTTATGATTATGGGTATCGGTCTGAACATGATGAAGATTACGAGATTGAAACTCGGAGACATGCTGCCGGGATTGGTGTATGTGGTGTTTTTCACGATGATGTTTGCGTAAAAATTCCCTCCCCTGTCTGAATCAGCAGGGGATTTTTTATGGCTACATTTTCATTATCCTGGTGATGATCGTTGCGATGACACAAATCGCAATTATTACCACGCTTGCTACAATCACAACAGTTTTACCGCGTCTCGTTTCTTGTTCTGCTTCCTGCCTACAGCTTTCGGCAAGGGCTTGGCTGTCCTTGTAGTCCTCGAGTGCATCAAAAATTTCTGCTGAATGTTTCAGTTCGTCAACGTTACCGCTCGTTGATGCCTTCATGAATATCTGTTTTGCCTCTTGATACACTTCTTCCATCTCGGCGTTCTCCTTCAATGCAACATTTAGATTAAGGAATCTCTGCAGCTCCTGCTTTTTTGCATCGTCAGCAAACTCTAAAGCACGCCGAAACAATTTTTCTTCGCTCAACTGTGAATCAATTCTTGCGAGTTCATCAGTATTATGTACTCTCTTCTGCGCCATGAGTTTGCCCAAATATGCCTGTGAGTTTTCCGGGTCTTGCCGTAATGCCTGCTCAAAATAACGTTCAGCCTCGTCAAAATCGTCATCACTCAGAAAGATTTTACCCCTTTTAAATAGATGCAAGAATATCCAATTTACTAACCTCCAATCAATGATTGATTATAAATAATCAGAGTAATTTGCTTTTTTTTTTTAACAGTAGTTTTACTGATTTTTATACAAAAATCCCTCCCCTGAAATTCAGAGGAGGGCAAAATTTTTCCTGACCGCTAAATTCCAGCAGCCTTCCTCAACGCTTCAGCCCTGTCAGTTTTCTCCCAGCCCGGCAAATTCGGAAGATCTATCCTTCCCATATGACCATAAGCCGCCAATGCCTTGTACTGTGGCTTCCTCAAGTCCAAATCACGAATTATCGCCGCCGGTCTGAAGTCAAAATATTCCCGAAGCAGCTTCACGATTTCACTCTCAGGAATTTTCCCGGTCCCGAAAGTATTGACATTCAGCGAAACAGGTTCAGCGACTCCGATTGCGTAAGCCACCTGAATCTGGCACTCGTCAGCAATCCCGGAAGCAACAATATTCTTCGCCGCGTATCTGGCCATGTATGCCCCGCTCCTGTCAACCTTCGTCGGGTCTTTGCCGCTGAACGCTCCGCCTCCGTGAGGCACCCAGCCTCCATAAGTGTCAACAATAATCTTTCGCCCCGTCAGCCCCGAGTCGGCCATCGGTCCGCCCTTGACGAAACGCCCTGTAGGGTTGACGAAAATTCTCGTGCTTCCGTCAATGAGATTTCCAGGCACTATCGGCTTGATTACATGTTCGGTCATGTCCGCTCGAATCTGCTCAAGGCTCGTCTTCTCGTCATGCTGTGTCGACACTACGATTGTGTCAGCGTGAACTGCCTTCCTTCCCTCGTAACGCAGCGAGACCTGAGTCTTTCCGTCCGGCCTGAGATACGTCAGCGTTCCGTCCTTGCGTACCTTCGTGAGCCTCCTTGCCAGTGCGTGAGACAATGCTATCGGCATCGGCATGAACTCTTCCGTCTCGTTCGTTGCGTAACCGAACATCATTCCCTGATCGCCTGCTCCGATCTTCGCTATGTCCTCATCGCCGACATTCGAGTCCCTCACTTCGATTGCGTTGTCAACTCCCTGAGCAATATCTCCTGACTGTTCGTCAATCGCCGTCAGCACTGCGCATGTATCGCCGTCAAAACCGTATTTGGCTCTCGTGTAACCGATCTCCTTGACCGTCTCTCTGGCAATCTTCGGAATGTCAACGTAAGTCTTCGTCGTGATTTCGCCAGCGACTACAACCAGTCCGGTCGACACAAGCGTTTCACACGCAACTCGACCCATCGGGTCATCTTTGAGTATCGCGTCAAGCACTGCGTCAGAAATCTGATCGGCTACTTTGTCGGGGTGTCCTTCTGTTACTGACTCTGATGAAAAAATGAAACTTTCTGCCATTTTATGCCTCCATATAAAAAATTTGTACTCCCCTGAATAATTCAAGAGAGTACACACAAATTTCTGAATCTGTCGCTCTCTCTCATCATTCAGCTTTGACTTGCTGCCGGTATTGGCACCTGATTTGACAGGTTGCCGGGCTTCATAGGGCCGGTCCCTCCGCCTCTCTTGATAAGAGTTTTTGTTACGGTCGTTTAAGTTCTGCTACTTTGAGTACAACTCGACCGCGAGTATTTCCGTTACGTCTATCGGCAGTTCCTCGCGCATAGGTTCACGGATTAACTTTGCGCTGAACTGTGCTTTGTCCTTCTCAAGGTATGGAACGTTGAATGACACTAAACCGTTGAAGTTTGCTTCTACAAGAGGATTAGTGCGGGTCTTTTCCTTGAGTGAAATTACATCGTTGACTTTTACGCCGAACGAAGGAATATCGACCTTGCTGCCGTTTACGAGAACATGGCCGTGAGTAACAAGCTGGCGAGCCTGACGGATTGAACGTGCGAAGCCTGTACGGTAAACAAGATTATCGAGTCTGCACTCAAGAGCCTTGAGCAGGGCAACGCCGGTCATTTCATCGCTCTTGCTTGCCTCGTTGAAGTAACGGGCGAACTGGCGTTCAAGTATTCCGTAATAAGCCTTGATCTTCTGCTTCTCAAGGAGCTGAAGACCGTATTGTGATACTTTTTGACCTGTACGAGCCGCCGCTGCTGAGGCGTTTTTCTTTGTGTCCGCACGTTTTAACGCTTTAGGATGTCCGCAGACATTCACGCCAAGATGACGGCATAATTTGAATCGAGGTTCTCTGCGTGTTGCCATTTGAAAGTTTCTACACTCCCTAAAATAATATTTGTCATTAGCCGACTGAGTTTAACATCTGGCC
>CAJODC010000038.1:9575-26920 GCA_905233215.1 uncultured Synergistales bacterium
GGGTGGTTGAAAACTTCATCGGGCGTTCCTTCCTCACTGATTACGCCCTTGTCGATGAAAAGCACCCTGTGAGCTATCTTGTAGGCGAATCCCATCTCATGAGTCACCAAGTACATCGTCATTCCAAAGTTTGCAAGCTCCTGCATAACGTCAAGAACTTCGCCGATCATCTCAGGGTCTAACGCGCTTGTCGGCTCATCGAACAGCAGAACTTCAGGATTCATCGCCATAGCCCTAGCGATTGCAACTCTCTGCTTCTGTCCTCCCGATAACCTGTCCGGCCATTCGTCTATCTTGTCGGCAAGTCCGACACGCGCAAGAAGTTCTTTCGCTCTAACATCGGCTTCTTCCTGAGTCATTAACTTCTGGTCAACAGGCGCAAGCGTCAAATTCTTTCTCACCGTCAAATGAGGGAACAAGTTAAAGTGTTGGAACACCATGCACATTTTACGTCTCACAAGGTTGATGTTGCATTCAGGGGAGGTAATGTCCTCGCCGTTGAAGGTAATTGTCCCTGACGTAGGCTCCTCCATTCTGTTGAGGCAGCGAAGGAATGTACTTTTTCCCGAACCTGACGGCCCTATCACCGCAATCTTTTCGCCCTTCACTATACTCGTGTTGATGCCGTTGAGAACGTTCAGCTTCGTTCCGTCCTGACGCACAAAAGTTTTGTGAAGGTCTTTCACTTCGATAACCGCCATAACTTTACCTCCTCCCCCTGCTTAACCATTCTTCCAGCTTACGAACCAAGCGAGTCAGTAACAGCACTATCACCAAATATATTATTGCCACCATCACTAAAGGCTGTGAATGTTCAAGCGTCAGTGCCTGAATGTTTTGTCCCGCCCTCGTCAAGTCGTCAATTCCTATGTAACCGGCTATTGATGTTTCCTTCAGCAAGGCAATGAACTCGTTGAAGAGCATCGGAACAACATTGCGCAAAGCCTGAGGGAGTATTACGTATCTCATTGATGAACCGTAAGTTAGTCCAAGCGATCTGGCCGCTTCCATCTGTCCGGCATCAATCGACTCGATTCCTCCCCTGAAAATTTCAGCGACATATGCCCCAGAGTTCAAACCGAACGCGAGAATTGCAATGTATTGAGTGTTGAGGTCTCTTGCTGAAGCGAAGATCGTGAAGTTCCAGATTAAGAGCTGAACCATCGCCGGAGTTCCTCGAAGAACGGTGATGTAACATTCAGCAAACTTATTCAGCAACGGTATCGGCACTCCGCCCTTGTAGGCAACTCTTATTACCGACAAAATCAAGCCCACTATGACTCCGATGATGGTCGCTCCCGATGTCATGAATATTGTTGACCTTAGACCGTCAACAAGCATCATGTAGCGGTCATCTTTGATGAAGTTCTGGTAAAACCTCCTGTTGAAATCGCTCCAAGCCTCTGCCGTGAAAAATCCCGACTCCCAAAGCAAATAGAGCAGGAACGCTCCTACAAGTCCTAAAAGGACATTGCCCCGCCCTGCTCCTTCATAGCTTCTACTTCTCATAGTCGTCAGCACGCACTAAAGCAACCTGCCTCACTCCGTCAACGTAATTGTCGGAGAAGTCCATATTTTCTTTGCGTTCGTCTGTTACCGTCATTCCTGCGCAGATCATGTCAACTTTTCCGGTTGATACCGCTGTAGGAAGAGCGTCAAAATTCATGTTGATGATCACGAGTTCCTTGCCGAGTTTCTTGGCGATGTGTGCGCACATTTCAACATCAATTCCGATGAAACCGTTGCCGACTTTCAGCTCATAGGGTGCGAAACCTGCTTCCGTTCCAACGTATAACTTGCCGTTCGCCGCTCCTGCGTTGAAGTCAATATTCTCAGGCTTCACGGCTGAATAATCTCCGTCAATGTACTTTGCGAAAATCGCCGACATTGTGCCGTCAGATTTCATTTCAGCGAGTACCTTGTTGACCTGTTCGACAAGTTCAGTGTTACCCTTCTTGAAACCGATTGCGTAACTCTCGCTGCTGAGTGCCTCGTCCATGATTGCGAGTCCTTCGACTTCGTTCAGGAATCTTTTCGCAGGCATCTCGTCCATAACGATTGCCCGGATTTTTCCCTGACGAAGTGCGGCTACTGCGTCAACGTATTTCTCGTAGGTCGTAAGGAGAAGTGCTTTGTTGTCGCCGAGCAAGTCCTCAGCGATGTACTGGCCTGTTGTGCCGCGCTGTGCAGCAAGTTTCTCGGTCTTGAGGTCAGCAGGTGATTTGAGCTTTCCGCCGTCAGCAAAACAAACTCCTGCGCTCAACGCAAGAACCAACAGTAACACAAAAAATTTCTTCATAACAATATCCTCCCTGTAGAAAATTACACGATATTATAATACAAACAGAGACAAGATTTTTTGTCATCATGATAGAATAAGTCAGCAGAAATTTCCCAACAATAACAAAAGGAGTCTTTCACATGATCAAAAATGATATGCGTGAAATTCTTGACGGTGCAATAAAAGCCGTACTGCCTGAAAACGCCGTCAAAGAAGCTCTCAATAACCCCGTGTTCACTTCCCGAAAAGGAAAAGGAAAGCTCATTGTCGCCTCAATCGGTAAAGGAGCATGGAGAATGGCAAAGGCGGCAAGCGACATTCTCGGTTCAGGCATAACGGGCGCGGTCGTAACGAAATACGATCACTCAATGGGAGACATTCCCGGCCTCGAAATCTTTGAAGCCGCTCACCCTGTACCAGACATGAACACAATCAACGGCACTAAGGCTCTACTCGAACACGTCAAGAATCTCACTGCTGATGATACTGTTCTGTTCCTCGTCTCGGGAGGAGGCTCGGCACTCTTTGAGTACCCTGCCGAAGGCGTAACACTCCAAGACATGCAGGACATAACCGGGCAGCTTCTCGCTTGCGGTGCCGACATCGTTGAGATCAACGCAGTACGCAAACACCTCTCAAGCGTAAAGGGCGGAAGATTCGCCGAACTTTGTTCACCTGCTCACGTCTTCATGGTCGTTTTGTCTGACGTTCTCGGCGACAGGCTGGACAGTATCGCTTCAGGCCCTGCCGCCCCCGATATGTCAACAAGCGAAGAAGCTCTCTCAGTCGTAAAGAAATACAACCTCCGTGTCAAGCCCGAACTGATGGAAGTACTTTCACACGAAACCCCCAAGAAGCTCGACAATGTTACCGCCGTAATCACAGGAAGCGTTACTCAGCTCTGCAAGGCGGTCAGCGAACTTTCAGCGAAGAAAGGCTACACTCCCCTGATTTTGACGACAACTCTAACATGTGAAGCACGAGAGGCAGGTTCATTCATGGCCGGAGTGGCACGTGAAGTTTTGACATCAGGACAGCCCGTGAAAGCTCCCTGCGCTATCATCGCTGGCGGTGAAACTGTCGTACACTTGACGGGAAAAGGAATGGGCGGTAGGAATCAGGAGCTGGCGTTGTCGGCGGCTGTAGGTATTGACGGTCTCGATAATGTTGTTGCTGCCTCGCTCGGTTCTGACGGCACTGACGGTCCTACTGACGCTGCCGGAGGAATTGTTGACGGAAAGACAGCGGGCATTCTCAAAAATAAAGGCATCAGCATTCCCGAAGTTCTCAGAAACAATGATGCCTATAACGCTCTCAAAGAGGCCGACGCTCTTTTGATGACCGGGCCGACTGGTACTAACGTTAATGACGTCTCGGTTGTTCTTATCTCCTCCCGGCCATAGCCGCTCCGATTAACCCTGCTTTGTATCCCAGCGTACAGCCGATTATACGGGGCAGGGTTATCCCTCCGAAAATTTCACGTTCAACTTTCTTGCGCAGAGGGGCTAAGAGTTTTTCGCCCTGTTTCGCTATTCCTCCGCCTATGCCGATAACTTCAGGCTGTAAACCGTTGATGAGGTTAGCGAGTCCGCACGCTAGGTAATCCGTGTAAGTCTCAATCACTTTCACGGCTTCATCGCTGCCTCGTTCAGCCGCGTCAAAAACGGTCTTGCCGTTCACTGTTCCGTCAGCTTCGGTGATTCCTGCTTCACGTGTCATGTTGATGAGTCCAGTTGCCGAACAGTAAGCCTCAAAACAGCCTTCCGAACTCACAGCCCCTCACTATTCTTTCGCCGACAACGTAGCCTGACCCCACGCCTGTACCGAGTGTGATGATCAACGCCTTGACAGCGTCTTTCGCACAGCCTGCTACGACTTCGCCCAACGCTGCAGCGTCAGCGTCATTCTCAAGCGTTACGGGAATACCGAGAGCTTCCGACAACGCAGGAGCTATGGCAAAGTCTCTCCAGCCAAGATTGTAGTTGCGTATCACCGTGCCTGTATTCCTGTTGATGAGTCCGGGCGTTCCGATTCCTGCTGACACTGGCTTAACTTCCGACTTCGACAGCAGATCTTCGACTGAGGTTATTATGTCCTTCAAAACAACTTTCTGCTCTCTTTCCGCTCCTGTCGGTATGCTGTCCTCGATGAGTATTCCGCCTTCTTGGTCAACAATTCCGGCCTTTATGTTTGTTCCGCCTACGTCAATTCCTACGTAATATTTCATCATTTCACCGCTCCTTTCTCGTATAATAATATCATCACTGAAAGGAGCTTTTTACATGAAAAGAAAAATTTTTACCGCTTTCATTCTCATCATGGCCGGAATGTTATCGCTCGCTCTGCGCAAACCTCATGAGTTCACAAGAAACAGCATGGCCATGAACACAATCATACGCATGACGGTTTACGACAATGAAAATGTACTCGATGAATCTTTCGCTCTCCTCGATGAACTTGACCGAAAGCTCTCAATGTATAACCCTTCGTCCGACTTGTCCCGCATCAATTCGGCTTCGGGAGTCGAAGCTGTTTCGGTTGACGCTCGAACGGTAGAGGCCGTCAACGATTCTGTCAGGCTCAACAAAATCACCGGCGGTGTCTTTAACCCTCTCATCGGCGCGGTGACTCGCTTGTGGAAAATCAACAAGGCTGACGGAACTTTACCTTCAACAGAAAGCCTTGACGCTGCCGTTAAACTTTCAGACATGAACAATCTCGTTGTGTCTGACGGAAAAATTTTCCTCAAAGAAAAAGGCTGTGTTCTCGACTTGGGAGGAATCGCTAAAGGTTATTCATCGTCAGCAATCGCAAAATTCATGAAAGAACGCGGCGTTAAGTCGGCAATAATTGATCTCGGCGGTAATATTCACACTGTAGGCTCAAAACCTGACGGAACAGAATGGCGCATTGGCATAAGAAATCCCCTTGAGCCTTTCGGGACTCCCGTGCTTGCCGTGAAAGTTGCTGACAAAGCCGTGATAACTTCGGGAAATTATGAGCGTTTCAAGACTGTTGACGGCAAAAAATATTCTCACTTCTTCGACCCTTCAACAGGCCAGAGCGTAATGAGCGAATTGCTTTCGGTGAGTGTCATAACGTCTGACGGCTCACTTGCTGACGGACTCGCTACGGCGTTCATGATAATGGGAGTCGAGAAATCGCTTGACGTTCTCCGAAACATGCAAGACCCTCCCGGCGTTGTCTTCATAACACAGTCAGAAATCATAGCGACATCGAATCTGAAAGATGATCTCGTCAAATTTTCAGCTTCTGTAACTTTAGCCGAAGTTCCATAAATTCGTTGGCCTCTTCAAGACTTGCCGTATTCACCTTGAGTTTTTCTTTAAGTGTACGGATACGGCGTTTCAGTTTTTGTGCTTTAAGATCTGAGCGGATTGTCTCCAATTTTTCCTGCCATGTGGAACCCTTTATCCCCGACAAAAATATATCTCCCTTCGCAATTATTGCAACTCTCGTGTCATCGCCTATCGTCAGCCAAAGATTCATCAATTTCTCGGGGTCATCGTTCAAAATCGCCTCTGCCGTGATGATTGCGTCTTCGTCCGCTAATAGTCCGCGAATCTCATCAGGCTTGACGGCAAGACGGCACTCTTTGTACTTCATGAGCAGTGAGCAGAAAGCACAGTCAAGGCCGTTGTCAATGGGAACGGAGTCAGGAGAATTGATTTTGACGAGCTGTGATTCTTGGGGATTTTCTCCGAGAATCTTCCGCTGTATTTCATCGTGAGGAAGTCCGAAAGCGTTGCTCAAGCTGCCCAAGTACCTCAAAGCCTCGTAAGGGTCAATCTTCTTCACGCCCTCCCATAATTCATTGACGGCTCTTTTTCTCCGCAGAGGGTCGGAAAGCATAGGCCGTAAAGTTTCAATGTGAAAGTCAATCAGCGATAATGACTCATCGAGAGCCTTTGAGAATTTTTCGGGAGGATTCGCGCTGAGAAAGTCATCAGGGTCTTTGCCTTCGGGAAGTCTGACCACTCTAACGTCTAATCCGCTCTGCAAAAGAATGTACATTCCTCGAATCGATGCGGCGACTCCTGCGCTGTCAGTGTCGTAACAGATATAGCACCTGTCAGCAAAACGCTTGAGAAGCCCGGCCTGTTCCGCCGTCAATGAAGTACCCAATGACGCGACCGCCTGAGTGAAGCCCGACTTGTGAAGCCTCAAAGCGTCCATGTAGCCTTCACACAATATGCTGAAGCCGCTTTCACGGATTTTCGATGATGCCTTGTCGATAAGATAGAGGTTTGAACGCTTGCGGTAAAGTTCGCTTTCAGGAGAGTTGATGTATTTTGCCTGAGACCCTGCGATTGTCCTCCCTCCGAACGCTATAATCCTTCCCGAAAGATCTTTCACAGGAAATATCAATCTCCCTCTGAAACGGTCATAGATACCTCTTTCGCCCTGACTGACAAGGCCGGTGTCAACAAGTTCCTTGTCGCTGACTCCTTTCTGTCTCAAAGAATGAATCAAACCGTCCCACGAATCAGGAGCGTAACCGAGTCCGAAAACTTCAGCGTCATTCTCAGTGAACCCTCTCCGGAGAAAATACGCCTTCCCTCCCGGCAAACGTCTGAAGCATTCACGGAAATATTCACCGGCAAGATTCATAACGTCAAAAAGACTGCGTGAACGTTTCGGAGATGATGACACTTTGTATTTCGACAAGTCTATACCGGCCTGACCGGCAAGCACTTCGACAGCTTCAGAAAATGTCAGTCCGTTCTTCTTCATGATGAACGTGAAAATATCTCCTGCTTCATGACAAGAAAAACAGTAATAAGTCTGTGTGTCTGAGTAAACATGAAACGAAGGTGTCTTCTCATCATGGAACGGACATAAACCCGAATAGCCTCTTAATGTCCGCCTCAATGACGTGAACTGGCCGATTACTTCCGCAATATCAAGCGATGATTTTATGTCTGTTACTAGCCTATTGTCCCTCATAGTTATATTATAATGGTCTCAAAAATCTTTTAGGACGGTGTTTTGATTTTGCGTAAAATTTTAGCAGCGGTTATTTTTGTTCTTGTTACGGTCAGTGCTTCTTTCGCTGATCCTGTTGATGACCTTCTGAATTATTACGTCAGCAGGTTCAATGTTGAGCGCGGCGAAATTATCGTTGACGCTCTGCCCGATTCTGACGGGACTGTCAACGATGTCTACATGAGCTTGAAGGGTCTAATGGTTGAGAACTTGAGACTCGACAATGTTACTGTCAGAATGAAGGGTGTACAGTTCAACGAGCCGTCAAACTGGAAGAACGGAAACGTTGAATGTCTCAGCGCAATCAGTGTTCAGGCAGTGGCGAATCTCTACGAAGATGACATCAACAACGCCATCAAAGCAAAAACTTTCGGCGATGGCCGAGATGAATGGCATGACCTGTCAATGAAGATTGCTCCTTCAGGCTTGAGCGGAAGAGGCTACTACAAGTTCGGAATACTTGACATCTTGATTGAGATCGACAGCAACCTCAGAATCGTTAAGGGCAAAGAATTATGGCTGAAAGATCCCAAAGTGAAAATCAACAAAATGGATCTTCCCGACTATGTGACGAAACAGGCGTTGTCAAAAATTCAGCCTTTGGTCGACCTGAATGATTTTCCTCTTCCTTTGACGCTTCACAAGATTGATCTCAGGAACGGCAACGCAGTTCTTTCGACACGAAATCTCCCTCAGCCTTTTGCTGACGGACTGAAATACTCGTACCCGAAATAAGCCATGAACAGAACAGACAGGAACAGATATATCAGCGTAGTAATCAGCGCATTGATTCAGGGAATACTGCTCGGAGTTTACGCTGTAGTAACGTCAGGATTCCCGGCCTTGTCGCAGCTCAGAATACAGCCTCCGAGATTCTTGGCGTTCATGCCGTTGACGGTGATATTCATCGTGCCGTTTGTGTTTTGGCTGTCTCAGGAACATTGGGGGCGAAGGCTCTGGAATTTGCTCATCGGATTGACGGCGGTACTTCTTGCGCTGTGGTCGTATCGTCTTTGGTCGTTCGGGAGTTTTGACTCGGTTCCTTCACAGAAAGCCGACTTGATTCGAATGTCGATGGCGGTGTTCTTGGTGATACCGTTCTTTCAGTGCAGAATAGCATCATGGAGCTGGCGATTCCCTTACAGCGAGATATTTTTCCAGTTGTGCAGAAATTTATTCTTACTGTTTCAGGCATCAATAGTGATCGCTGTTTTCTGGGGACTGTTGATAACTGCCGGGCTTCTTTTCGATATTGTCGGGCTTCATTTCGTGCCTCTGATACTGTTCAATCCTGTCTGTGCTGTTCCTTTAACGATGATGATAATCGCCGTCTCAATAAGCGTTGCCATAAAGCACCCGGGAATCGACTCGCTTGGGAGATGGCTTCTTGCTGTGTTATCGTGGCTTCTCCCGTTCTTCTCGCTATTATCGCTGGCGTTCCTCGTGTGCCTCTTGTGGGGAGGAACATCGGGACTCAATGCCTTATGGAGTACGGGACAGGCAAGCACATTGATGTTACTGTTGCAGGCAGGGACGATAATTTTGGCGAATGCAGCGTGGCTTGACGGCTCGAAATCATCATTCAGGACGAAGAGTATTGACGTTCTCGCTCAAGTGTCGCTTCTCTGTCTTCCTGTCTACACTGTTCTGTGTCTCTACTCACTGAGCCTGAGAATATCGCAGTACGGTTTGACGACTGACAGAGTGCAGGCTGTATTCTTCGCCGTAACGAGCGGTATATGGGGCATCGCTTACGCAGGGACGGTGATTGCTCGTAACTGGCCGTTGTCGATTGGACGTGTCAACACAGCATGTGTCCTCTTCATGGCATCGATTGTGATTTTGATGAACTCTCCTGTTCTTGATCCCTTCAGGCTGTCGGCTGACGATCAGGTTTCAAGACTCAAAACAGGAAAGGTAAGCCCGAAAGATTTTGACTACGAATATCTCGCTTCATTGGGTCGTTACGGCCGTAAAAATCTTGAGGCTCTTCGGAATGAACACGAGACAAAAACAAACAGTGAAATAAAACATAACGGCTTAACGTTTGTTTTCACTCAGTCAAAAGTTTTGATAATGAGCGATGATAAATCGTTGGTCGGAACTGTTTACGGATTCTTTTCGCCCGAACAGGAACACAAAATCAAGACAGTTCCTCTCATGCCTGACTACGAAATTGACGGAAGGATATACAGACCATTCTATGAAGATTGAGGGAATCGGGAAAATTCCCGGTCCCCTCTCACTTCACCACGCCGAACATGTCAGGGTACAAAGGAATCCACGCCCTTGACTGTATCAGCCCTGCGTCAAGATATACAGCGAGCATTGACCTTCCCGGATAGCCTGAACTCGAAAGCTCTTCAGGCAGGGGAATTTGAATCTGCAAGTGAGTTCTCTGGACAGGAAGCTCAAGAGCATCGCCGAGAGAGTAAAGCATCTTTCCTCCCGTGAACGCTGAGGCTCTGACCAGTCCCAATCCCGGAATCTCACGGGCGTAAATGTCAAGCTCAAGTCCGTTGAGTGTGCAGAACTTCAACAGCGTCAGCATGTCCTCATTCGTGAAGGGTATTGAGCTGTCGACAATAACATTCGTCAAGGTCTCACGGTGAAGGAGCCATACTGACGACAGAACGCTTTGAATGTCCCTGCCGTTTGTTACCTGAGACGGTCTCACGTTAATCGGGAATACAGTTCCTCTCGGTACAGGAGCGTGAAAAAGTACAGCGTCAAAATTTTTCGGCCTCTCCCAATTTGCATTACACCTCATGTTTCTGTCGTTCCAAACTGACTGCGCTACGATCCTTGCGTTGTTGGCGTAGTGCATGAAAGGCGACATCAATGTTGACTCAAGCACGAAACTTTCACGGTTTTCAGTGTCAACCGCTATGGTCGGATTGTAGACGCTCAGGAAACCGGGAACTTCATCGCGTGCAGGCATCATTATGGCCTTGTAGATTTTTGATACGCTCATGTCAAGCCACGAAATATCGCCTTCAGCACTCTTGAAGAATGCCCACGAGTTTTTACGGTCTTCATAGAGTGCGCCTGCGTTCCTGTTAGCGTAAGTGCGAGTGCCGAAATCAATGATGTAGTTCCAGATTTTTCCCTCGTCAGTAATCACGAAAAGTTCGCCGGTTCCTGACCAGATTAAATCACGAGGCTTCGGAATCCCTCTGATGTCAAAATATTCACGGCTGATAGCGTTGAGCAGATAAATTCTGTCGTTCATTCTGTCGGCAACAGCAAGCCAATCAGCATAAGCCTCAACGGCGACAGGCTCGAACAGAAAATCACCGTCCCTCAAAGGGGGCTGCCAGTAACGGACTCTGACATCGCCTCTCGCAGTGCTGTAAAAAGCTATGTTCCTCTCGGCAGGATCGGCAACAGCGAAAAGATTCTCGGCGATTGCGTCAGCGTCAGCAACAACAAGAGACGGAAGAGTCATGACGTAATCGGCTGAAGCGTTAGGAACGTTGAACGATGAAGAACGCATTGTGTAAACGTCCCCATTGTCGGAAAAAATTATGAACGTTCCGTCCCCCATCGGTATCGCTATCACTGGCGAAGGCACGTTTACTTCGCTGATGCTTCCATGACCGCCGAGAAGGTTGCGACCGCTGTTGCGAATGTATATCTTGTTGCCGAACTGATCGGGAATACATATCGTCTGTCCCAATGCTCTGACCTTTCCGAGTCCTCGAATGCTGAACGGCCTAGTGTAACCTGTATTCCACTCTGATTGAACGTTCGACTCGGCGTAACGCCACGAAACAGGAATAGGAGCGGTGCCGAGAACGGAACGTAACACGCTGTTCTGTTCATCGAAGACTCTTGAGATTCTCGGTGCAGAAACATCAAGAGGCCTGACTTCGAGATAACCGTTAAGGGCGTTCATGGCCTCATCGCTGTAACCCATTCTGTTAAGGTTGAGGGCTGACAGAAGGTAATAATCGACCATGTATGTATTCTCCCTGATAGCTTGGTCGAGGTAAACTTGAGCGTCCCTGTAATCCCGTCTCATGAAGTGAATGTATGAATTGTTGAAGTAACGTTCGGCCTCGTCAATGTTGGCTCGTGGAACTTCGGCGGCGTTCGCTGTGAACTGTAACGCAATAATGAACAGTGCAGTCAAAAATTTTCGCATAATGAAACGAAACTCCCCTTATAAAAATGAAATCGCAGGAGTATTATATCTTCACTCATTCAAGAAGGGAGCATCAGCAATGAGTATACAGGTAACAGACAATGCGCTTCAGTCAACAGAACAGTATGTCATACGCGCAAAACGTCAGGAACAGACAAGACAGATTCAGGAACAGCAGGAACAATCACAACAAGTTCAGCAGTTGAAGGAAGTAGACACCTACGACAAAGAAAATCCCGTAGGCGAAGAAGTCGAAGGCATCTACAGCGTTTCACATGATGAGTCTGGAAATCTGAAAGTCGATTACGTTCAACCGGCCTCAAAATCAAACGAGTCGGAAAAAATCAACAGCTCCGACACGAAATCATCAGGAGCAGGGGCGGTTTCGTCAGCGTCAAACAGCAATGATGACAGTGATGACGATGACGAACTGAAGAAGCTCGAACAGCAGAGGAACGCTTTGCAGCAGCAGATTAACCGTGAACAGGACGAGGACGTTAAAGCACAGCTCAGGAATCAGCTCATGGCGGTTGAGGCTGAAATTATCCAGTTGAAGACGAACTCATGAATCGTTCAGCCTTCGTATTATCTTGAAGATGACAGAGGCGAGTTTTCTTGAGTCATGACGGAGGACCCGCCCTTCCTTTTCACTGTCAAACACCGACATTATTCCAGTCTCGACACATTCACAGCCCATTTGAGCAATAATCTTTCTCTGTCCGTCATCAAGATAGAGAGGTTCAGCCCCTTCTTTTGCGTAACGTTCAACAATGTCATCGGGTATCTTGTCGGAGTTTGCGATGAGGAAATCAGGAGTCTTTCCGATTGCCGCGCTCACCCAGTCGAGATGCTGCACGATGTTGAAGCCTTGAGTCTCTTCAGGCTGTGTCATCAAGTTGCAGATGTATATAGCCGGAACGTTAGAGTCCCTGAGCTTGTCGGCAAAATCTGGTAACAGCAGGTTCGGTATAACGCTCGTGAACAAACTTCCCGGTCCAAGCAAAATCACATCAGCGTCATCAACAGCACTCAAAACGTCAGGCAGCGGCTTCGCGTCAAGAGGCTCAAGCCATATCTCATTCAGTTCCCGGCCATGCGCTGAAATGTCCAGTTCACCCTTAACGCTGAGACCGTCTTTAGTCCGTCCCATTAACGTTATGCCTTCTGTTGTTACTGGAAGGACACGCCCGCGAATTGAGAGGAGGTGATTCATTTTTTCGACTGCTGTACTGAAGTCGCCTGACATTTCGGTTACAGCAAGAAGCAGAAGATTCCCTAAGCTGTGCCCGGCAAGTTCTCCCCTGTCAAACCTGAAGTCGAGAATGCGTTTCAACTCGCTGTCATTCTCAGCCAAAGCGGCGATACAGTTTCGTACATCTCCGGGCGGTAACATTCCCCATTCGTTACGGATTCGGCCTGATGAGCCTCCCTCGTCAGTAACAGCGACAACAGCAGTGATGTTCCTCGTGAATGACTTGATGCCTCTCAGCAATGTTGACAGACCCGTACCGCCTCCGACAGCGACAATGTAGGGGCCTTCGGAGAGTCTTCGGTTGATTGCTCGTTCGATGACGGGTTTGCCTGACGACAGCCTTATACGCCCGAACATGAACAGTATCAACACTGCCGTCAAGACTCCGAGTATAAACAAATTCATCGTGAATGCTCCTTGTCCCTGTGAAGAGCGCAGACTCCGTGCCATCGAGTCGAACAGTATTCATATAACCATTCGGCAACGGCAACGGATCTGTGTTTGCCTCCAGTGCAGCCGACAGCGATGTGAAGCTGGCCTCTAACGTTGTTGAGGAACTGAGGAACAGAGAAGTCAAGAAAATTTTTCAGGAGCCTCAAAAATTCATGTGTCTCAGGAAATTTCATCAGGTAATCCTTTACCGCCTTGTCCTGTCCGGTTAAGTCCTTCAGCGAGTCGACATAGTAAGGATTGGGAAGACAGCGAACGTCAAAAACAAAGCTAGCGTCCTGCGGTACACCGTACTTGTAACCGAACGAGCTTATTATTACCGACACTCCGCCGTCATCGCCGAAAAATTCCTGCACAAGCCTCTCCCTGTGCTGGTGCAAGTCCATCATTGACGTGTCAATCACAATGTCGGCCATGTCGAGAACGGGCGACAATAACTCTCTTTCAGCCGTGATGCTTTCGAGTGTCGATTTCGTTTTGCTCAAAGGGTGGACTCTTCTCGTTCTCTCGTAACGCCTCAATAATTCCTCATCTGATGCCGTGAGGAAAACTACTTTGACCGTTCCTCCCCATGCCTTCGACACATCGCTGATCACTTTCACAAAATCTTTCGTAACATTCCTAACGTCAACAGTAGCCGCCACTCCCCTAGCTTTTGAATTATCGAGGACGGCGAAAACCTGCGGCAATAATTCCGGCGGAAGATTGTCGATCGTTGTGAAGCCAAAATCCTCAAGCACTTTGAGCGTCATTGTCTTTCCTGCTCCGCTCATGCCGGTAACGATGATAAACTGTTTCAATTATATTGCCTCCTTTTGTTGTCATTGTACACCTGTTTTTGACTGTGCTATAATTCGTCAATCATTCAAAGAAGGAGTATCCAGTTCAAATGAAAAAGGGAACATTTCAGCCCCATAAGTTACCCAGAAAAAGGAAAATAGGATTTCTAGCACGCAGCGAAACACCTTCAGGACGCAAAATCCTGCGTAACAGAAGACGCAAGGGCCGTAAGTATCTTACACGTGCCTAAAGTCTCAAGGTTACGGAAAGGCTGGGAATTTGATGAGATATTCCGCACCGGTGCAAGAATAAACGGAGAACTGGTGCGGATATTGTATTTGCGGGACAATAACGGCGGAATAAAATTCGGCTGCGCTGTCGGTAAACGTCAGGGAAAAGCCCACGTCCGATCAAGAGGCCGGAGAATACTCCGTGCTGCGTTCTCTGCTCTGTCTGAAAGAATCGCTGACGGTCTCAAAATTGTTCTGACGCTTCAGGACAAAGGACTCGATACTAAGTCAACAGAAATTCAGAACGAACTTGAACGCCTGTTAGCCCGAAAAAAACTCCTCGTCAAATGAAGCATGTCGCAATAATTTTAATCCGCATATATCAAGCCGCAATCTCACCGTATCTAGGCAATAACTGCCGCTTCTACCCCTCGTGTTCAAATTACGCCCTGAGCGTCTATCAGGACTGGGGGTTTTTGCGCGGAACTTGGCTGACGGTTAAGAGGCTGGCTAAGTGCGGATTCTGGAATCCGGGAGGCGTTGACCTTCCGCCGAAAAATTCAAAGAGGTGAATAACTCGTAATGTGGGCACAAGCAAAAGCATTGTTATTCGGTCTGTTGGACATGATACACAATGCGATGACGGGAATCGGAATAGGAACGAATTTCGCGTGGGGATTGGCGATAATAGCACTCACGCTTTTGGTGAGACTTCTAATGCACCCTCTGACGGCAAAACAAATGAGCAGTATGCAGAAGATGCAGAAGTTACAGCCTCAGTTGAAAGTCTTACAGGAAAAATACGCTGACGACAAAGACAAACTCAATCAAGAGACAATGGCACTGTACAAAGACAACAAGGTCAACCCGGCAAGCGGCTGCCTTCCTTTGATCATACAGCTTCCGATATTCATATTGTTATACGGCGTACTTTATGACCTCACGAAGACAGAAGCGTTCACTGACGTAACGTTTTTGGGAGTGAACTTGGGCGGAAGCGTTTTATCGACAGTTGCGGACGCTTTGAATCTTGTTGACGAAGCAGGCGTGAGAATCCCCGATGAACAATTAGGATTCGTGATGGTCTTCCTTTCATCGTTCACTAATCTCGGTCTTCTCTTCTCACACTTGGGGACATGGATATTCAACTTCATACTGTTGATACTGATAGCATATCTCACGTGGCTGCAGCAGCATCTGACATCAGCAGGAAATTCACAGATGGCCATGATGAATTGGTTTATGCCTCTGTTCCTAACGTTCATATGTTTCGGACTGCCGGGAGGAGTCTTGCTTTATTGGGGCGTTTCGTCATTGATGGGAATAATCCACCAGATGAGAGTCTCAAAGAAAACAAGCGAGGAAATGAGCGTTAAGCCGATACTGTACAAGGAGAAACCGAAAACAAAATGATACAGGAAAGAAGAATGACATTTGAAGTTGCTGACGTTCAAGAAGCGTTGAACGAAGCGTCTCATCAGTGGAAAATTCCAGTTGAGGAACTTCACGCCGAAATACTCTCAACAGAACGAGAAGGATTTTTGGGTTTGTTCGGAAGCAAGAAAATCAAAGTCGAGATCACCGCAGAAGCAGAGCCTGACCTTATCACGAAGGGAATGGAGTTTGTCGACGAAGTTTTGAGACTCATGGACATTAACGCACATTGTGTTTTGTCCGAGACCGAACGGAACATGATAAACGTTGAGGGCGAAGAGGCAGCCGATTATTTCGTAGGGCGTTACGGCGATGCTCTCAAGGGAATGGAGTACATCGTTAATCTTGCGCTGAGAGACCCGAAGAATGAGCCGAGAATCAAAATCGACTCCTGCGGTTATCGTGAACGCCGAACGAAAAGCCTCGAACGCCTCGCCGAAGCTACAGCCCGTCAGGCCGTCAAGTATGGCCGTGCTGTTCGTCTTGATCCGATGGCATCGTGGGAACGCTGGGTTATTCACACGACACTGAAGAACAGGGGCGATGTTACAACCGAGTCGGTCGGCGAGACTCCCAACCGAAAAGTCGTAATTATCCCCAAGTTTGAGCCTGACGAAGTGAGAGTACCCGGCCCGGCGACACTCAGAGTCCGTGCTCAAAGGGAACGCACCGAGAGACTTAACCCCCGAAGCCTTCCTCCTCAGAGATTCCCACGAAGGCGTGAACGAAGGAACAGACGCAAAGATGAAAATTCAGAACAGCAGTAGAGATTGACATGATGCCTTCAGCGTGAGAGCTGGAGGTATTTTTTTGCCGCAAAAAAACAGACCCACCAAATTCAGCGAGCCTGTCTCAAAATGGGTGATAGAAGAATCGAACTTCTGACCTCTTCCGTGTCAAGGAAGCGTTCTACCTCTGAACTAACCACCCCTCAAACACAACAGCGAGAATAATACCAGAAATCGCAGGAAAGTCAATAATCAGGTTTACAATTAAAAAAATTTAGGTTTACAATCAAAAAAATTAAAGTCTCACATTCACAGACCGATAACTAACCTGTGAGGGCAGGGAAGCCGAAACAACGCAAAGGAATGCAGCACAAGACAAATTTTGAGAGACGGAAGAACATTACCGTTTGCAGGAGGCTAAATACAATGAGGATATATCACAACATACCGGCACTCACAGCGTACAACTCGCTGAACAAGACCAACAACTCTATGGAGAAGACCATACAGAAGCTCTCGACAGGACTTCGCATCAACTCAGCGGCAGATGACGCGGCAGGGTTCGCAATTTCCGAGAAGATGCGTGCGCAGATCGCAGGACTCGAAGTCGCAATCCGTAACACTCAGGACGCTACATCAATGCTTCAGGTCGCTGAAGGCGCGTTAGGCGAGACCAACTCAATGCTTCAGAGAATGCGCGAGCTTGCGGTACAGGCCAGCAACGACACACTCACATCACAGGACAGAAGCTATATACAGCTTGAAATCGACCAGCTTGAGGATCAGATAGACAGAATAGCGAAGACTACACAGTTCAACAAGAAGAGACTGCTTGACGGCTCATCGGCGGGAATCACATCATCAAGCAATCTGAGCGTCAAGGCGTATGTCAGAGGCTCGCTGAGAGAGATAGACCAGTTCGGGCAGAAGAAATCATTTGAGGGCAACTACAAGATTCAGGTGAAAGTTGACCCCAGCCAGACGGGAACAGGGCAGGTACAGAAGTCATCAGTCATGACCATCAAGCACCCCAACG
>CAJODC010000039.1:0-13266 GCA_905233215.1 uncultured Synergistales bacterium
CTCCCGTGAGAAAAATTTTTGCAGTTACGAGGATAAACAAAAATACACATGACCGCCCCCCATTGTATGATATAATAGCAACATAAAGTAAGGTGGGCGGGTTTTATACTCGCCATGTGCAAAATCTTATCTGACAGTATGATTATAGCACACCTTGCTTTTTTTGTGTCTCTTTTTCCGTGAACACTTGCGCAAAAAAAGACCCCCTGCTTTCACAGGAGGCCGCTTTCACTCTAAATGTTTTCGCCGAACTTCACATTCTCATAATCATCGCTGTTCGTCAGAAGTAGTACAACTGTGTCAGGGTGTCCGGCTGCCTTGATCTTCTCACGGCTGAACTTCATTATCTTCTGACCCTTCTTCACTTTGTCGCCCTCTTTAACAAAGTCCTCAAAGCCGTCGCCCTTCATCTCAACAGTGTCAACTCCAACATGAATCAATACCTCCATGTCGTTTGCTCCGCTGATGCCGATTGCGTGCTTGCTTTCAGCGACTGACGAAATCTCGCCGTCTATCGGTGAGTAAACGTACTCGTCTTCCGGCTGAATGCCTACGCCCTGACCGAGAGTGCCTGCCGCGAACGTTGGGTCGGGAATGTCAGTGTAAGGAATGATCTTTCCGGCTGTGCACTGTGCGATGTCGCCTGCTGACGAAGTGATGACCGTTCCGAACTCTAACGCTTCTTCGGGTGCTGCTTCAGGCGCAGGAGCTGCTTCGGCTTCGGGAGCCTCTTCGTGCCACATTATCCACGCAAGAACGAACGCTATACCGCCCGAAATCGCAAGAAGTATTGTGTACTGCATGGGCTGTGCAATCGTGAGGTAACCCGGAATGCCCGTAACGCCGTAAGCCTTCGCGCCGATTCCTGAGATTGCTCCGTAGAACGCTCCGACAGTACCGCCGATCATACCGGCAATGATGGGCTTGAAGAATCTCAAGTTGATACCGAATATCGCAGGCTCAGTGATTCCGAGAGCAGCCGAGAGCGATGAAGGGATAGCGATAACTTTCGTTCTGTTCTGTGCAGCCTTGAGACCGACAGCAAGACATGCGCCGAACTGAGCGAAGTTTGCCGCTGACGCTATTGGCATCCATGTGTTGAGACCGCCTTCAACCGCGAGCATTCCGGCCTCAATGACGTTGTACATGTGGTGAAGTCCCATAACGACCGTCCAAGGATAGATTGCTCCCATTACCGCCGAACCGATCGGGTTTTTCACGAGGATTTTCGCTCCTGCAAGCACCCACGTTTCAAGCTGTGAGAATACCGGCCCGATGACCGTGAATGTGATGAACGCCGTAACGAGTACTGTCGTGAAAGGAACAACGAAGAGGTCAATCATTTCGGGCGTGTGCTTATGCAGCCACTTTTCGACCGCGCACATCAGCCAGACGGCAATGATGACCGGGATAACGTGTCCCTGATAGCCGACTTTCTGGACGGTAACGACAAAGTTGAAGATGTTGAAATTCCACGCAGGAATCTCGGACAGTGAGCCGACAACCCAAGCATTGACCAAGTTAGCGTGAATCATGGCCAAGCCTATGACAGCTCCCAAGAAAGTATTTCCGCCGAAGACTCTCGCCGCTGAGATTGCAACGATGACGGGAAGGTAAGCGAACGCAGTGTTTGCTACCATGTCGAGGAAGTCATACCAAGAAGTTGAGCCGAACTCAGGATAAACTTTTCCGAGAGCCTCGACCAGTCCCATCATGAGACCAGAAGCGACGATTGCCGGAAGAATTGGTACGAAAACGTCGCCGACAGCTTTCAGCATTCGTTTCCAGATTGGCTGTGCTGCTGCTGCTGCTGCTTTGACATCATCTTTTGTGGCTTCGGTCATGCCAGTAACACTCAGGAACTCGGCGTAAACTTTGTTGACTGTGCCGGTACCGATGATGAGCTGAAGCTGTCCGTTGTTCTCGAACATGCCTTTTACGCCGTCAACGTTCTCAAGGGCTTTTTTGTCGACTTTGCCGTTGTCCTTGATGACGAGGCGCAAACGAGTTGCGCAGTGTGCTGCTTGGACGATATTTTCACGTCCGCCGATGTGAGAAACGATTTGTTCCGCACATTTTCTGTAATCCAATGCCATTACAATAGTACCTCCTAAAAATTTTAGATTAACTTTAATTCCGCAAACGCTTTGGCTAAACCGTCCTCACTAACTGACGGGCATACCATGTCAGAGAGTGATTTCAATTTTTCCGAACCGTTTGCCATACAGACGCTGAAACCGACTGTCTGTATCATTTCCAGATCGTTCATACTGTCGCCGAAACCGACAGTTTCACTTATAGGGACACCGAATTTCTCAGCGATGATTCTGACACCGAGTCCCTTGTTGAATGCTTTGTCCATAATTTCGCCGTTGATACATCTAGCGGTTGAGCTGCCGACCTGAACGTCCTGCACAACGAAGCTGAAGCCATCGCCAAGAGCCTTTTTTGCTGCGTCTAACTGCTCCATTTTCTGACACATTATGACTACTTTGTAGATGGGAGAGCCGTCATACTGGCTCATCGGCTTGATACCGAGATTACCGGCCAGAGCTTTTCGCCAACGTTCAAGCTCGCTGTTTCCTTCGCCCTGAGAGCTGAGGAAGTCTCCGAGATTTTCATCGCCCCATGAGCCTCCGTAGGCCTCGATTGTGCAGAATACTCCGCTGTCGTGAAGTGCTTTGAGTGCGGTGTCGCGCTGTTCGCTTGTCATCGGGTGGTCGTAGAGGACATCGGAGTAGTTTTCGCCGACAGCAACGTAACCGCCAGCGCATGAGATGTAGCCGTCGAACTGGAAGCGCAGCAACGGCTTGAGCATGTCCGGGTTACGGCCTGTGCAGAGGAAGACTTTGTGTCCTGCTTTTCGTGCTGCTTCGATTGCGTTGACGGCACTTTGTGGGGGAGTGTTCTCGCCTGGGGCTGTCAGTGTTCCGTCAATGTCTAGGAATATGAGTTTCAATTCTTCGTTCCTCCTTATGATTTATGATACTGTGCTGTGCCTCAATGATGTTACGTACTCTATGGTTTGTCCTGTAGCGGAAGCTATCTGTTCGATTGTAAGAAGGCCGGAATTGATGAGAGAACGTATAATGCTAGTACGTTCCTCAGTGTGTCCTTCATTACGTCCTTTAGCTTCAGCTTCGTCCCATATCTGTTCTTCAAGTGTCTTAAACTCCACCTTTTTTCCCTCCATTATCTCTATCTTGTCCTCAATGAAAAGCTCCCTGTATTCTCTTTGACTGTTGGTCATCAAAAATTCAAGAAGTCTCAAAAAATGTTTCCTGTCCTCCTCTCCAAATCCTCTCGCTTTCAACAGCTTCAAAACCGAACGCATACCAAAACGTTTCTCACCCTTATACTCCCGGCTTTTCGCAGCAGCTTTCACGGCGTAGATGAACAGGCTCACAGGGCTCTCATCAAAACTTTCCGTGCGGATACCCCTAGCTTTAGCTATAGGGAGGAGCGCGGTATTCTCCTTTCTTTTTTTGATATAATATTTCCAGCCTTTAATGAGTTGAGATTTGGAGGTTGGCCGGACAAATTTTAACACGTTCCGTCCGTAAAGTCTTAAACGTACCTAAGGTGCAAGACAGTTAGACGTTCTGTAAAAACGATAGTGCACACTGCATATGACAACTAAAAGTAATCGGATAGGCTATCGAGTCTTACCGGATAGAGGCGAGTAAGCACGCCCCAGCGAATAAGGCTCTACGGAGCAAACTTCACTGAAAGCCTCCGGCTTTAGCCGTGAGGTGGCTTACCGAGTCTAACGCCCTGTTCCTGTGAAATTCCGCTCGTTCCTTCTTGCCTCTTATGCCTTTGATTTCAGGGAAGATGCCGAGATTCATATTCATCGGCTGAAAGTGTTTAGGCTCCGTAGTCATCAGGTAATTCAGCAATGAGCCTGTAGCGGTCTCACGAGGCCATGACATAAGCGCATCGCCTCTCATGACTCTTGAAGCGTTCACGCCAGAAACGAGTCCCATCGCTGTGCTTTCCATGTAGCCCTCAACGCCCGTTATCTGTCCGGCAAGAAATATATTCTCCCTTCCCTTGAGCCTCAAAAATTCATCGAGTACCGCAGGAGCATTGACCGATGTGTTTCGGTGCATGACTCCGAGTCGGACAAATTCAGCGTGTTCGAGTCCCGGTATCATCGAGAATACACGCCTTTGTTCCGGCCACTTGAGTCCAGTCTGGAAGCCCACAAGGTTATACAGCGTTCCCTCCGAGTTGTCCTGTCGAAGCTGAACGGCTGCGTAAGGTTCATGGCCTGTTCTCGGGTCAACGAGTCCTCTCGGTTTCATCGGGCCGAATCGCAACGTGTCCTCTCCTCTTTCGGCGAGTGCCTCAACAGGCATACAGCCCTCGAAATATTTTCCCTTCTCGAAATCATGAGGCAGGTTTCTTTCAGCGTGAATCAAAGCGTCATAGAAGGCTCTGTATTCTTCTTTCGACATCGGGCAGTTGATATAATCATCGCCACGTCCGTAACGCCCTGACACAAATACTTTCGACATGTCGACTGACTCTCGCATTATCACAGGGGCTACAGCATCGTAAAAATAAATTCTTTCACCGGCAAATTCAGCGAGGCTTCCGGCTAACTTATCCGATGTCAAAGGCCCTGACGCTATGATTGAGAGTGTTGACGGAAGCTCTTTGAACTCTTCTCGGATTAACGTTATGTTTCTTTCTGACTCGATTCTTTCCGTAACGAGTGCCGAGAATCTTTCACGGTCAACCGCCAATGCTCCTCCTGCCGGAACTCTTGACGCTTCAGCACATGACAATATCAGCGAGTCCAACAGCGTCAATTCTTCCTTCAGTATTCCAGCGGCCGAGACTCTTCCGTCTTTGTTCTCTGAACCTAGCGAGTTACTGCAAACGATTTCGGCTAACATTCCTGTTTTGTGAGCAGGTGTCAAAATTCCCGGCCTCATCTCGTAAAGGTCAACAGTGAAGCCTCGTTTTGATACTTGATACGCAGCCTCACAGCCTGCCAAGCCTGCACCGATTATTACAATGTCAGACATTTTTTTTCACCGTCCCAGTTTTCTTTTGACTGACTCAATGTCGCTCGCACTGACTCCGATTTTCCTCAAGTACCTTTCAGCAGAGTCAGAGAGATTGACACCTTCAAGACTCTCAAGCCCGAAGGCCTCGCACAAGAAGCGGTAAATTTCTGCGTTTGCGACAAAATTATATTCATCAGTGCCGGGCAAAATCCCGAAATAGTTATAGAACGAAATCATGTAATCGGCGATGACCTCATCGAGTTCTGCGCCAGCAAGACATTCAATCACAGCGCATGTGAAACCGGCTCTGTCTTTCCCCAAACTGCAATGAACGAGGTAAGGCGGTTCATTTTCGGCCATGAAATGAATCCCATTAGCGAGTCCGTTTCTGTATCGTCTGCTCTTGTACTTTGTGTTTACGTTGAGTCCTGCAACTTTTTGCTGACTGTAGTAACTTCCCTCGTAACCTTTGTGCTTCTTCATGCCTTCGTCAGAGTCGGCGAGGTTGATTATTGTTTTGACTCCTGCTGACATTATTGCGTTGTCGGCGATGACGTTTCGATTCCCCCAAGTGCTTATCGGCGATGATGAACGATAGAGTTTCCCTTTTGCGATTCCTGTAACAACAACCTCACGGAAGTTCGCAAATTCATTGTCGCTCAAGTTCGGGTAATCATTTCTGTTCTTGCTGAGTCGTTTCGACAGAGAGCGGTAAAATTCTTTTCCATTGATGGCGGATTCAGCCGAACAAGTCAACACTAACATCAGCAAAATTAAAACAGCCGTGAAAATTTTGTATCGTCTCAAAAAAATTATCTCCCTCATTCTGTAAATGGACTCGCAATATATCACAAAAAAATTCAATGTTGTAGAATATCAGCATGTTGAAAGAATCGGTTGATGAACAAATTGATGAATAGAAAAATTCTCGGCTACTTTAACATTGATGATGCTCCGGGCGGAAATCAGGACTGGCTCCCCGAATGGGATATGAACATGGGAGGCTGTGCTGCCGTAACCGCCTGCGACATTTGCATATTCTTATCACGCAAAGATGAATACAGAAATCTTTATCCGTTTGACACCGAAAGACTCTCACAAAATGATTTCATAAAGTTTGCGTCAATCATGAAACCGTTTTTGTCTCCACGCTATCACGGAATTGATTTCCTTGAAACTTACATCTGCGGATTTTATGACTACATGGCCTCCGTCAAAAATTCACGCTTAATCCTCGAAGGTGTCTCCGCAAATGTACCCTATAAGGATTTCGAGTCGGCCATAATGAATCAGATCGACAGAAATTTACCCGTGCCGTTCTTATTGTTGAATCACAAGAACCCAACACTTGATGATTTCCAGTGGCACTGGTTCAACTTGGCTGGCTATGAAAAATCTGATGACGCTGTGAATATTCTGACGGTAACTTACGGCGAATATCAATGGTTTAACTTGAGGGAGGTTTACGAAACAGGTTACGAAAGACGGGGCGGAATGATAAGAATTTTCTCTAAGTGATTGCGTGTGATATTATTTGTCAAAAGAGGAGGAACGATGACGAATGAACGAGCGTAACAAATCCCGCCGTCCTCATGGGAATGGTGATACAAAACACCGCATAGAGATAGAAGACATGCTGTACAGGAGACCGATACCCCCAAAGAAAGAACAGCCGCGTCAGCAAAAACCTCGAAGGCGAAAGCACGTCTCAATCATGAAAATAATACTGATGACACTCCTGCTTGTAGTCCTGCTTGCCACAGGAGCATTAAGCGCAGGAGTAGCTTGGTATGTCGTCAAACTTTCTGAAGACCTGCCCAGCATGGTAGACCTCGCTAACCCGAAAAACAGTCTGCCTTCAATCTTGTACGACAGAAACGGCGAAGTCATCGCTAGATTGTTCATCGAGAACAGAACGCCCCTTGAGCTTCACGAGATGTCGCCCAACATAGTCAGGGCAGTGTTAGCGGCTGAGGACTCAGCGTTCTATCAACACGGCGGTATTCGTCTCGGCTCAATCTTCAGGGCATTGTGGACTGATATTGTCGAAGGCGGAAAGATTCAGGGAGCAAGCACAATAACTCAGCAGTTGGCACGAAATTTATTCCTGACCCACGAAAAGAGCATCACTCGTAAAGCAAAAGAAATCATCATAGCGATGAGGCTCGAAAAATTGTTCCCGAAAGACAAAATACTTGAGCTTTATTTGAACACGATAAACTTCGGTAGAGGCGCATGGGGAGTCGAGACGGCAGCGAGGACTTATTTTGACAAGTCAGCGAGGGACTTAGGGCTTGCTCAGTCGGCAATACTCGCAGGACTTATCGCAAATCCCGGACGCTATAATCCTCAGTCAAGCATCAGCAACGCTAAGGCACGACAGAATTACGTTCTCGGAAGAATGGAGACACTCGGCTGGATTACCCCCCAGCAGAGGCAGGACGCATACAACGAAGAACTAGAGTTCCGAAGCCGTTCAAACAAAATCGAAGAATACAACATGGCTCCTTACTTCGTGTCTCACCTTCTGTTTAATGACCTTCTGCCAAAGTACGGAAAAGATGAAGTCTATAGCGGCGGAATGCAGATCTACACGACTCTTGACTTAAAGTTACAGGATAAAGCAAGAGAGTGCATTCAGGGCTTGAACAAAAACGTAATGGGAGCGTTGGTGTGTCTTGAATCGGAAACAGGCGAGGTTTTAGCACTTGTCGGAGGAAAAGACTTCAAGGAAAGCAAGTTCAACCGTGCCACTCAGGCAATCAGGCAGCCCGGTTCAAGTTTCAAGCCCATAGTTTACGCCGCCGCTCTTGAAGAGGACGTAATGCCGAGCGATCACTTTCTTGACGCTCCGATAACGTTCAAGCAGAAGGGAAGCAAGGGTAAAGGCTGGTCGCCTCACAATTCAGGCGGAGGCTATTCAGGCGAGGTTACATTGCAGAGAGCGTTGACCAGTTCTTACAACACAGTAGCGGTCAGAGTAGCCGCTTACATCGGTACTGACTCAATCGTCAGAATGGCTCGCAACATGGGAATTGAGACAAAATATCTTCCTGATGACCTTTCTGTAGCTCTTGGGTCGGCAAGTTTGACACCGTTGGAGATGGCTGTAGCTTTCAACTGTTTCAACAACGGCGGAAAAAGAATCGTTCCTTTGATGATTCGTGAAATCAAAGACCGTGACGGAAACGTTATCGAACACCGTGAAACAGCCGTCACTCAAGCGATGAGACCTGAAACGGCGTACGCTCTCCGCTCGATGATGCAGGACGCTGTGAGGGCTGGCACGGGAAAACCTGCGGCAGTCCCAAAAATCAACACGTTCGGCAAAACCGGAACGTCAAACGACTTCATTGACGCTTGGTTCTGCGGAGGCATTCCGGGACTAACTACGGCGGTATACGTTGGGCGTGATGACCACAAGTCAATGGGAAAGAGGGCTTTCGGAGGAACTATGGCCGCTCCCGTCTGGAAAAAATTTATGACATTCGCAGCCGAAGAAATGCAGACTCCCGCGAATTTCGATCCTCCTCCCGAATGGGTCGAAGTCAGCAAGGTGTCAATATGCAGAACCACAGGTTATTTGGCTCGTTCGGGCTGTCAGTCAGTACCGTTATACTTCCCGAAAGGACGCTCGCCAACCGCCTCATGTCCAGTTCACGGAGGAAGCTACAGAGCCGCCGACAATGACCCTAGAGGCCCAAGACTTTTCCTCGTTGAACAGGACGACACTTACCTTGCTAGACGTTCCGAGAGGTCGGAAGAGTCTTCCAGCGGTAACAGCAGTAAACCTTCAACCTCTGAACAGACCTCGACGCCTCCTCAGCAGGTCAGCGCACCGGCAACAAGAGCCGCCGTCCCCAAACCTTCGGCACCGGCTCCGAAACGTCAAGAGCCTCAGTTGAGCGAAGTTGAACAGCGTTACAGACAGTTGTTGAAGCAATACGGATTAGAGTAGAAAAAAAAGCCCCCGACTTGAGAATCGGGGGTTATGTTTTTTTAGCGTTTCCGCTTGAGAAGCATTATCACTGTTCCGGCTAGAAGCATTCCTCCAAGAGAGTTACAGCCGCTGTTTGAACTCATCGCTCCTGCGGTCTGCAATGTCTCAGTGTCGGATTCTGTGTCGAACACAAGAGTCTTCTCGTCTTTCCAGTTCGTTCCGTCCGATGATGTCTGAACAACAATCTCGTAGACTCCCTCGAGAGTCTTGCCCGCTATTGTGCTGACGGTTACTGTTACTTTGTTGGTCTTCACCGTTCCTGCGTTTGCTGGCGAAATTGAGACCTCAAGCATGTCATCAGCGGCAGAACCGAACACATATTCCGAGCTATTTATCGAGATATTGCCTATCCTCCAGAATACCGGCGTTGCTGACTCGAGAACATAGCTCCTCGTGATTACACGCTGAACGATTCCAGTCTCATCAGGTGTAGTCTTTGTTGTCCTCAGTGCCTTTCTTCCAGCCGCCTATAACGTTGCTATTGTCTTTGGGTTCGCCGATCAATGTACCCTCACTGCCATTGGCAAAGAAGTTAAAACGATCTGAAACCATGAGGTCATCACATGGCCGAAGCGTTCCCATTTTCCCGCGAAAAGGTCCTACGGCAAGTGATATTAGATTCGAGAAGAAACGATAGTTGTCTCTTATGGAGTCGCACGTGGAGTCATTATAGAAGGTAACATAGTCATGCGGCTCATCGAACTGTTTTGGCTCTGATATAGGGGTTTTCAGCAATGAAGGCGTGAGCGAACCTTTAGAGCATGACAAAAATGTGAGGTATAGGCGAACGCTATCTCAGTTTTTCCGTCGCCGTCAAAATCTCCGGCCGTAAGATCAGCCACAGGCATTGCGGTAATCGGAGTGATTTTCACGTTGAAGCCGCCTGAGTAGCTGTAGACTCTTTCTTCCTTCGTTTTGACCGCCTCGAGCGAGCCGCTTTTGTTCCTGCGTATCGTGTAGAGGGTGAGCCATATTTATGACTTGTCGCTTGTGGCCATAGCGATCTGATTCGTGATTCCCTCGCCGGTGAAATCTCCGACCGCTATGTGTACAGGGGTGTACGGCAGGTTGCGTGGTGCCTCGATAGTGAGCGATTCTTCCGAGAATGTTGCGTTGCCGTCTTCGTCTTCAGTGAGCTTGAAGAACGACAGCAGAGGGGAACACCAGCCGTTATCAATATTGAGCCGGTAATTTCTCACGCTTGCCACAACGAAATATTCATCGTTCGGCCTCGACGCTTCAACCCTGAGTCCGCTCTTAACGTCCATGATGTCGGTTGGGCCGTTTGGACTGCTGCCGAGAGTTTTAGTGATAGTACTGCCGATTTTCGTTACTATCGGATCTTTGGTGTCATTGGGATTTTTCTTCTCAAAGAGGTACATTTGAGCCTTAAAGCTCGAAATCTTCGCACTGTCTCTCTGTGTACCGCTGTGAATGAATACGTATCTCCCTTTGCCGTTGCCCGTGAGATATTTCGATGTTACCGGGAAAATTCCGCCGTTTCCTTCCGGAACACTGCCGTCATCACCGAAAGGCTTGTTGAAGTTGGAATACGTCATAAACTCTTTTCCGTTCTGCGATACGGTTCTGATGTGCCAGCTCAGATTACCGTTTTTATTGTCCGCAGGCAGACAAGAACCGAGTACTTCGGGATTCCGATTTTGCCGCCGTTCACTTCAGCGATGATGTCGTTGATGCTGTCGAGTTCCTTGCCGTTGATCTGAGTTTTCAGAGGGTCAGCCGCGTACAATGAAGCAGCGAGCAGGAACACCAACATCGCAGTCATCAAAGCAAGGAAATATTTTCTTGTTTTGTTCATGAATTATTCCTCCGATTCGTTTGAACAATTTTTGACTTGACACGAAAATTTCGTGCCTTCAGTTTCGCGCTCAAACTTTCTGAGTCGGCGGAGGTCTTGCCTTTGCGAAGGTCTAAGAGTTTAGGGAATAGGATTGCTCTGAGTCTTGAGTCCTGAGTCTATTGTGAGCATTTTCATCACCATTTGTCAAGATAGATTTTGCTGAAACACGAAGATTGTACAAATTAGAAGCTCACTTACCCTTCCGTTACAGTTTAGGTAAAAATATTATACGCCATCACAGCGGATAATGAAAAGAGAGCGTGAGTGTGTGATATTATTCTGAAATCCTTATGAATTTTTGGAGTGATGAAAATGTTTGAGACAGAAGATGGAAGAATCTTCATGAAGAATGACGCTGGCAATGTCATGGCCGAGATAACATTTCCTGAGACATCGCCGGGATTTTTCGTGATAGATCACACGTTTGTTGACGGAAGCCTCAGAGGTCAGGGCATAGCGTCAAGGCTCGTTCAGTCTGCGGTAGATGAGATTACGAGTCGGGGCGGTAAGATTGGGGCGACATGTTCATACGCTGTGAAGTGGCTTTCTGAACACGGGTACAAGAACGCAGCAGAGGTGTGATGTTGAAGTATGATGAGCTGAAATTCAAGATGCCCGTTGAGTCTGATACATACAGGGAAGACTCTGAGTTTGTCGTGAGTAAGATAATCGGTATTCTTGACGGTAGAATGGCGGTCAACGACAACAAGATAATACTCAATACGAATCTTAAAGCCGGGCTTCCCTTGAAGGACATAAACAAGTTAGCCGGGCCGTTGATTGAAGCGTGGGCATTTGAGATTTTCGCTGGAATAAGGGACGATGACAGCAATGTTTACAGTCTCATCAACGCTGAAGCTCAGGGACGATTGGACATGGCCGACATAATTCTTCAGTTCCGCAAAGGGAAATCCGTGCTGACCGGGAATATTGATGTTAAGGCGACATCTGATGACATTACGAAGAGCGGACGAAGTCCCAACATAACATCTTCAGCAGGATACGCACAGCCTATGTTAAAGACCCTGATTTTATGTTCATAATCTTGTCAGTGAAGCACAAAGTTTATTCAGAGCGCAACAAATCCACAGGACTTATTGACGGCGTAATGGAGATTACGGACTACAACGCATACGATCTGAAATTCATCGGCGAGTCTAATTTGACCTACAATCCAGCTTTAGGCACAGGACAGATACAGGTGAAGGATATTCATTACGTCAGTGTTCAATACCGTACAACGTGGGAAATGTGCCAGCTTCTGGACAGGAAATATCTTCACAGTTCACGCCGTACTATTGATGATTTTTACAGGGAGGCAGTCCGTCACAAATGGCTGAAGGAATAAGGGTTATATGCGGTGATGCTGTTCAGGAGATGAGGAAGATTCCTGACAGGAGCGTTAATCTTGTCGTAACGGATCCGCCGTACAACCTCAGCAAGAATTACGGTAATACTCAGGACAGTATGACATTTGACGAGTACATGAAGTTTTCCCGTTCATGGCTCAATGAGGTTAAAAGGCTTCTGGCTGATGACGGCTCGGTATATGTTTTTATGGGAATGCGATTTATTTCCTACTTGTATATTATTCTTGAGCAGGAGCTTGGGCTTTTTTTCAACTCGTGGATAACATGGCACTACACTCAGGGCATCGGCAAAATCAGGGGATATTCTCCGAGACATGATGACATATTATTTTTCACGAAGGACAGGGCGGACTTCACGTTCAACCTTGACGCAATACGAATACCTCAGAAATATTACCGTCAGCGCAACAACATGAAGGGCGCGAATCCCGGAAACGTATGGGAGATTCCTCACGTGCATTATTGCGCCTTCGCCCGCAGGAAACACCCTACGCAGAAGCCGGAAGCTCTCTTCCTGCGTATGATACTGGCTTCGAGCAATCCGGGCGATACTGTGCTTGATCCTTTCGCCGGGTCGGGTACATCGCTCCGTGTTTGCCAGCAGACAGGAAGAAACGCGATAGGCATTGACATTAACCCGGAGTATACTGACATGATGCTTGAGAGACTCGCTGAACCGTTTGACAGCTTTGACAGTTCGGACGCAAGGAATGACAGAGTGCCGGGAAATATGAGGCGTGAATATTCCGGGCAGATTTCTATCTTTGAGGAGGCAACAAGATGACTGATATATTTTTCGGCGTGCTGATAATCACTGGAATGTATTTCGCCTTGAGATACATTCACCGTGAAAGGCACTGTAATCACAAATGCAACGAGTGCCGACACCCTTGCAGAACAAGAACGTGATATTATTTGCGGTGATTTTGTGAAAGGAGAAATTAACATGAAAGTTATACTCAAGTCAGACGTAAACAAACTAGGCAAAGCAGGTTCACTCATTGACGTAAGCGACGG
>CAJODC010000039.1:13287-26464 GCA_905233215.1 uncultured Synergistales bacterium
CCGAATGGAAAAATGAACAAGCCCGTCAGAAAGCCAAAGACGAAAAGAACCGTCAATCAGCACTCGAAACACAAAAGGCATTGCAGGGTAAATCAGTAACAGTTGAAGGCAAAGCAGGCGAAAACGGAAAACTTTTCGGAAGCATCACAGCCGCTCAAATCGTCGAAGCCTTAGCATCACAGCACGGCCTCAAGGATTTTGACAAACGCAACATCAAACTTGACGAAACAATAAAACAGCCCGGAAATTTCCCCGTGTCTCTAAAACTTTATCCCGGCATTCAGGCTGACATGACTCTGACCGTCAAAGTCTCATGATCAGTTTTCAGCCCCCTCAAAGCCCCGAAGCTGAACGCGCTGTACTAGGATCGTGTCTTCTCTCAAAGGAAGCTCTAGGCTCTGTCATCGAGATTTTAAGACCCGATGATTTCTACAGTCCAAATAACAGAAAACTGTTTGAAGTCATCTCGGCCATGTATCTTGCTGACAAGCCTGCCGATTTCGTTACCGTTCAGATTGAGCTGAACTCTCTCGGACTCTTAAACCCTCTCGGCGGTCAGTCATTCTTGGTCGGACTTGTCGACAATGTTACGACAACTTCAAACGTAAACTATCACGCCGAAATTGTCCGTGAAAATTCAGTGAGGCGGAAACTTCTTGAAGTCGGAAGCGATATTCAGTCAATGGCAGCGAACACTTCATTGACAACGAAAGAGATAATCGAAAAAGCCGAGAAACTTCTTTTTGACGCGGCACAGAACAAAACGACATCAGAGTTTCGGCACGTTCGAGACATAATCGGGCCTGTCTTTGTCGGAGTTGAGGAACGTTTCAGACAGAATGACGCTATCACTGCCGGTTATACTACTGGCTTCGCTGACCTCGACACTTACACCGGAGGTCTTCAGCCCGGAAGCCTCACAATAATCGCCGCTCGTCCCTCAATGGGCAAGACTGCTTTTGCCGTCAACATCGCTCAATTCGGAGGAGGAGAAGCGAATCGTCCCGTCCTGATTTTCAGTCTCGAAATGCCTGCTGAACAAATAGTGTTCCGTATGCTGTCGGCTCAGTCTGAAATTGATCTCTCAATGTTGAGCAAGGGAACTTTTGACACTGGCAAATTCGGTCAAGTCAGAGAAGCCTGCGACATTCTCGCAAAGAAAAATATATTCATCAACGATGACTCTAATCTCACAGCCGTTGACTTCAGGACACGATGCAGACGCTTCAAGACAAGACACCCCGATCTCGCCCTTGTGATTGTCGATTACCTTCAGTTGATGAGTTCAGGCGAAGGAAGAATTGACGGAAGACAGCAGGAAGTTTCAGACATTTCAAGAATGCTGAAGGCCGCCGCTAGAGAATTGAACTGTCCAGTCATCGCCCTGTCTCAGCTCTCAAGAGCCGTAGAAGCACGGACGGAGAAAAAACCTCAGTTATCAGACCTCCGGGACTCTGGAGCGATTGAACAGGACGCAGATGTTGTCTTGTTGTTGTACAGGGAAGATTACTACAGCGACAACGAGAACAATGACCTTCAAGACAGCAAGGCCGATATTCGTGTAGCAAAAAACAGAAACGGAAGCACAGGAGTCTTTCACCTGACGTTCAGAAGAGAAATTACACGCTTCTTGAATCATAGCGAGGAACTTCAAAGACAGGGGAATAGCTGAAGAGCTGCTCCCCTTTAGTTTCACTCAGTGCGGAGAGCGTCAATCGGGTCAAGATTTGATGCCTTCCACGCAGGCCAGAAGCCGAACATTATTCCGATGAACGCCGAGAAGCCAGCGGCTACCACGATTGACTGACCTGAAATCACAGTAGCCCAGCCGAAAAACGCCGTTACGCTCTTCGATATTCCAACGCCCAGCGATATTCCTATGGCACCGCCGAGCAATGACAGTACAACAGCCTCAGTCAAAAATTGCACTCTAACGTTTGACGGCCTCGCGCCTACAGCCATTCTGATGCCGATTTCGCGTGTTCTTTCGCTGACTGACACCAGCATGATGTTCATGATGCCTATTCCGCCGACAAGGAGCGAGATTGACGCGACAGCACCGAGTAGCATACTCATAACGTTAGCCGTGCTGGCCATGCTCTCTTGTATCTCGGTCATGTTGCGGACATCAAAATCATTTTCAGTGTCTTCGGTGAGTTTGTGTCTCTGTCTCAAAAGTGATATTACTTCCTTTTCTGCTGTTGAGACTGAGTTTTTGTCCTTCGCCTGAACGTTAATGCGCCTCACAGTGTCGACTCTCGTTCCTGCTCTGACGAGTCGTCTTTGAGCTGTTGTTACCGGAACAAGAATGAAATCGTCCTGATCCTGACCCCATGAGTTCGCGCCCTTCTTCGTTGTCATTCCTACAATCCTGAAGGGAACGCTCTTGATTCTGATTGTCGTGTCTATCGGGTCAGAGTAACCGAAAAGTTCAGTTGCCACCGTCTGACCGATTACGCAGACTTTAGCACCGCTCCTTACGTCCTGTTCCGTGAACATTGCGCCGCTTGCTATCGTCCAGTTCTTGACCTCGAGAAAATCGGGAGTGCTTCCGGTGATGCTAGTGTTCCAGTTTGAATTACCGTAGATGACTTGCGCTGAAGTGCTGACTTCGGGTGCTGTTCTTGCGACTGAGAATGTCTGCTCGGCGATAGCGTAAGAGTCATCGAGCGTCAATGACTGTCCTGAACCTGCTGCCCCTCTTGCGCCTGTTGAGTTTGGCGGTGCAGGCATGACCATTAACATGTTCGATCCGAACCCGGCAAGTGCGCCCTCAACCTGCAACGCTGCGCCGCGTCCGATTGCTACCATTGTGATGACCGCTCCGACTCCGATTATTATTCCCAGCATGGTCAACAATGAGCGTGTTCGGTTGCTCAAAAGCGAACGGAGAGCCGTCTTTATGATTTCCATTTTGAAAACACTTCCTGACGAAAATTTTTTGTGATTATAGATTATCACGGCACGATGAATTTTTGATGTTATAATTACAAAAACTGCTGAAATTTTTATGCTCAGAAAGGAAGTCAATATTATCATCATGGAAGCGTTTTACAAAACTTACAAGCCCGCTTGGAGAAGTTTCTACAAACTCCTGTTCCTTGCGCTGATCATTCTCGTTCTTGCCGGTCTGGTAAATTACTTCAAACCCGGCGAAGCGTGGGTCAAATGGGTATGGATTGCTGCAATAATTGTTGACGCTTGTATTATTCTCTACATCACTGCGAAGCGTCTCACAATGTCATTGATACTCCGTGACAATCCCGAAAAGATCGAAGATCAGGAGATAGCTTTCATCGAGTGCAACCCGTTAAAGCCCTTCAGCTCAGACTTCAGAAAGTCAATCGAAATCGGTCTTTCAAACATCGTCCACATTGAAATAAAACAGTCGATGATGCAGATGTTAATGCGTGTCGGAAACGTCATCGTAACTTCGTCAGGCACAGGAACAGAAGAGATAAAAGCTCCGAATATTCCTAACCCTCAAGCAGTATGCGATGAGATTCAGTTACACGCAAGAAGATACGCTAAATCTGCTGAAGCCTAAACTATCCGCACAAAACTACACGCAGAAAAAATTTCGGGGAGCTTCAAAACCTTGTTAATGAGGCTCCCCGTTTTAATTAACCGTTCAGGCACTCTTTCAGAATTTTCATCATCTCCATGCTCTTGAAGGGCTTTGGGAGATAGTCATCAAATCCCATAGCAATATATTCGGCTCTCGCATTGCCTCCAGCGTTAGCAGTCAGTGCGATAAATGCCGTGTCAGGCGCATACTTCTTGGCATGTCCGAGAGTTTCGGGTCCGTCCATTCCGGGCATCTTGTGATCAAGAAAAACAATGTCGTAATGTTCAGCCTTGATCTTCTCCAGTGCTTCTTCGCCCGACTCGGCTGTGTCGATGTGAGCCATTGAGTCCTTCAGCATTCCCTTAGCCACAACGAGATTCACCGGAGTGTCATCGACAATCAGAATCTTAGCGTCAGGCCACACCGATGGGCCTTCGTCAGCGTCATCAGCTTTCAGAGGCACGGCGTTCCTCATCTGCTCTTCGTATTCTCCTATCGTTATGTCCTCATCTCGTGCTATCCTCTGAGGAATCTCGAATGTTATTTTCGTGCCTTTGCCGTATTCGCTCTCAAGTTTGATTCGACCGCTCATTATGTCGATTATGTCCTTCACCAGCGCGAGTCCTAGACCGGCTCCGGGAATGTGTCTTGTCTCAACTATATTGGCACGCTCGAAAGGCTCAAAAATTCTCCTGCTCTCATTCTCCCTCATGCCCATTCCTGTATCTTCAACCGAAAATTTCAGAATAATATTCATGCTTGACTCTCTCTTTTTTTCGCCGCTGACTTCAAGAGTTATCGTGCCTTTTTCGGTGTACTTGGCCGAATTGTTGAGAAGGTTCACCAAAACTTGCTTCAGCCTGAGCGAATCGCCGTGAAGGTGTTCGGGGAGTTCCTTGTCGACGTTGAGAATGAATTTGACTCCTGACTTGCTCGAAATCATAGCGGTGATGTAGTCTTCGCAGTCTTTGAGAATTTCCCACAAGTGATAATCTGACTCGTAGAGATCCATTTTGCCTGCCTCGATTTTCGAGATGTCAAGAATATTGTTGACGATGTTCAAAAGATGCTCGCCAGCGTTTTTGATGTCCCTAGCGGCTTTTCTTGTCTCGTAATCTTTGGACTCGCTCAGAATCATCTCGTTGATTCCCAAAATGGCGTTCATCGGCGTTCTTATCTCGTGTGATGTGCTGGCAAGAAAATTACTCTTCGCTCTGTTCGCTGAAGCCGCTCTCTTTGTCGACTCCTCAGCCCGCTGCCTAGCCTCCTCGATTCCGTTCTGAGCCTCAAGAAGTTTCCTGTATGTCGGTGCCTCAAGGTAAAAGAACGTGAACACAAGCATTATTGTCGCAACAGTATAGACCAGCGGCATGTTCTGATGAAAAAGATACTGCATCATGAATGAGTCTATCAGTAACACAAAAAGAAGATTCATGACGATGAATTGACCGTTGCCGTAATACTCCTGATAAATCAGTTGAAGCACAAAACCCTCAACGATGAAGAAAACTCCCATGCCCGGAGTGAATACCATGTAGAAAATTCCTGATGACCTGAACGCCACCATCATTGCTATGCTCAAAGCAAGAAGGAAAAAATGAATCTCAACGAAACGTCTGCTGATGACTCTCGTGTATGCAGCAACGTAACACATCAGGCAGTAAGAATTGATGTTGATGACAGCATAGAATATGTTTGTCCACATTGTCGAGCTGCTCATGTCGGTGAAAAGTTCAAGGAAAGTTTCATAGCACGCAGCTACAAGAGTCGACACAACAAGAAGAAGGAATCTTTTGTTGATCTCCGATTTAGTTGCCATTCTTCCGCTCAGAAAAGCACAAAGAACAAAAAGGAACGGCAGTACAGTTATTTCAAGAAATGCCTCGCTGATGTTATTTATTATCATGGTCGTGAAAGCAAAGCCCCTTTGCGTGATTGTGTGATGATATTGTTGAAGTATAACACCTTGAGAGAATAACGGCGTGATATAATGCGAAACACACATCAATTCATAAAGGACAGACCCTATACATGCTATTCACGATTGATACAGACAGACACCTAAAGAGAGAACTGACAACATTAAACGTATGGTCTCTGGCGTTCGGCTGCGTAATAGGCTGGAGTGCCTACGTAATGCCCGGTGCCCTATTCCTGCCCAGTGCCGGACCTATGGGAACGATTATAGCTATGGAGATAGCAGCGTTCGTAATGCTGATAATTTCCTACAACTACAGCTACATGATAAAGAAATTCCCATTGACGGGCGGAGAATTTATTTACGCAAAGATGGCTTTCGGCGAAACACACGGCTTCTTGTGCGCTTGGTTCCTCAGTCTCTCATACCTTTCAGTCATACCGTTGAACGCTACGGCACTGAACATAATCATGCGTGCCGTGTTCGGTTCGGCGTTCCAGTTCGGATTTCATTACACCGTAGCAGGCTATGATGTCTACTTCGGTGAAATGCTGCTGGCACTCGGAGCTATTACCGTCCTGATGTTCTTAACGTCAAGAGGAGTCATCTTCACCGGAAAAATTCAGACGTGGCTCGTAATGATTCTAATCGGCGGAATATTGATACTCGGCTGTGCTACCTTAATCAGTCCCAAAGCGTCATCAGAAAATCTCCTGCCCATGTTCAGACCCGTAACGCCTTCATTCACAAAGGGCATAATCGCTCAGATAATAGCAGTCGCGGTTACTGGGCCTCAATCCTTCGTAGGCTTCGACACAGTGCCTCAGCTTATGGAGGAAGCGAAATTCTCGTCAGACAAAGTGAAGGTCGTAATGGACACAAGCATAGTCTGCGGAACGTTCGTTTATTTGACACTGACTCTGATAGCGTGCGCCGTTGTTCCGTATGTTTACGGCAACTCATGGCCAGCATACATCGCCGATCTTACGAATCAGGACGGCACAGCGAGTATCGCCACGATAAACGCTGCTAGAATACTCATGGGCAGGGCTGGAATTGTCGTAATAACATGCTCAGTCGTAGCGGCGATGCTGACGGGGATACTCGGTTTCTACACAGCGACAAGCCGTCTTTTGTTCTCAATGGCAAGAGATGGAATGCTGCCAAAATGGTTCGGCTACATCAACGAATACGGAGTCCCCTCTCATGCCGGGCGTTTCTGCGGAATAATCTCCGGCGCAACCTGTCTTCTTGGCCGTCCCGTAATGGGCTGGGTGTTCGACATGGCCTCGATAGGAGCGTCAATCGGTTTTGCTTACACGTCAATAGCAGCAGCGAAATATTCATGGCGCGAACGAAGATACGACATATTGATATTCGGGATATTGGGTTTCTTTCTGTCGCTGATGATGGCGGTGTTTCTTCTTGTTCCTATACCGGGCCTCAACGTATCACTCGCTGACGAGTCATATACCCTCCTGTTCTTCTGGGTAGTGATAGGTACACTGTTCTACGTAATACGGCGTATATGGGGGGGGGGGCAGGAATCAACTACGTTCCCTGTGATGAAGAATTGAAGACTATGAGACAGGTGGAAAATTAAAACACTTGACAGGAAAAAACGTGTTCTCTATAATCATCATCATGATTGATAGTGATAACGGCAACGATATTCTGAAACGTAGAATCCACTTCAACATGTTATACGATGTTTATTCCCCTTTGCTGACGGAAAGACAGCGCAAGGTTTACGAGACGTTATACTTCTCTGATCTCTCGTTGTCGGAGGCAGCGAAAATATTGGGAGTGAGTCGGCAGGCAGTTCACATTCTTGTCCGCAACGTCTGCGGAAAGCTGGAAGATTTCGAGAATAAAATTCATCTTCTCGCCAACACAAAGAAATTTGAGGACAGAATCAGGGAACTTGAAGAGGAAAATGAATCGCTGCGGAAAAAATTACAGGATAGGAAGGAGGACAAGCAATAATGTTTGACGCACTGAAGGAAAAATTATCGTCAGTTTTCTCGAAACTTGGGAGCAAGGGAAAATTATCGCCCGAAGATATTGACACGGCAATGAGAGAGTTAAGGCGTTCATTGCTTGAGGCTGATGTAGATTTCAGGACGGCGAAAGATTTTATTGCCAAGATACGCGAGCGTGCCTCAAGTGCTGAAGTCCTCCAGTCAATCACGCCCAGTGAGAGAATTTCGGCAATAGTTTACGAAGAGTTAGTGTCTCTCATGGGAAAAGCTGCCCCCCTGACGATTTCGCCGAAGCCCCCGACAGTCATACTGATGGCCGGGCTTCAGGGTTCAGGAAAGACAACAACGACCGTGAAACTTGCCCGTCATCTCAAGGGTTCGCATAGTCCTCTTGTTGTTGCCTGCGACTTGAGGAGGCCCGCTGCTGTCGAACAGCTCCGAGTACTCGCTGAAGGAGCGAAAGTAGCATTCTTCGGGCCTGAGCCGGGCAAGACTGATGTTATCGCTGTCGTGAAAGGCGCGGTGAAGTTCGCCGAGTCGCACCTGAATGACGTGATAATTCTCGACACGGCCGGAAGACTTCACATTGATGATGAACTCATGGGAGAGCTGAAGAATATTGCTGATGTTCTTCCGCCTCATGAGAAGATTCTTGTTGTCGACTCAATGACAGGCCAAGAAGCTGTGAACTCTGCGAAAGCGTTTCATGAGCTTCTGAGCTTGACGGGACTGATACTGACGAAACTTGACGGCGACGCTCGCGGAGGAAGTGCGCTGTCAATCAGAGCGGTAACGGGAATCCCTGTAAAGTTCGCCGGAGTCGGAGAGAATACAGACGCTCTTGAAGTGTTCAGCCCTGAGAGAATGGCCGGAAGAATTATGGGAATGGGCGACATTCAGGGGTTAGCCGAAAGAGTGAAGGCAGCAGGAATAACTGATACGGAAATCAAATCGCCCGAAAAAATCGCAAAGACTTTTGATCTTGAGACTCTTTTGAAACAGTTTGAAGCACTTGAAAAGATGGGGCCTCTTGAGAAAGTCATGGGAATGATTCCGGGAATGGATAAGATAAAAGATTTCAGGGCTGGGGACGCTGACGCATCAGCATTGAAGCGCAGTAAGGCCATAATCCAGTCGATGACCCGCGAAGAGAGACGCAATCCGAGAATAATAAAAGGCTCAAGAAGGCGGAGAATCGCTCAGGGATCGGGAACTTCAGTCCAGAATGTAAACCAGCTGCTTGCCCAGTACGAACAGATGAAGAAGATGTTTAAGTCCTTCACCGGCTCAGGGGGAAGCAGACGGCTGAAATCGTTGTTCGGTTTCGGAAGATAGTGTATTGCGTAAACATTAACAGGAGGTGCAGACTCTAGAATGGCGGTAAAGATTCGTTTGTCGCGTCAGGGCAGAAAGAAAGCTCCTTTTTATAGGCTGGTAGTAGCGGACGAACGTTCACCAAGAGACGGAAAATTTATTGAACTCATAGGAACGTATAACCCGATGACGGACCCGGCAACAGTGAGTATCAATGAGGAGCGTGCTCTACATTGGCTGAAGAATGGCGCATTGCCTTCAGACACGGCGCGCGGGCTTTTGAAGAAGCAGGGAATCTGGGATAAGTTCAAGACAAACGCGCAATAAAAGTTCGCTCCATACATGTGGAGCATAGGTTGAAGCAATATAACAAGAAAACTTTCATCGTAACTGCGAAAAAAGTCGCTCCTTAAACGGGAGTGTGGATTTAAGCATCGTAAACCGCGAAAAAACAGGATATGTATCTATTGTATATATCGTGATATTTCGTGAGACTGAAAGCATTCTTGACAGAAACGAAGGAGGGTTAATCTGCTACCAGTGTCGGGAGTGAGAACAGTGAGAAGACGCAAAATATGACGATAACGATTCCGGAGAAATCCGGCTACCTCCGGCTAGGGGGGAAGTTAAAGCCTCTGGACTGCTTTGCAGAAATTTAGCAGGAAATGCCTTAGCGATAAGGAAAGAATGAGGAAAAATCCGAATAACTAACAATTATTTGGTAGCAGGTGCCACTTAAATGGTCAAGTACAAAGAATTAGTGGAATTTGTCGTCAAACACCTCGTTACTCAGCCCGACTCTGTTGAAGTCGAAACCAGCGAGGAAGACGGCGGAAGTAAGGTTCTGATTCGTGTTGCTCATGAGGACGTAGGACGAGTAATCGGCAAGAGAGGAGCAACTATCAATGCTATCCGTCTTTTGGCCAAAGCGGCAGCGGTCAAGGTCGGCGAGAGAGTTGACGTTGACATCATCGAGGACTAGCCATTAACGTAAGCATAGTAACGGCGTTCCCGGAATTGTTCACGGAATTTCTGCGTACCAGTATTCCGGGACGTGCTGTAACAGGAGGACTTGTCAGCGTAAATCTGGTCAATCTCCGGGATTTCGGCAGGGGAAATTACAGACAGCTTGATGATTACGCGTTCGGTTCGGGCGGAATGGTTCTAGCGGCTCCTCAGATGAAAGACGCTCTTGACTCTTTATCGCGTGAACCGGGCAGGAAGCCGTTTGTTGTGTACCCTTCACCGCAAGGGGTCTTAATCAGCCAAGAGATTATCGAGACGCTTGCTCTTCAGGAAGACGTAGCGATAATCTGCGGACATTACGAGGGGATTGATGAACGCTTCGTGAGCAGTTATGTTGATCTTGAAGTGTCGATCGGCGACTGTGTTTTGACCGGCGGAGAGATTCCGGCGATGTTGATTGTTGACGCGATGTCGAGGCTTGTTCCGGGTGTTGTCGGAAAAGGAAAGGCAGTAATCGAAGATTCTTTCTATCGAGGAATGCTGGACAATCCGAATTATACCCGGCCTTACGAATGGGAAGGACTGAAAGTCCCGGAAGTCTTGACGGGCGGAAACGAACACGATATTTCCCGATGGAGACGGAGAGAGGCAATAAGAAGGACGTTGACACGAAGACCCGATCTAGTCTCAAGAGCATCGGTCAGGGAGTATATCTCAGGCGTGAACGTAGCTGTGATTGCTGAGAGCGAGAATGTTGACTTTGCCGGACTGTCTGAGACCTGCAACGCTTACGGAGCAGGAAGACCGTACATCGTAGCAGGGAACAGGGAGCTTCGAGAGGTCATGAAGTCGAAAATACCCTCAGCGAAAATCGTTGGCAGTGTCGGAAAAATTCTTGACACGCTCGGAGAAGGCACGATGATTGTGAAGGCAGCATCTTCAGCAAGAAGGAACGCTCTTCACAGCCTTGAGGCCAAGAGAATGTGCCTTGAGCATGACGGCGGTGTTCTGTTCGTTTTTGCTGAGAGTGATGAGGCTCTTGATGAGGTTGACGGGATTGAGGCTTATGTCTTCACAGATGGGAACGATGTTGCTATGGGCGTGAGAATCGGGATAGCGTTGGACAGGTTTTTGGGAAAGCGTTAAACACGGGAGGAAAATTAGTTGAACGCAGTAGATTTAGTTCAGAAGAATTATTACAGGGCTGAGGCTCTGCCTGAGTTCAGGCCGGGCGACACCCTGAAGGTACACGTCAAAATAAAAGAAGGAACAAGAGAACGTATACAGGTCTTTGAGGGTATTGTGATTGCCAAGCAGCACGGCGGACTTGATGAGACGTTCACGGTCAGAAAGATCTCGAACGGTGTCGGTGTTGAGAGAATTTTCCCTGTGCATTGCCCCAGCATTGATCATGTTGAAGTAACACGCAAGGGAAAAGTCAGAAGGGCCAAGCTGTATTACCTTCGCAAACTCAGCGGAAAAGCCGCAAGGATCAAAGAGCGCAGGAAATTTACAGAGGCGTAGAGGAAATGAAGTCCCCTGTCGTAAAAGGCAGGGGGAATTTTTTTAGCCTTTGAGCTTCTTATAAGTTCCCTTCAACACAAAATCAGGGGAAACAGCTTCATTCCAGTCATCAGTGTCAGTTATTTCAACCTTCACAGAGCCAGCCGAGAATTTCAGAGTTGCCTGACATTCGCTGTAATTGTTGTCGGAAAGTTCCAACACTCCGTTTTCGAGCCAGCCTTTTGATGTCCAGTGAACACCGTCCTTGAATCTGCTGAACGTAACCTGCACTTCGCTCGTGTTCAAGTCCGTGATTCTCACCGTCAAAAATCCGTTATCGCTCTGGTATTCGCCCTCAATCTGTGAGATGCTCAAGGGCGCGGATTCTGTCGGCTCAGGTTCCGGGTCGGGCTCCGGCTCCGGCTCAGGGTCAGGAATCTTTTTGGGTTGAACTTCCTGCTTACGTGGCGGAGATTTTCGGCTGTTCTTGAGACTTTCACTGATCTCTGCGGCGATTTCCGGGAGAATGTCGGCTCGGTCATTCGTTGCGATTGTGTAGGCCTCAAGGCGTGAATAGCCATCGTTCATCAAGGCTGCTGCGGCTTCATCACGGCCTGAACTGACCCATTCACGCTGAGATTTTTGGAGTTCGGCGAAAACTCTTTTGGGTAATTTCGATTTCAGACGTGAATAAACCTGTGATAATTTTTTGTCAGCACGCGCGAAATCGGAATTGCTCTTCCTCATTTTGAGATACTCTTCATCACTGAGAGCGAATGCCGGAGCAGTCAACAAAAAAATCAACGCTAAAGCATAGACAAAACGTTTCATGAAAAATCCTCCTTTGGTTGATAGTGAATATTATAATACGGTGATATAATGACAAAAAAATTCAGTTGAAAGGAGTATTGACAAGAAAACATGACAATCAGTATAATGTGCCTTGTGCCTTGTGCCTTGTGCCTTGTGCCTTGTGCCTTGTGCCTTGTGCCTTGTGCCTTGTCTGTAATTCTAACCTAAAATTCCCTGACAATTCACAAACATACAAAGAGAGGTACTGCCATGCTGTTTAATTCGTGGCAGTTCGGAGTGTTTCTGCCGATCGTTTTCGGTCTGTACTGGTCTGTGCCTCAACGCTTCAGATGGCTGTTGCTTCTCATCGCAAGTTACTGGTTCTATATGAGCTGGAACGTGAAATATATTGTGCTGATTTTGTTCACAACGATAATTTCATACTATGCTGCGATTTTTCTCGAACGTTACCGCGACAGCAAGCCCGTCAAAAAATTCATACTCACCTTCACATTACTATCATGCTTGGGAGTGCTCTTTGTCTTCAAATACTTCAACTTCTTCGCCGGAGCTGTAGCGGATTTCCTGAACATGTTTGCGCTTCACCTTCACCCGACAACATTGAAACTTCTTCTGCCTGTAGGAATTTCGTTCTACACGTTTCAGACGCTGGCTTACGTTATTGATGTCTACATGGGAAATGTCAAGGCTGAGAGGCATTTCGGAGTTTACGCAGCGTTCATATCATTCTTTCCGCAGCTTGTCGCAGGACCGATTGAGAGAACGAATAATCTATTGCCGCAGATAAAGGCCGCTCCCGATTTCAGGTACGAACAGGCAGCTTACGGAATGAAGCTGATGACGTGGGGGTTCTTCAAGAAACTTTGTGTCGCCGATGTTGTTGCTGTGTGGTCGGACAGAGTGTTCAATGACGTGTACAACTACAAGGGATTTGCGCTGATATTGGCGATGTTTTTCTTCACGGTTCAGATTTACTGCGACTTCTCAGGGTATTCGGATATTGCGAGGGGCTGCGCGAAACTTTTTGGGATTGAGCTTATGGAGAATTTCAAGAGTCCGTATTTTTCGGCGAGTATCAGGGAATTTTGGAGCAGGTGGCATATTTCACTGTCA
>CAJODC010000040.1 GCA_905233215.1 uncultured Synergistales bacterium
GGCATCGACAGCTATAACTTTGAACAGTCAGGAATCGCCGTGAAATGGGGCTGCATTGAGGCATTCGACAGCGAACAGGTCAAGGGCGAAAAAATGGAGGGCGTATTCTCCGGCGGAGACTGCGTTTCAGGCCCGGCAACAGTCATCAGGGCAATAGCTGCCGGAAAAGTCGCCGCTGCCAACATTGATGAATATCTCGGCTTCAATCACCCGATAACGCTTCCGGTTGAAATCCCTGACCCTGTGCCTCACAACAGGCCGGCCTGCGGAAGAGTCAAAATGCGCGAGCGTCCGATTGATGAGCGCATTCACGATTTCAAGCTTGTAGAAAAGGGCATGACACAGGAAGAAATGGAACAGGAGTCGGGAAGGTGCTTGAGGTGCGACTACTACGGCTTCGGAAAATTCAGAGAGGGGCGTGAAGTGAAATGGTAAACGCAACAATCAACGGTAAAGCGATACAAGTACCAGAAAACACAACGATACTTGAGGCCGCAAAACTCAATCACATCACCATTCCTCATCTCTGTTACCTCAAGAAGGTCAACGAAATCGGAGCGTGTAGAGTCTGCGTTGTCGAAATCGAAGGGCTTGACCGTCTCGTTGCCGCCTGTAACACTCCAGTTCAGGAAGGCATGAAGATTATCACCAACAGTCCCAAAGTCAGGCAGGCAAGACGCACCAACGTTGAGTTAATCCTTTCACAGCATAACGCAAGATGCGCCGAGTGCGTGCGTTCCGGGAACTGTGAACTTCAAAAGACCGCCAACGATTTAGGCATTAACACATTCCCTTATCATGAGGACATTGCCGCCTTCAACTGGAACAGTGAATTTCCTCTCATCAGGAATGATGACAAGTGCATAAAGTGTATGCGATGCGTGAACATCTGCGAGAAAGTCCAGCAGATGAACGTTTGGGACATCGCTAAATCAGGCTCAAGAACAACGGTCGGCGTTACGGGCGGAAAGAAAATCACTGACCCCGAAGTTCACTGCACAGTTTGCGGACAGTGCATCACTCACTGCCCAGTCGGCGCACTCGTTGAACGTGATGACACTCAGAAGGTGCGCGATGCTTTCGCAAAGGGCGACAAGATAATGATCGCTTCAGTCGCTCCGGCGGTCAGAACGTCATGGGGCGAACAGCTCGGACTTTCACACGAAGAGGCAAGCGCGGAGAGGCTCGCTTCAGCTTTGAGGGCTGTCGGCTTCAATTACGTTTTTGATACTGACTTCTCAGCAGACTTGACGATAATGGAGGAAGGCAGCGAGTTCGTTCAGAAGCTCAAGAACGTTGCAGCAGGGAAAGCCGAAAAATTCCCGATGTTCACGTCATGCTGCCCGGGCTGGGTACGTTTCATCAAAATGGAATATCCCGACTTAGTGCCTCAGTTATCGTCAGCAAAATCGCCTCAGCAGATGTTCGGAGCAATCATCAAAACTTGGTACGCTCAAATTTTAGGAGTCGAGGCCGACAAGATATATCATGTGTCCTTCATGCCCTGCACTGCGAAGAAGTACGAGTGTGATGTTGACTGCATGGATAGCTCAGGGGCGAGAGACGTTGATGTCGTTCTGACAGTCAGGGAACTTGACAGGCTCATTCGTTCAGAGGGAATTGACGTTAAATCGCTTGAGGACGGAGAGTTTGACGCTCCTTTGGGTACAGCGTCAGGAGCAGGGCACATTTTCGGCACAACAGGCGGTGTCATGGAGGCAGCGTTGAGGAGCGCGTATTATCTTGTTACAGGGAAGAACCCTGACGCAAACGCATTCAGATACGTTCGAGACTATGACGGCATCAAAGAGACTGAGTTCGAGATTGCCGGAACGAAACTGAGAATCGGAGTCGCTCACGGTCTCGGCAACATCAGGAAGCTCTGCGAGGACGTGAGAGCCGGAAGAGTCCATTACGATTTCGTTGAGTGCATGGCCTGCCCTACAGGGTGCGCAGGCGGAGGCGGTCAGCCAATCGAGGAAGGTCAGGAACTCGGCGAAGGTCGCGGAAAGATTCTTCTCGACATGGACAGGAACATGACGCTGAGATTCTCACACGAGAACCCGTCAATCGTTCAGTGCTACAAGGAATATCTCGGAGAACCTCTCGGAGAAAAATCACATCACCTTCTTCACACGAATCAGGAAGAATGGGAACTGTGGAAGTAACAGAAAAATTATTCCCTCGTCAGTAACGGCGGGGGAATTTTTTTTATCTCTGTCCTTTGTTGTAAACTTGACCCAATGCTCTAGGACTTCTGTTATTCTTCCCGAAAAACACAAGAAGCAGTAATGTCAGCACATACGGCAAAATCCTCACTAAGTCGTTATAACTTGACGGTAAACCCAACTGATGAATCACTGCGCTTCCTGCGCTCCTCGCAAAACCGAACATCAAACACGCAAATAATGACGGCAGAATTGACCAGTTCCCGAAAATCAGAGCGGCTATCGACAAGTAACCGTAACCCAAATATATATCAGGCGAGAAATTTGCCGACACTGAATAAGCGAAACTCATTCCAGCCATGCCCGACAGGCACCCCGATATTAACACAGCAACAGTCCTCACGGCGTAAACGTTAATCCCGGCAGCATCGGCCGAATGCGGATTATCACCGCAGGCTCGAAGCCTCATTCCGTAAACAGTCCTGTACATCACGTACCACATCACTATTGACACAATCACTATCATCACCTCAAACGGGTAAACCTCGCCGATGATGGGAATTGTCAGCCTTGAACTTGCGCCGAGCATGAATTTGTTTGCGTTGCTGCCGAACATTGAAGCGTTTATTCTCTTCGTCAAAAAACTCGTCAACGCCACCGCTAGAATATTCATCACTACTCCGCTGATTACCTGATTAGCGTTGAACTTCACGCACAATAACGCATGAAGAAGTGCGAATATTCCTCCGCCTATCACAGCGAACAGAAACCCGGCGTAATACGGAACACTAGACTCAGCTCCGAATATACCGTACAGATACACCGTCACAAATGCTCCCGTGAACGCTCCGAAGCCCTGAAAGCCCTCAAGCGCAAGATTAGTGATTCCGCTCTTCTCGCTGTATATTCCTCCGATGGCCATGATGAACAGCGGAAGCGAAAAGCTCAGTCCGTCAACTATTATCATCTCAAGCATTATTTCCGCCTCCTTCCGAGAAATGACGAACACGCCGCAAACGTCAGTATGAACGCCGTTATCAGGCTCGCAATCTCAATGTCGATATTCTGTCGTGAACTCATGTATATAGTACCCTTCGAGATCACAGTTATCAGGAATGACGCAAACACACAGCCTAAAGGATTGTTACCGCCGAGAAGCGATACAGCTATAGCATCGAAGCCAATTAACGGAGTCTCGCCGGGCTGAATCGCGGCAAGATAACCGCAGAAGTACGACACTCCAGCGAGTCCGGCCAACGCTCCCGATAACGTCATCGTCATTAGAGCGGTCCTGTTCACGTTTATTCCAGCGTAATAGGCAGCATGAGGCGATAAGCCCGTTGCTTTAATCTCGTAGCCGTATGTCGTCCTCTCGATAAACCAGTTGAGTATGACAGCCGTTATTATTGCTACTGGAAAAGCAAGCGCAATGTCCAGCTTCATTCCCTCCCAGCGGAAGCCCGAAAGCGTCAGTCTTGCACCGCTGATGATTGATTTGCTCTGTCTCGACACCGGGTTGATATAGAATGTGTTGATGTAGAACGTGATTAAGTACATCAGAATCGAGTCCAGCATTATTGATGTTACTACTTCGTTGACGTTGAAACGGTATTTCAGCCAGCCTATTAACGCTCCGATTAACGCGCCTGCTATGAAACCGATGACAATGACAGCGATTTTTGACGGAATGAACAAAGCGGCCATGTGTGCGCAAAATCCAGCGAAAAGCATCTGTCCTGCTATGCCGATGTTGAAGAAACCGCCCTTTAACGCTAAGGCAACAGCGAGAGAGGCGAAAATCATCGGCGTTAAAGCGTCAATGAAGCTCATGAAATCAGTAAACATATTCTGACGGCCTGAATATTTCACCTTCTCCATCAGTCCTGAACCTCTTAGTATATCCATGTATGCCGACACAGGGTCTTTACCCATCAGCCACAGAATCAACGCTCCGAACGCAAGACTGATTATTATTGCGAACAATGACTGTGAAAATTTCCTCACGCTGTCTTCACTCCCATCATGTATAAACCGATCTCATCTGTTGAAATTTCTGACGCTGGCGAAATTTTGCTGATGCTTCCGTTGTAGATTACGGCTATTGTGTCGGCACAGTCCATGATTTCGTCAAGGTCAAGCGAAATCAAAAGCACTGCCGCTCCCCTGTCCCTTTCGGCTGTAATATGCCTGTGAATATTCATGACCGCTCCGGCATCGAGTCCCCTCGTTGGCTGCATGAATATGATTAACGGTGTCTTCATGTCAAGTTCACGGGCAATGATGGCCTTCTGCTGATTACCGCCGGACATCTCACGGGTTATCGTGCTGCCTCCCTGACCACTGCGAATGTCGTAGGCTTCGGCTAACTTTTCACCGTAAGACTCAAACTCCGACTTGCTGATTATTCCATTGCTCGAAAATTTCCCGGTGTAATACTGTCTCAACGGAAAATTATCCCTCAGCGTGAAATCAAGAACGAGTCCTACGTTATGACGGTCTTCAGGGATATAAGCGACTCCTGCCGTTAAGTGTTCGCGGACTGATGAGCGTGTTATGTCATGGCCGTTTAGCTTCACAGTCCCTCCCGAAGGCATGACCAGTCCGGCGATTGAGTCGGCGAGTTCGTTCTGACCGTTCCCGGAGACTCCAGCGACCGCGAAGACTTCGCCTGCGTGAATCTGAAACGATACCGACTTCACAGCCTCAAAGCCTGCTCTGTTCCTCACCGTCAGATTCTCAACGTCAAGTATCACATCTCCGAACTTTGCTGGCTTCCTCTCGGTCTTGAAAGAAACATCACGCCCTACCATCATTCTCGCCATGTCATCAGTCGATGAAGTCTCAACGTCAAGAACATCAATCAATTTTCCCCTGTTCATTATTGCGCATCGGTCAGCAACAGCTTTAATCTCCCTCAATTTGTGAGTGATTAGAATGATTGTTTTTCCTCCGTCCCTGAGTCCCTTCACGATTTTCAGGAACGACTCTATCTCTTGAGGCGTTAAAACCGCTGTAGGCTCATCGAATATCAATATCTCGGCTTCACGGTACAGCATCTTCAGAATTTCGACTCTCTGCTGTGTTGCAACGTTGAGATTCTCGATTACGTCAGTCGGGTTGACTTTCAGCCCGTAACGTTCGGACAGTTCAGCGATGTCATGATTCGCTTTCTTGATGTTGACATAAGGGAAGATGCCGAAAATTTTGCTGACCGGTTCAAGTCCAAGCACAATATTTTCTGCGACTGTATAATTCGACACAAGCCTGAAATGCTGATGCACCATTCCGATTCCTATCGACCCGGCGTAACGCGGTGAGTTGATATGCTCAAGTCTGCCTCGAACGTAAATTTCTCCCTCGTCAGGCTCATACATTCCGAAAAGCATACTGACCAGAGTCGATTTACCTGCTCCGTTTTCGCCCAAAACAGCAAAAATCTCACCCTCCTTCACAGAGAGTGAGACATCATCATTCGCCACAATTCCGGGAAAACGTTTCGTTATGTGCCGGAACTCTACAATATTTTCTGCCATTATTCAGCGTCAATCCCCTCGAATTTGTCCGGCATTGTTCCGCTTGAGAATGAAGCTGGCTTGATTTTCCCGGCTTTCAAGAGAGCGAGTGCAGAGTCGATTTTCTTGATTGCTTCTTCCGTGAGCTGATGACGGCCGGGAGTCTTGACGTAACTTATTGATCCGCTCTCAGCACCGAGATGAAAGTTACCGCCCTTGAATTTTCCGTCAGCAATATCTGTCAGGACTCTTTTGTCGTTCATGCCCATGACTTTCAATGCACTTGTGAGAATTACGTTAGAGTCGCCGTTCCTGCCGTCATTGTACTGGTCAGCGTCACAGCCGATAACGTAAACGCCTTTTGACTCTTTCGCAGCCGTGAAGACTCCCATTCCAGAAGCACCGGAAGCGACAAATATCACATCGCAGCCTTCACGGATTAACGCCTGACCGACGACTTTCCCGTTGGCCTGATCGGTGAACGAGCCGATATAATTTCCGCCGACATTCTTGCCTGTTACGTCAGTCCCGGAATATGACGGAAGCTCTACGATTTCGGCCTTTGTCCCGTAATGCCTGTTGGCGTAATTCACGCCCGACATGAAGCCGTATTGATAGCTCACGTTTGTTGGGAACGCTATTCCGTTGACGACTGCGACTTTGTTTGATTTTGTTGAAAGTGCCGCCGCTATTCCTGCGAGGAATCCGCCTTCTTCTTCTTTGAACTTCATAGCGTTGATGTTGACTGCTTCGGCATCATTCCCGTTTTCGTCTGACGGCCATGTGTCAACGAGAATGAATTTCACATCGGGGTTATCCTCCGCAACGTCAGGAATCCCGGAGAACTGGAAGCCTACGCACACAACTACATCATAATCAGCGGCGATATTCTCGACAGCCCTAACACATTCGGCAGGGTCGCCGCTCTTCTCCTGAATCGCCGTAACTGATGAGCCGGGATTCTCGTTCTTGAACTGGACAACGCCGTTGTAGTTGTCCTCACAGAATCCGCCGTCATGAACGTCATTCGGTGAAGTGATGATTGCGATTTTGAGTCCGTCAGCAAAAACCGGACACGCAATAAGCGAGAGTGAAAGAATAAGCGCGAGTGCAAAAAGTTTCCTCATTGACTATTCACCTCAAAATAAAATTTATGGAACAATAGCATTATATAATTAAAATTACAGGGAGTGAAATTTTTGACCAGCGAAGAGAAACAGCAAGTACAAAATTTAATCAATGCAAGAACGAAACTTTTGACCGAAAAAGCAGCCCGTCAGGAAGAAGAAATCAAATACCTGACAAGCACTATAATGACGCTAAGTGCAGAAGTCGAGAAACGAGACATTGAGATTGACGGTCTCAAAACGAAACTGTCAGCAGCTCAGGAACAGTCTCAAAAACTTTTAGCACTAGTTCAGAACGACACGCCAAAACCGCCGGAGCCTTCAACGCCTCAACAGAAGCAGCAGGAGAAACCGAATTATCTGCTCTCGCTGTTACGTCAGCATTTCGGCTTTGACAGCTTCAGGGAAGGACAGGAAGAAATCATTGACGCTCTGTTATCGGGACGTGATGTTTTCTGTTCGATGCCGTCAGGTTACGGCCTCAGTGTATGCTACAGGCTTCCGGCCATGCTGATGCCCGGTCTGACTCTCGCTGTTACTCCTGAAGAGCCTCATGACGTGAACGTTCAGCACTGCGAGATTCTCACCGCCTCCCTCACATCGTCGAAAAGGCGCGAAATCCTCCGAAAAGTCAAGAACGGTACGTGCAAGATACTCTACTCAACGATGAAAGAGCTTGAACAGGACGATACTTTGAACACTCTCACGAGAACAGAAATATCAATGACAGCGATATTAAACCGTTTCGGAATTTCTCACAGCCTTGAGGACTGGAAATCGTTTTCGGAGTCTCTGTCGAAGAAAAGAATCATCACTGGAATTTTCGCCGATGAAACAAGCCCGTCATTGCGTCAGGATTTGATGAGGCTTTCGGGGCTTCATTCGCCTCTGAAAGTCATCAAGGGTTTCAAGAGGCCGAACATTTCCGTCAGAGTCATAAAGACTGAAGACAAGATGTCAACGCTGATTGATTTTCTGTCTGACAAAAAAAATCCTTCCGGCGTAATTTACTGTTCAACGCCTGAGACTGTCTACAGACTGCGAGAGAGACTCAGAGATTTTGACGGACTCGACATCATAACGCCCGACATCGAATCTGAACATGACGCTCTCTTCACCGTTCATTATGATCTGCCTGCTGACTTGTGCAGATTCTCAAGACAGATTGACATCACGAAGGGCAGAAAATCCGAGTGCCTGATACTTGCCGGACGAAAAGAGATTAAGAACGCTGAAAAATCCGTAGCTTCATTCTGCGAATCGGACTCTCCGAAAGAATTTTTGACGGCGTACTTAGGAGAGGACGAAAAAATTTCACCCGAAAAAGAAGAAGCACCCAAAAATTTGACACCGACTCTCAACGATTACGACTTTGCCGGAGCGAACGAGGCCCAGAAAGAAGCGATAACCTCAACCGAAGGCCCTCTGCTGATCATCGCCGGACCGGGAACGGGAAAGACATTCACGCTAGTTCAGCGAGTAGTCTTCATGATACAGAAGCGTCAGACTCTGCCCGAGAACATCATGATTGTTACGTTCACGGACAAGGCAGCGAATGAAATTATCTCAAGGATAACCGAAGAGCTTTCTCGCCGTAATATTTTTGCTGACACAGGCACGATGTACGCCGGAACTTTTCACACAATATGCGCCCGTATACTTCGTGAATATTCGGACAGCAGGAACTTCAGGATTCTTGACGACTTCGACCACGCCTACATGATAATGCAGAACATGAAGAGATTTTCAGCGGTAGAGGGACTGTCGGACGCTCTCACGACTTCGGGAAAGTGGGCTAATTCATGCGAGCTTCGAGGACTGATCAACACTTTGACTGAAGAACTTGCCGACCCTGAAGAACTCATCAGGGACTCTGACATCGCCGTTAAAGCTCTCGGCCACGCTATGATGATTCACACTGAGCTTCTCAGGGAAAATAACTTCATGACTTACTCTTCGCTCTTGGCCGAAACTTACAGATTACTCAACAGCAATCATGAAGTACTCGCCGACATTCAGTCGAAAGTGAAATACATCATGGTCGATGAGTATCAGGACACGAACTACATTCAGGAACAATTAAGCCTGACGATTGCCGGAAGCGCGAGAAATATTTGCGCAGCCGGAGACGATGACCAGAGCATATACAGATTCAGAGGCTCAACGGTCAGGAACATTATCGAGTTTCCCGGACACTTCCCTGAAAACGGCTGCAAGGTCATCAATCTTTCCGTGAATTACCGTTCACGCCCTGAGATCGTAAAATTCTTCACTGAATGGATCAATGACACGTCAAAATTCTTCTCATGGGAAAATTTCCGCCGTCCCAAAAAACTTGAGGCCTCAAGAGAATCATCAAAAACTCTCTCGGTAATGAGGCTTGCAGGTGTCAACAAAAAACGGGAATGGCATGAGAAAATTTTACACTTCATAACCTCGCTGAAAGAATCGGGAAAACTCAGAGATTATAATCAGATAGCGTTCTTGTTCCGTTCGGTGAAATCTCCTGACGCTCAATCACTGACTCAATTCCTTGAGGAAAACAACATCAATGTTTACTCGCCTCGCTCAAACATGTTTTTTCAGAGGGGAGAAATTCAATTTGCAATCGGCTGTATCATCGCGATGTTCACGGAATACATGAAGGCATTGAACACGGGAGCATTCATCTATCAGGGTTCAGAGCCGGACTACATAGCCTACTACAAGACATGCCTACAGACTGTAACGAAATACATTGACCGACCGCAATACTCACCGCTGAAGAAATACATTCTTGAACGCAGAGCGTTTCACTCAAGACTCAACGCCTACGCAGGCTACACATATTCAGATCTGCTCTACGGTCTTTTCGCTTTCCACCCGTTCAATCACGCCCTCAACGCCGACATCAACGGAACTGTGAAGGAACTCAGACCGGCGAGAAATCTAGCGTGTTTGGTGAGCGTCATCAGGAAATACGAGTACAGCTACAACATCAACAACCTTCACGGGAAATATATCGCTGGTCAATTCCAGATGATGATGAACATATACCTTCGCTTCATGATTGACAACGGAGTTTCCGAACACGAGAACGACACAGCCCCTTCAGGCCATGTTTCAGTCATGACGATACATCAATCAAAAGGAATGGAGTTCCCGATAGTTTTCGCCGACTCATTATGGTCATGCCCTCAATCGAACGAGACGAACGAAGTAATGGACAACATAGCGGCGAATTACTACAGGAGAGCGGAATTTGAGCCGTCCGAAAAAGTAAAGTACTTCGATTTTTGGAGACTTTACTACACAGCGTTCACGAGGGCGAAAGACATTTTGATTCTGACATGCTGTGAGGACAATAACACGCCGAGCAAGTACTTCGAGTCGCAATACGACAGACTCAGCGATGCAGACGAAGCCTTCGAGCCTTCAGAGTGTGAGATTACGCCGTCGAAAGATTCGGGAATGCGGAAGACTTATTCATTCACCGGAGATGTTTTGACGTACGAAAACTGCCCGACACAGTATAAATTTTTCCGTGAGCTTGATTTTCTTCCGGGACGTTCGCCCGATACATTTTTGGGTAAACTGATTCACGCTGTACTTGATGACATTCACAAGGCCGCAATCAAACACGAAGAGAGCAAAATTGATGAGCCTCACATAACTGAATGGTTCGAGTCTGAATACGAACACTTATCGCGTACTGAGCAGTCATATTTGACGAAATCGGCACGTGAAACGGCGTTGTCCCAAATAATGCTCTACGTTCAGAGGCGTGGGAGCGACTGGTCATCAATAAGGCGGTCTGAATATGATGTCAAAGCGGTGAGAGGCGATTACATTCTTGAGGGAACGATAGACCTTCTGTCAATCAGGGACGGACAGAGCGAGATCACCGACTTCAAGTCAGGAGCGAAGCCCAACATCAACATCAACGATGACCGGGAGAGACTCGAAAATTACAGACGGCAGGTTTTTGCTTACGGCTGGCTGCTGGAAAATTCATCGGGACTGAAAGTTGACACGGTAAAAATCTACTTCACCGGCGAAAATTCCGGCAATCCCGAAATATTATTCCAATACGATTCAGACGAGGCCGAAAAAGTGATGAAGGGCTTTGACCAGACAGTGAAGAGAATCGCCGACAAAGATTTTTCACACAAAGCCCCCGATATTGAAACTTGCGTAGAATGCGTGTTCCGTCATTACTGCGGGCGTGATTAACGTGTGTATGTTTCCTTCCTGAAATTCAGCGTGAAATCGTATTCCGCTACCGTGTTATCGTACAATACGCCGGTTACGCCCTGATAGTTTACTTTTATCACAGTGTCAGACGATACAGTTATGTTCATGAGTATTTTGCTGTCTCCGTCAACGTTGCAACGCCATCTGTCTTTGCCTTGATGAATCATTGTGCCTGTTCTTGAATCAAAATCGAGACCGATATTCTGCACTCCCAAATCAACAGTTAGATCACTGCTTGTGTAAGCTGTGAACCATTCCTGACGGCTTGACACTTTTGCTTGAGCGACAGTGCCTTTTATGTCGACAGAATCGAAGACGAGAAGTGCGGAATTGAGCCTGAAACCGAAATAAGAATCAGTCGAAAATTCATACTCGCTGTCAATCGCACGCCACGAGCCAGCCAAAACTTTCTGAGTGTCGTAAGTGTCGGGCAGATCGTTCGGTACTGACGGCTCACTATGCGAAGTCTCAGGGTCAAGACTTCCACCGCCGCAGCCTGAAAACGCAAACACAAACATCAACAACACAGCGAAGACCCAAAATTTTCTCATAACATTCAATCCTTTCATTGAAACTTCGACTATTATAACAGCGTACAAAAAAGCCTCAGACTGTTACATCTGAGGCTGTTATCTTCGTAATTTTGGAGCGGAAGACGGGATTTGAACCCGCGACCCC
>CAJODC010000041.1 GCA_905233215.1 uncultured Synergistales bacterium
ACACCCGGTAACATGCCGAACCCGGAAGTTAAGCCTGCGAGCGTTGATGGTACTGTGCGGGGTACGCACGGGAGAGCAAACCGCTGCCAGTTTAGATTAATAGAGAGGGGAAGTTCATTCATGGTGGACTTCCCTTTTTTTGTATCTACTCGTGTTATAATTTACAAAGTTTCTTCAGACTTCAGAAAGGTTGTTGGCAGTGAGCAAAAAATCGCAAAGCATTAGTCCGCGTAACTTCTATCCCAAAATCCTTAGTGCCTTAACATAATTTGATGAAAGCATATTACTCAAAGGAGAAAATAATTTCTTTCTTATCCCTGATTTTAGGGGTCTTAGGTCCCATATTTGGACTCGTCTTCATTCTGTTGGGTCTCCTCCTGCGCTTTCATTTCCTGTGTTACTTCGGTGCCGTATTTCTCACGGCAAGCATCGTGTGTTGGGTTAAAGAAGCTCGTTTAATGATGGGCAAAAACAAAAAACAAAACACTCAGTCAACTCTCAAAGCAGCACCTCAGAGAAAATTTGATCCAGAATCAGAATACCTGCGCGGCAGACATTATTTCGAGACCAAAAATGAAAAAGAAGGCTTGTATTGGCTCGAACATGCCGCTCAACATGGCCATCAGGAAGCATACAAATACCTCTACAACAGAAACAAAATCTCTCGCTTGAGCGGTCAATTCTTTGACAATCTCAGGCTTCAGAAAATTAAAGATCAAAACAGACAGTTGGCCGAAAATATAGCACTCAAACTCAGCGAGGCCGACTCAAAACAAAAAACTATTCCCGAAATTTCAAGCAGAAATACAGCACACTTCTACCATAATCCGGTCAGCAAAATTCCACGCTCCCTTCATAACGTTACCGCTCACAAGTAAGTTCCGGCACTGATATAATTCTCTCAATATCATTTTGTCTGGAGGCCTTCACTTTATGTCTGGTAACAAAATTTCTTTGGCTCAAATGCTCCAAAGAAGAGAGCAGAGAGCTTTGACACAAAAAATTTTTCTCGCTCAACATAATTCCCCTCTCGTCTCTTTCTCTATGAATATTCCCGGACCTGTCAAAACTAATGATCTCATCAGAAAAGCTTTTGACATCGGTGAAGTTTTACTGCTTGACTCTCTCGCTAGGTTAAACGCTAAAATCCTCGCCGCTGATGAAATTCATCAAGATACAGGCGATGAGCTTTTACTTTCCGTTGAAGGCGTTTCGCCTGAAACACTCAAGAACATGGCCGTCAGCATCGAAAATTCTTCTCCTGTCGGTCGGCTTTTCGATATTGACATTATTGACACTAATGGGCAAAAATTATCTCGTGAAGTTTTCAGAACGTGCCTAATCTGTAACAAACAGGCTCAAGACTGCGCACGTTCAAGAAATCATACCGTCAAAGAATTGCAAGATGCCGTTGCAGTTCTCTTGGCCTCGAATCTTAGTTGATTAAAGGAGTCTTTCACTGTGAAAAAATTAGCACTCTTTGCCCTCCTGTTGATTATCATCTCTAACGGCTGCAACATGGATCACAGGTCAAAATCTGATCAGTCCTCGTCATCTACTGGCGAACCCAAAAACCTCAGCGAGATTGAGTACCTCACATCATCAGACATTGACGTAAGCGCATTGTTACGAGCCGATCAGGACGACAGCACCATATTCACCGTCAGCGGAGACGAAAGAGAATACTCTCTCTACAAGTTCACAAAAACCGGCAGCACCTCATCAGCTTCTCTAGCTGACACTGACGGGATTAACTCGGCAATACTCGCAAGAAACAGCGCAAAGTTGTCAATCTGGAACTCACTCGTTATCACAAGCGGCGATCATGCTCACGGAATTTTCTCTCTCGGCGAAGGTACTTCAACCGTTCTCTCTGACTGCGTTGTAATCACTCAGGCTGATAACTCAAGAGCTATCGTCTCAACTCAAAACGCTTCCGTTACCGTCAAGCACGTTACAGCCGAGACTACCGGCACAAATTCTCCGGCGTTGTTCGCGGACAGGTCAGCGCAAATTACAGCGACTAGAGGTCTTTATTCATCATCAGGCAGAAATTCACCGGCTGTTTATTCAGCGGCAAATATCTCAGTGTCAAACGCTAAAATATCTTCGGAACTCTCAAACGCTGCTGTCGTTTCCGGGACGGGAAAATTAACGCTGTTTGACTGCGATGTTGACAGCGATTTTTCTCCGGCTTTCTCGATTAACGCTTCATCAGGTGAAAATGAATCGGCTTCACTGACTGTTACTCAGGGCGAAATTCTCTGTGGAAGTACAAGCGTCTTTCATGTTTCGGGAGGCAACGCTGAAATTTCCCTCTCAGGTTCGGACATCGCTAACGCCAATTCCGATGGAGCGTTCTTGGAGGCTGAAAACTCAACTGTCAAAATCACTGCGTCAGCTCAGGAAATCAACGGAAATTTCATCGGCGACACTGACTCAGTCATCAAAATCACTCTCAACAACAACTCAATTCTCAACGGAGCGATCTCGGATCAGTCAGCAAAAATTTCTGTCAGCCTCTATGACTCTTCATGGTCTCTCACCGGCGACTCTCAGATAAGTTCAATGATATGTTCATCGAATGATGTTCAGCTCAACGGTTACACTCTCATCATCAATGGCCGTCAGTACACAGAAGGAACAGCGATGTACTCAGAGCCGGAAATGCCAGCTCTTTCGTTCGACACTGAAGCATACACGACAGGAACGGTCAACGGCGTTTCCTACAGAGCATACAGCGACATCACTTATGTTGAGACACCATCAGCGGAAGACTATCAGAAATTGAGCGTCTACATTCCCGAAACATACTTCAGCAATGGCACTCTCAACGGTTACACATCATCAACCGCTCCGATTTTCATGGCTAACAGCTCGTCAGGCTACATGGCCTCCCGGATTGTCGCTCCGTCAAGCTCAAACGCTGAAGGTGCCGCACTCTCTCACGGCTTCGTTGTCGTATCGCCAGCGTTGAGGGGACGCAGCGTTTCGGGCGGTACTGCTCCGGCGGCGATCGTTGACTACAAAGCCGCCGTCAGGTACATCAGAGCCAACAAGAGCCGACTCCCTGCCGGTAACACTGACAGAATAATCGCATGTGGTGTCAGTTCAGGCGGAGGACTCGCTGCGGTCTTGGGTGCTTCGGGAAATTCTGACGATTACAGCGAATGGCTGAACGCTCTCGGAGCCGCTAAGGCTTCTGACGAGATTTTTGCCGTCGTCTGTTATTGTCCTGTAACTAACCTTGAGAACGCCGACACCGCTTATGAATGGATATTCGGCGGCGAGACTTACGGAAGCGACTCGGTTGAACTCAAGGAGAATTTTGCCGATTACGTCAACTCCCTCAGCCTGATGAAGAACGGAAAAGAAATCTTGATTGATGATGATAATTCATTCAGAGAATACATCGAGGGACTTTACGTTCAGTCAGCACAAAAAGCAATCGACTCGGGTACAGCCGTCAATGTCAACTGGGTGAAAGTCGCAAGCAACAAAGCAGTAAGCGCGGACATCGGACTCTATGCCGAGAGCTTCAAGTTACGTCAAAAGGGCGTTCCAGCGTTCGACAAATTCGATTTGAGTTCGGCGGAAAACAGCGCATTCGGTTACAAGCATTTCACTCTGTATTCACTGAATCGTTCGACAGCAGGCGGAGGAATGGCTGACAGCGGTATAATTTCCGCAATGAACCCGATGGACTTCATCGGAGAGGCAAGCACGGCAAGACATTGGCGCATTCGTCACGGGACTAACGACAGGGATATTACTTTGACGATTCCAGCTCTGCTTGCTCTGAAGCTCGAAAATTCCGGCTTCACTGTCGATTTCGCGGCTGTATGGGGGCAGGGTCATTCAGGTTATTATGACACTGAAGAGATGATGAAGTGGATTGACGGCATCTGTAAGTAGTACGGAAAAATTTATCCCCCGTTTACGGCTTTGACCTGACGGGGGATTTTTCTCAGTTATTCAACTGTTACGCTCTTCGCTAAGTTTCTCGGTTTGTCGACATCAAGTTTTCTTGCGACCGCTACATAGTACCCCAAAAGCTGCAAAGGTATCACGCTCAGGCTCGCCGAAAAATGACAGTCAGTCTCAGGAACGTGAAACACAAAGTCCGCCTCGTCTTTCAGTGCCTCACAGCCCCTCATCGAGACTACAAGAATGAATCCTCCTCGACTCTTCGCTTCAAGCATGTTGCTGGCCGTCTTGAGATAGAGATTTTTCTGCGTGATTATTCCCGTAACCAGCATTCCTCGCTCTATCAGGCTGATCGGGCCGTGCTTCATTTCTCCGGCCGCTATCGCCTCGCTGTGAAGATAGCTGATCTCCTTCATCTTGAGGCTTCCTTCCATTGCCACTGCGTAATCTATGTTGCGTCCCAAGTAAAAAGCGTTCTTTGCGTTGACAAATCTTTTCGCTAGTTCCTCAAGGCTTCCTCTCTCGTCAAGTATCTCGTCAATCTTTCCCGGCAGACTCTGTATCTCCTCAATCAGTCTCGCGCATTCACCGTCATCAAGCGTTCCTCGAACCTGCGCAAACTTCACCGCCAGTGCGTAACATGCCACTAACTGTGCGCTGTATGCCTTCGTTGTCGCAACGGCTATTTCAGGCCCGGCCATCGTGTAAAAAACTGAGTCGGCCTCTCTCGCTATCGTGCTTCCTACAACGTTGACGATTCCGAGCGTCTTTATTCCGTTCTCCTTCGCTCGTCTCATCGCTGCAAGCGTGTCGGCTGTCTCGCCTGACTGTGAGATGATTACCGCTAATGCGTTCTTGTCCATCGGCATGTTACGGTAACGGAACTCCGAAGCCATTTCGATTCTCACAGGGATTTTCGTTAAGTCCTCGATGACATACTGTGCTACCGCTCCGGCATGATAGGCACTCCCGCAGGCGACAATGTATATCTGTGAGATGTTCTTTATCGCCTCGTCATCAAGTCCCTTCTCGGTCAGGTCAATTTTCCCAGAATGATAGACTGCTCCGAACGTGTCTTTGACCGCCCTTGCCTGTTCGTGAATTTCCTTCATCATGAAGTGTTCAAATCCGCCTTTTTCGGCAGCGTTCGAGTCCCATGTTACAGTACTGATTTCTTTGTGAGTAGCGTAGCCTTCGCCGTCAAAAAATCTGACATCGCCTTTCTTCAGTCTCACTATCTCCATGTTGTCGAGGTAGTAAACATCTCTTGTATCATGGAGAATCGCTGAAACGTCCGACGCTAGGAACGATTCATCTTTTCCCTGACCTGCGATTAACGGCAAGTCCTTTCTCGCTCCCCAGACTTCATCGGGACAATCTTTGAAGAGCATGACGAAACAATACGAGCCTTCAATGTCTTTGATTGCCCGTGTGATTGCCTTCAAGGGGTTGTGTTCCTGCTTGTAGTAGTAGTCGATGAGTTTCACGGCTGCTTCTGTGTCGGTCTGTGAGTAGAATGTGTAGCCCTTTTGCGATAATTTTTCACGAAGCTCCCTGTAATTTTCGACAATCCCATTGTGAACAAGTACAACGGTCATGTCATCGCTCCACAACGGGTGAGCGTTTACGTCTGAGGGTTCGCCGTGAGTTGCCCATCTCGTATGGCCGATACCGCAAGTGCCGGAAACTTCTTCGCCCGAATTGATACGGTCTTCGAGAACTTTGAGCCTTCCTTTGTTTTTTGCCACTTTGATTTTTCCGCCCGATAACACAGCAATACCGGCAGAGTCATATCCCCTGTATTCGAGTCTCTCGAGTCCGGCCAGTAAAATTCCGCTGGCCTGCCTGTCTCCTGAGTAACCTAATATTCCACACACTTTGTATCTATCCTTTCGTTTTGTTCCTGCAATATTAACACATTATTTTTTCGATACTTGCAAAAATTTCACGCTCTGTATAAAATATTTCCCGTGTTAAATCACACGCCCGGGTGGCGGAATTGGTAGACGCGCTAGATTCAGGTTCTAGTGGGCGCAAGTTCGTGGAGGTTCGAGTCCTCTCTCGGGCATGAAAATTTTTGGGGTATAGTTGTGTTTGCTTGACACAATTATACCCTTTTGTTATTATGCGTCATTGCACAAAAAAGCGGAGCCAGACTATCAGGGGAGGTACAAAATGCCTGAGTTCGTTCCAATCAGCAAGACCCGAAAGAGATTCACTTTCGGCCGCGCTCATGACTTAGTTGATATGCCTGATATGATAGGAGTACAAAGAGATTCGTACCATTGGTTTTATCAGGACGATGTTTCACCGGAAGAGAGAAAATCACAGGGGCTTCAGGAACTATTAGAGGAAGTATTTCCGATAGAGAGTTATGACGGAGCATTTGCCCTTGAATTTCTCAGCTATTCAATCGAAAGACCTAAGATAACAGAAGAAGAAGCAAGACAGAAAGATATGACGTGGGCCCGTCCCATTAAGGCGACAATCAGGCTTACCAATACCAAAACGCAGGTCAGGAAAGAAGCACGGGAGATATTTCTCGGAGATTTCCCGGTTATGACCGACAGAGGAACTTTCATCATCAACGGGACAGAAAGAGTCGTGATCAATCAGCTCGCCCGATCGGCAGGAATATATTTCACGCGCAATTCTGACGGAGTATCAGCGAAATTGATACCTGACAGAGGAGCGTGGCTTGATTTCGCTATGCCTGATTCAGAAAAAGAGCTGGTAACAGTCAACATCGACAACAGAAAGAAACTTCCCGTAACGTTGCTGCTCAAAGCTCTCGGAGCTAGAGATAACGATCATGTTCTTGAACTTCTCGGCATCGGTACAGTGTTCAGAGAGTATGACTCATCTCTGAAAGGCTGCATGTGTGCCGAAGATGTACTAGACGAAAGAGGAGCAGTAATAGTCGCAAAAGGTACTATACTGGACGAAGAGCATATCGCCAGCCTTTACTCTGCTGACAGCTCAGAAGGCGCAGGCGTTAGAGTCTATGACATGGATAACGCCCTCGCCAGAACGATAGCTAGAGAGCCGACGAGGAGTCCTGACGAGGCAATACAGGACATCTTCAGGAAGCTCAAGCCCAATGAACTGGCGAGAATTGAGAACGCTCGAGACTATTTCCAGAGCCTGCTTCAAGACCCTAGACGTTACACGCTTGGCCGAGTCGGACGCTACAAGTTAAACCGAAGACTCAAAATGGACATTCCAGAAGATGAAAGGCTGATTAACCTTGATGATGTTGTTGAGATCGTCAAGGAAATGTTCGCCATGAAGTCAGAGGAAAAAATCAGCGATGACATTGACCACTTAGGCAACAGAAGAGTCCGTTCAATCGGCGAGTTGTTACAGAATCAGGTTAGAATCGGACTCCTCAGAATGGAGCGCATAGTACGCGAGAGAATGACGACAATTCCCAACCTTGACGAAGTTACAGGCCGTGAGTTAATCAACGTCAGGCCGATAGCAGCTTGTTTGAGGGAATTTTTCGGTTCCGGCCAGCTCTCCCAGTTTATGGACCAAACTAACCCGCTCGCTGAAGTTACGCACAGACGCAGACTCTCAGCACTGGGGCCGGGAGGACTCAGCCGTGAGAGAGCCGGATTCGAGGCTAGAGACGTTCACTACACCCACTACGGCAGAGTATGTCCGATTGAGACACCCGAAGGCCCTAACATCGGCCTTGTCTCATCGTTGACCACTTACGCAAGCATAAACTCACACGGTTTCCTTGTTACGCCAAGAAGGAAAGTAGAAAACGGAAAACTCACCGACAAAATCGAACTCCTTTCAGCCGATGAGGAAGACAAAAAGTATGTTGCAATGGCGAATACGAAGCTGTCAGATGACGGGACTACTATTGCTGACGAAACATGCCCGACAAGACTCGCCGATGAGATTGTTACAGTTCCCACCGATATGGTTGACTACATGGACGTTTCGCCCCGTCAGATAGTGTCGCCGTCAACAGCACTGATACCGTTCCTTGAACACGATGACGCTAACAGAGCGTTAATGGGCTCTAACATGCAGCGTCAAGCCGTTCCGCTCTTAGTCCCCGAAGCCCCAAGAGTCGGAACAGGAATCGAACACAGAATCGCTAAGGATTCAGGTTCCTGCGTAACAGCAAAGGAAGACGGAACAGTAACATATGTTGACGCTGACAGAATCAAAATCAAAAACTCAAGAGGCCGTGAACGTACCTACGATATGATAAAGTTCAGACGCTCTAACCAGTCAACTCTGATTCATCAGAGGCCGTTAGTGCGAAAAGGCGAATCAGTCTCAAAAGGCGACATCATCGCTGACGGTCAAGCGATTGAGAATGGCGAGCTAGCTCTGGGTCATAACGTTCTCGTTGCTTTCGTCCCTTGGGAGGGCTATAACTTTGAGGACGCTATACTACTCAGCGAGAATCTTGTGAAGGAAGACAGATTCTCATCGATTCACATTGAGGAATACGAGATCGAAGCCCGTGAAACAAAACTCGGAGCGGAAGAGATTACCAGAGACATTCCCAACGTCGGCGAAGATATGCTGCGTAACCTCGATGATGACGGGATAATTAGAATCGGTGCTGAAGTCTCAGCCGGTGATATTCTTGTCGGAAAAGTTACGCCCAAAGGAGAGTCAGACCAGACTCCCGAAGAGAAATTACTCCGTGCAATATTCGGCGAGAAAGCCCGTGAAGTACGCGACAATTCCCTGAAACTTCCGAACGGTTCATGGGGAAAAGTTGTAGCGATAAAGCAGATGGATAGACGCTCAAGCCCCGAAGCACTCGGTTCAGGCGTAATCAGAGCGGTGAAAGTCTATGTCGCTCAACGAAGAAAAATCACAGTCGGCGACAAGATGGCAGGCCGTCACGGTAACAAGGGAGTCGTCAGCCGTATTCTTCCTGTTGAGGATATGCCCTATCTGCCTGACGGAACTCCCGTTGATGTCGTTCTGAATCCTTTGGGAGTTCCCAGCAGAATGAATCTCGGCCAAGTCCTTGAAACAATCATGGGATTTGTCGCTCTCAATAACGGCTGGCATGTCTCAACGCCTGTCTTTGAGGGAGCGAATGAGAACGAAATTTTTGCCGAGATGAAGAAGATTGCAGCCACAAAATATCCTGATTTAACCGAAGACGGAATGATAACAGTTCGTGACGGCAGAACAGGCAGACCGATGGACAAGAAAGTAACAATCGGCTGTATGTACATGCTGAAGCTGAATCACCTTGTTGACGACAAGATACACGCACGTTCAACAGGGCCTTACTCGCTGATCACTCAGCAGCCTTTGGGAGGAAAAGCGCAGTTCGGCGGTCAGAGATTCGGAGAGATGGAGGTTTGGGCTCTTGAGGGCTATGGAGCTGCTAACGTTCTTCAGGAAATTTTGACGGTGAAATCTGATGACATTCGAGGAAGAGACAAGACCTACGAAAGAATCGTCAAAGGTCAAAGCCTCGTCAAGCCCGGAGTGCCTGAGAGTTTCAGAGTTTTGGTGAAAGAATTGCAGGGCTTGGGACTTGATGTTGAAGTCCAGTTCGATGACGGAACACACGGAGATATACCGATTGAAGATGACGACAGGCCGATGTTTTCCAGCAAACCGCCGGAAGTTTTCTCACAGCCTAAAAAGCAGAGAAAACCGCGCACAAAGCCTCAGCCTTCGCCGGAGGAGACACCGCCGGATATACTCTCTGAACTGCCGGAAAAAGAAAGCGAAGCCGATGTCATGTCGGGATTTGCTGATATTTTGTTCGACAATACAGAACCGACAGCAGAAGATTTACAGCACCTGACCGAAGAAATGCAGTTGAATGACGATGACGTTGAGAAGGGGGAGATCTAGACTTGGCAAAGAGAAAAGAAATCACGGGCGTTAGAATCAAATTAGCGACACCGGAAAGGATACACGCAATCTCAAAAGGCGAAGTCTTAAAGCCCGAAACGATAAATTACAGGACATTAAGACCAGAAACAGACGGATTGTTTTGTGAAAAAATATTCGGCCCTACACGAAGCTATGAATGCAAGTGCGGAAAGTACAAACGAAGCGGTCCGAAATTCAAGGGCGTTGTCTGCGAACATTGCGGAGTCGAAGTTACCGACAACAGAGTACGCCGTGAAAGAATGGGTCATATTGATCTCGCCGTTCCTGTAGTTCATATTTGGTACTTGAGGGGAATACCGAGCAGATTGAGCCTTCTTTTGGGAACAAGCGCAAAGGATTTGGAGAGAGTAATATACTTTGCGCCCCTGAAGAAGCCTGAGAAAGCCTACAAAGTTACAGCAACAAGCAGGCCGGATCTTGTCGCCGTTGGAGCGGTGATACCGACAACGGAAATGAAGATTCACGAACACTACGACCCTGAGTTCAGGTGTGAGAAAGCCTATGTCATTGACGAAATGTTGAGCATTCCCGTCAACGTTGGCGATCTGATTTCAGCCTCTCAAGTGTCAAAGTACAAGACTGAATTTGGCGATGAGACTCTTACGGTTGAGCCTGCTTTCGTACTCACTGAAGACTCTGAGGAGCTTGGACTCCCGGCCGGTTCTGTCGTTCCATCGTCAAAAGCTCCCGACTCTGCCGAACGTGCCAAGACCGGAAGCAGTGAAGCATTCATTGTTACGGCAGCGGTGAAAGTTCAAGTTGACGGTCAGGAGCTGTCGAAGGGTAAAATTTTGTCGGAAACAGAGTTCAGGAAGGCACGAGAAATGTACCCTGAACTTTTCGCCGACAGAAGAGATAAAACTGAAGACGAACAATGCAGTCTCGTTGTTGATGATCCCTGCCACCTTGTAATTTTGGCCGGAAGCTCTCCTTTTGAACAGGGCGATGTTATTTTTGAGCATCAGATGAAACTCTGCAAGGCGTACGATGACAGATTTGACGCTGGAATAGGTGCTGACGGCGTTCTTGCGTTAATCAACAGGCTTGATCTTGATTATCTTGCTGACGGTCTGCGGGAACAGATTGCCGATGCCAGCGGACAGAAGAAGCGAAAACTCATCAAACGCCTTCAGGTAACAGAGGACTTCAGGAAGAGCGGTTCTGCTCCTCAGTCGATGATACTGACTGTTCTGCCGGTAATCCCGCCTGACTTGAGGCCGTTGGTACAGCTTGACGGCGGAAGATTCGCAACAAGCGACCTCAATGACCTTTACAGACGAGTCATCAACCGCAACAACCGTCTCAAAAAGTTACAGGCTCTCAACGCTCCCGAAATCATCATCAGGAACGAAAAACGAATGCTTCAGGAATGTGTTGACGCTCTCATAGACAACGGCAGAGTCGGTAAGGCCGTACTCGGTGCAGGCAACAGACCGCTGAAGAGTCTCACCGATCTTCTTCGAGGCAAAAAAGGACGTTTCCGTCAAAATCTTCTGGGTAAAAGAGTCGATTATTCCGGGCGTTCGGTAATCGTAATCGGTCCTCAGCTGAAAATATATCAGTGCGGTTTACCCAAACAGATGGCACTCGAACTCTTCAAGCCCTTCGTGATTCGCAGACTCGTTGAAGGCGGACTGGCTCCAAACGTCAAGAACGCAAAACGAAGAATCGAAAAGGGCGGCGGTGAAATTTGGGAGATTCTCGAAAACATCATCAAGGATCACCCGGTAGCCTTTGAGCCTGTCTTGATGGAGGGCAAAGCTATCAGGCTTCACCCGATGGTCTGTACGGCGTTCAACGCTGACTTTGACGGAGACCAGATGGCCGTTCACGTTCCATTGAGCATTGAGGCACAAGCAGAGGCGAGACTGCTCATGCTGTCGGCCAATAACCTTCTTTCACCGGCAAGCGGAAGACCAGTTGTTACACCGACACAGGATATTGTGTTAGGCGTTTATTACCTTACCGACTTGCGAGAAGGCCTCAAGGGAGACGGTCTGCACTTCCGGGACATGGACGATGTACTGTCGGCGTTGTCTCACGGAGCTGTTCACGTGAATGCAAGAATCTGGCTCAAGGAAAATCCAGAGCTTTGGGGACACCCGAAAGGACGCAGAAAATATACCGTCAACAATGAAGCCGTCATCGTCAATAGTTTTGCTGAAGTTGAAGGGACTCCTCATGCTGTTTTCTTTGAGACAAGCGCAGGGCGTGTACTGTTCAACACGAAGATTGCCGAGCCTCTCAGATTCGTTAATGAACAGTTGGGCAAAAAGAGAATCGGCAGCCTTCTCGATGACGCATACGACAAAGTGGACAGGCCCGGAGTCGTTGAGATGCTTGACGAGATAAAATCGCTCGGTTATCACTGGGCAGCGAGGAGCGGAATCAGTTTCGGAGTCCAAGCCGTGAGAATCCCTGACGAGAAAGCCGAAATCACCAAAGCGACAGAAGCCGAAGACGAGATCGCAAAAGAGAATTACGAGATGGGCTTGCTGACCTATGATGAATATCTCGACCAGAAGAGCAAGCTATGGGCTGAGGCCACGAAAAATATTGCCGACAGCATAGAGGCTCACATGAGCGAGGATAACCCCGTTAGAATGATGGTTGACTCGGGCGCAAGAGGTTCAAAGGGACAGCTCGGTCAGATGGCAGGCATTCGAGGACTCATGGCCGACCCTACAGGAAAGACGATCGACTACCCAATTACGGCGAATTTCCGTGAGGGCATGAATATGCTTGAGTACTTCATATCGACACACGGAGCAAGAAAGGGACTCGCTGACACGGCTTTGAGAACGGCAAAATCAGGTTACTTGACGAGGAGACTTGTTGACGTTTCACAGGACTTAATCATAACTCAGCACGACTGCGGAACGGATAAAGGAATCTGCATAATGCCGCTAATCAGTGAAGGAAAAGTGATGATCGGAATCGCTGAGAGAATCGCAGGCCGAACATCGCTTCATGATATTGAGGTTGACGGTGAAGTTCTCGTGAAAACCGGCGAGATAATCACGGAGTCAATCGCCAAGAAAATCGAAGCTGCCGGAATAAATGAAGTCTGGGTACGAAGCCCCCTTGCCTGCGCTTTGAAGAAGGGAGTCTGTCAGAAGTGTTACGGCCATGACCTTTCGTCAAGAAAACTCGTTCCAATCGGTGAGGCTGTCGGTGTTGTTGCTGCTCAGTCAATCGGCGAACCGGGTACACAGCTCACGATGAGGACGTTCCACACAGGCGGAGTGCGTTCGGCAGAAGACATCACGCAGGGTCTTCCGAGAATTGAACAGCTCTTTGAGGTCAGAAGGCCGAGAAAAGTCTGCATACTCGCCGGGGCTGAAGGCTACATCAAAGAGATAATCACCGAAGGAAAACGCAAAGTCATCATCGAAAGCACTGACGAGAACGGAGACCCCAAGACAGTAACGCACGCTATACCGTCAGGACAGGAAATCAGAGACGGCGTTGTTGAGGGTATGCACGTTGAGAAATTAACGCCTCTCACTGAAGGAAGCATTGATCCTCAACAGCTCCTCGAAGTCGAAGGCATTAACGCCGTACAGAAAATGCTTGTCGATGAGATTCAATACGTCTATCACTCTCAAGGTGTCAGCATCAACAACAAGCACATTGAAGTTATTTTGCGGAAGGTTGCGCCTCTGAACAAGGTCAGAATCATTGAAGAGGGCGACACTTCATTTGTTGCCGGCGATATGATTTGGGAAGATGATGTCGGGAAAATCGAAAGGGAAATCAGTACCGACAACGAGGACAGAATCAAAACAGCGGAAAGAGTTTTCGGCGGTGATATTCTTGTTTCGCTTGACAACGTTGAAGAAGATTTCGCCGACTGTATCGGCCAGCCTCTGACAGAGGAAATTTTGAGGAGGATATTGGCACCGGGCGTACCCGTCAAGACTTTCACGATCATTCACGAAGGACAGGAAACTGATGTAATCATCGGTAAAGCGGCGTTCAGAAAGAGAATGCAGAGCAAGCGTTCAATTCGTGAGGTCAAGACAAAAAAATTCGGCAAAATCCGCAAGAATATCAACTTGGGCCGTGAAGACCTCAAGAAAATTACATCTGGCGGACCTCTTGTCGTAAGAATCAGGGAACGCGATAACGTTCAGAAAATCACAAACGTTAAATGGCTCGCTGAAGACATCGTAGCAGGCAAGAGAGTCCTCATTGAAGGCAACTGCTTCCTTGACCCTGACACGGCGTTCCAAGTGAATCAGAGCGGTGCAAGAGACATCAAAGTTTGGAGTACTGTCGAATATCTTGACGTGATTGACGGTATCCGAAAGGCACTGGAAGCGATGCACATCATGGGCAGGGAGATTTTCGAGAACGGTGAAGCCTCCGGGACTTTTGTTGACGACAACGTGATTGATTCGTTCGCAAAAGGCGAAATCGAACAGCTTGACATTGACGACGGCGATGAAGTGATAACGCTCTACCGTTCGGAGATTATGAGAAAACTGCTCAACGCTAAACTGAGGAACAGAATTTTGGTCAAAGCGAATTTCCCGTTATCGCCTGAAGAAGAGCAAGCTCAGGCACAGGCACAGGAAGAACATCAGCAGGAAGAGACTTCGACAGAGCCCGAAAATATCGAGGAAGAACAGGACGAAAACACTCCTGCCCCTGAAAGTGCCGATGAAGAACAGGAAGAGTCAGAAAACCCCGAAGAGTCGACAGAATCAGAGGAGCCGACAGAACCCGAAGATGACGGCAAGATTGTCATCAAGGGCGGACTCGAATTGAGAGCCGACACGATCGCTGAACTTGCCTTGAGGAATCCGACAGAAATTTGGATGAGACCGGCAAATTCGAGAGCCGAAACTGTCCACCTCATACGTGAATATACTTTCGTTCAAAAAATGAGGGAGTTCCCGAAGTGCAGTCCGTTCATTCACGGCATCACGAAGGCAGCTCTTGCCACTGACAGCTTCCTGAGTGCTGCATCGTTCCAGCAGACAGCGCAGGTACTCGCAGGCGCGGCGGTCAAAGGCGAAATTGACCCGTTGAGCGGTCTCAAGGAGAATGTCATCATCGGTCATCTTATACCGGCAGGAACAGGGGCAGAGCCTTTCAGGAGCATCAGCTACAAAGTCGAGAAGCCGAAACCGAAACGCAGTGAATATACTGAACGCCGAAAGCCTGAACCGGTTTTGGAAAGCGGAGACATTTTCGAGTAACACAAAAAATCCCTCCGGAGAAATCCAGAGGGGTTTTTCTTTATCATAAAATTGCAAGAAGACTTCTATAAGTTGGAGATGAAAAAAGCAAAAATTTCACATGAAAATGCTTTTTGTTGAAGCTAAATGGCTCTATAACCACGTATTAACCTTCACGAAGGAGCATGACATAAACGACTACGATACCAAAATATTGACAGTGAACGGATTAGATAAAGACCGACAGTCCGTAACGCATGAATTGCGATATTTAGGCTCGCAGATGAGACAGTCAGTAATTCAAGGCATAAAGCATAGTTTGAAGTCTCTTTCAACACTGAAGAAACATAACCACAAAACCGGAGCATTGCGTTATAAGTCGGACTATAAGTCAATAAATCTTCAGCAATATGGGGTAACGTACAGATTCTACGATGAGAGCCACATAGGACTTCAAGGTTTTAAGGAGCATATAAGAATCAAGGGAGCAAAACAATTTTGGAACATTCCCGGCCTTGAGATAGCAAACGCTAAACTGCTGAATCTCCCTGATGGTTAGAACATGAACAAGTATACATGCAGGGCGAAAATCTTAAAGGCTGGCATAAAGGATTGTTCAGTAAAACAGTACAGCATTCAGTGTTCGGACTAGTGAAAGCGAAACTGATGAGCAATGAGCGTGTAACAGTGCTTCCGCAGAATGAGCCTACAACGAAATACTGTCCTTGCTGCGGAAGACTGAATAAGGACATAACGTTAGCTGACCGAGTGTATGAATGTGAATGCGGATATAAAGAAGACCGAGATATACATGCGGCGCGAAACATGATATTGCTGAGTAAACAAAATACTTGTGGGACGCAAGAAATTTACGCCTTGGGAGAGGGCGTAAGACGACATGAGTCGCAAGATTTGTGTTGCAGCCTCGTTGAATTAGGAAGCCCCCGCTTCTATAAGCGGGGGTAGTTCACCTCTCAATATCTCAGCGTGTAGGAATGGTAATAAACTCTCTCATCACTCAAGCTCTCTTTCTGTTTTTCGAGAGCCCGTCTTCCTTCGCTTCCCATCTCTTTAGCCAGTATTGATGTCAAAACGTGTACGGCAAACATTGAGCCAATTAGACTGCTTCCGAAAAGGGGCGAATTATCGCTCACGTAGAAGTGCATTGATGAATATGAGCAGACCGGCGCGGCTGGACAGTCAGTGATGCAGGCGATTTCCGTTCCTCTTGACGCTATCTGTTCGGCGGCTTCCGTTACTTCGATGACGTAGCTCGGAAGTTCGCAGATTATCAGCATGTCTTCATCTGTGATGGGTCTGGCCTGTTCGAGAAGAGACAGGGACCCTCTGCGCATGAGTACGCTTTTCAGTCCAAGCTCGGCAAATCGTGTGTAAAGCCATTCAGCGGGAAGAGATGAGATTCCCCAGCCCATGCAGTAAATTGACGATGACGTTAAAACAGTGTTGCAGAATTTTTTGACATCATCACTGTTGAGCGATAAATTCCTGTAAGTCTCATCAATATTCGCATGTTCTATACTGCACAATTTCGCAGCAATGCCGGAATTGTCCTGAGGGGTTATATCTGTCGATGATGGTATAACTTGATTGAGCAGTTTTTTCTTGAGAGTGTTCTTCAAGTCAGCGTAACCGTCAAATCCAAGCATTCTGGCAACTCTTACCAGTTGAGCACGTGAGACCGATAATTTCTCCGCAGTCTCGCTTATCGAGTGAAAAGCAATTTCCGGAGAGTTCCCCAAAATATATTCCGCTACCCGTCTTGTTTTGGCCGGAAAATGTTCGAGCTTTCCTCTGATTTTGTCTTCAAGCCGCTGAATGTCCATAATATCAACTCGCTATTCTAATTTGCCGCACCTTACGTAGTTTATTCCGCTGCCCCTTGAAGATCTCAGAGTGCCTTCGACGTTCACGGGGTCATTGTCTTTTTTGCCTTCAAGATATTTCCTCATGTTCTCATCGTAGACTCTCACAACGATAAAATCGCGTCCCTTTTCGGGGTCTTCCTGACGGACAGCAAAGCGCGTGTATTTTCCCGTGCCTGTTTCGCCCTCATTCTGTGCCTTGATGACGTGGACTTCGCCGGAAAGTTTCACGATGTTCACGGGCGAAGGAAGCTCATCGAGTACCTGAACTTCCGTTACGTCAAGGAATAATTCTCCGCTTCCTTTTGACGAACGAAGAATGCCTTTGACGAGAACGGGAGTGTTCTCTGAAAGCGAGCTCAACATTTCCTTGAGGTCTTGAGCGAAAGCCCTAGCACTGAGAAAATCTTTGCGTGTTGTTCCGTCCGGCCATAAATTTTCGTGCCTTATGGAGAATGGGAAATATGATTGTTTCTTCCGGCTCAAATGATGAATAAGGCCGGATATTGTTACTGAGTTTACGTGGTTCATCGGTATCACCCTCTGTTATGAAATAAAATCTAGCTGAATGATTCTACAACAATCAGGGCGTTAATACCTCGTCAAAAAATGCGAAACGCTGTTAAATTCAACGCTCATATATTGCATAATCCGTAAAAGCTGATAAAATGCAGAAAAGTTTTTATCAGGAGGTGTAAATCATGACCAAAGCAGAACTTATTGACGCAATCACTGCAAAGCTCACAATGCGTAAAAAGGACGTTGCACCCGTAGTTGATGAAGTGTTCTCACAGATTCAGGGAGCATTGGCCAAAGGCGACAAGTGTACATTTGTGGGTTTCGGAGTATTTGAGGTAAGGGAGAGAGCAGCCAGAGAGGGACGCAATCCTCAGGACCCGACGAAGGTTGTAATGATTCCCGCAAAGAAAGTCCCCGTTTTCAGACCCGGCAAGGACCTCAAAGACAGCGTTGTAGATGCTCCTATCGAAAAATAAGAGCGTCAGGAAACATTTTGACATTATGAAAGCGGTTCCCATAAAAAAATCGAGAGAGCCGCTTTTTTTGTGCATATAAAAGCGAAAGGACAGGCAATAATGCTGAAATTCAGAAAATTAACGTGGCAGGACAAAGAGAAATACACCAGATATTACCAGTCATCACCAGTTCATTACGCGGAATATTCATTCTTCTGTTTATGGGCATGGGATCACGCTTATCCGATTGAGATAGCCGAGACTGACAGTAACATTTGCTGGCTTCGTTCCGGCGGACCATTGCCGGGAATGTTCGGGCCGTGCGGAAACTGGAACGATGTTTCGGACTGGGACAGGGAACTGTCGAACTTTGAGCCGGGCAGTGTGATCTATGATGTTCCGTCAAGAGTGAAGGAGATTTTATCAGGCCGTGAGGGATTGAGATTCTCGGACGACAGAGACCAGCATGAATACGTTTACTCGGTGAAAGATATGACGGCTCTCAAGGGTAAAATTTACGCTCACAAAAGGAACAGGATCAGGGCGTTTCTTGATGCTTACGAGTGGGACTATTACCCTGTAACGCCTGATGACTTTGACGAGATACTAGACTTTCAGGAAAGATGGAGGGCTCACAGGGCATTGACGATGACGGCAGACGAGGCCGAGTCGCTTCAAGATGAGGACAAAGCGATTCAGAACGCCATGAACAAATGGAACGAATTTGATTTCATGGGAGGCATGTTGAAAGTTGACGGCAAAATTGTAGCTTATACAATAGCCGAAGAGCTTGACAGTGAAAATCTTGACGTGAGATTCGAGAAGGCAATACCTGAATACGCAGGAAGCTATCAGGCGATAAATTACATGTTCCTGAAAGAGCAGGGCATGAAATACACATGGGTCAACCGTGAAGAAGACATGGGCGAACCGGGATTGAGAGAGGCGAAGATGTCATATAATCCGGCGTTTATGCTTGAGAAATTCCAGATGGAAATTTTGTAGAAGGCAGGCAATTTCATCATGATATATCTGGTAATAGGAATATTCGTAGCGGTGGCAGTCGGAGCATTCCTGCGCCAACAGTCGAAAAACTCATCGCAGCAGCACGAGTCTCCACAGCCCGAAGAGGTCAAGCTCGAATCTTTAGACCTCCCCGATGTCGAAATAGTTGACGGAGAAGACGATGACACTGGTTTTGTGTTGTCGGCAAAACCTGTTACGGCTCCAGACTTGGCCGCAGGAGCAACTTATTCATCACACGCTCCGGCAGGCGAGGACTCTCCTTACGGTCTTTCGTCAGAGCCGAAGAAACAGGCTCAGGCAAAATCTAACCTTCTTCGGTGGTGCGGACGTGCCGGAAATGTTCAGCTCGAAAATATCGTTGTTCCCGGCCCTGTCGCTTATTGGTCGAACGGTGAACCTGCTACACCTGAGCCGTCATGTATCGACATCACGCTTCCCGTTGAGTTTCCGCAGAAGGGTGAGCCTCTTCCTGCTGACGGAGCGGAGTCATATGCGGCAATGTCGCCGTTACAGCGGGGAATTTATCTCACTTGGCTTGCTGGTGCTAGGATTCAACCGCCTTTGCACATGTGTTATCCGGCAATATGGCTCTACGGCATCGAACGAAGAACTATTGTCGACAAACTCGATTTAGGTATCTGCATCAACGAAGCGTTCAGAATGTTACCGTTGTTACGATGGGACGCTCTCAAAGATAATTTGGTTAGGTTCATAACGTGGCTGGCGATAAAAGTTTGGCTGCCTGATGAAGATTTGCTCGCTCTGTGCAAAAAAATGGATACAGTTCCCGAAGGACTGCTCGATATTCTGCTCAACTCTTACGCTAATTCAATGCTTCCGTTACCGACAGCGGTGGCATTCACGGTTATCAGAACGTCAGCAAAACTTCACCGTGAAGGCCAGCCACAAGTCAATCATTCTGATGAAGCGTTGCAGAAATTCACGCCGATCTACAAGGAACTCTGCAAGGGCGGTTTGATTCTCATCAAGCCTCAGAACACATTGAAACTTTCCTACAAGCCCTCTAACCCTTCAGTAACTCTCAGCAAAAAGGACAATGAGTCAGTTGAAATTCCTGACTTCTTTGCTGACCTGTCAATATTCAAGACTCTTGTCGACTCATGGGAAGTTTTCCTCGAAGCAAACAAGCCAGCCGAAAAGACTCCTGACCTCGCCAACATTCAAGACCGCCCCGACTTTGAAGGCTTCGTGAACACTCTGAGGCCGGAAGGGAGCGATTTGCCGCTGGTAACAACACTCGGAAGCATAGGGAAGCTGATGAAGTTCACGGTGTCGCCGAACGGGAAATTGTCAGGAAAGGAACGTAAAGCGATAGTTGACACTGCACAAGTTGAGGGCTGGCAGATATTGCCGGACTTGGGGATTTCGGGACGTGAGTACAAATGGGACGATAAGATTTTGCTGATTGAACTTGCGCCGGGTACACAGCTTTCACAGTCGTATCGTGTCGCCTCGTTCCTTCTTGAGTTCACGTGCGCCTCTATTGCCGCTGATGAAGAGAGAGTTTTCGCGCCATTGAGACGGAGAATGAACGATTATTTTACGCTGACTGACGATGATAACTTGAGGCTTGACGCTCAGAGGGTGTTGAATCTGCCGACACAATACGGGCCTGATTACTACGGTGAATTTTTGTGCGCTTGGCTTTCTGAGGACGAACGGAAAAGCGTAAGGGGCTTGATACTGAATGCGTTGAGTTTTATGCCTGAGTTCGGGAACAATCCGGAAGTGAACTCGATATTATGCGAGGTCATGAAACTTCGAGAAGATGAAGAACTTAGTGCTGAAGATTTAGGCAAGACAGCGAGTGATTGGGGACTTGAGGTTCTGAACTTAATGACGATGTTGTTCAAGAGCAACTGATGACTTTGACGAGTTCAGCGGGGGTTAGTGCTTTTACCTTGCTGGACTCAAAATCTTTTGTGTTCACCGTAACAATGTAATCTGCGTTAATGCTCCGTGCGCAAATGTCCTGCAAATTGTCCTCAAAGTCGCTGAACTCTGTATTATCAGCGGCTTCCCTTACTTCTCTGTTTCCTGCACTTGATATTGTGAAGAAATCGCATAACAGCTTAATCCATTCCCTGCGAGTTTCTTCCGACGCATATTTTCTTGACGAATACCATATTATGGACAGTGAGTGAAAGGCTATGTATCCTTCAACTGTACCGTCCATACACATCATGACAGCTTGCTTTGATTCTTCGGAGTACTTATCCTCGCGGCCTGTAAAGTAATTCATGAGAACGTTGCTGTCAAATAGTACTCTCATGCTGTTGCCTTCCTGTATTTTTCCAAAACTGCATCTTCGTATTCTGCTTCGTAATCTTCTGGAATCTGTAATGGATTCGTTTTCCGCAATTCTTCCATTCTCTGGAATGCCCGCATTTTACGTTCTCGTTCCTGTTCGGGAGTTTCCCATGTTCTAGGATTCTCTTCCGTTCTCTTCAACATTTGTACAATATCTTCCATAACTTTATCGGGCAGCTTGTCAATAATCGCGTGTGCTTCCTCTTTCAGTGTCATAATAATTCTCCTTCCTGTGAAAAAATCCTCCCCCGCAATTACTCACAGGGGAGGACGCTGATTAACGCCTAGTAGTTCTCGCCGTGAATCTCAAAATACGCTTTCGGGTGAGCGCAGACTGGGCAAACTTCGGGAGCTTTCGTCCCAACAACAATGTGACCGCAGTTCCTGCATTCCCACACTTTGACTTCGCTTCGTGCGAATACTTCCTGAGCCTCAACGTTCTTCAGCAACGCCCTGTAACGTTCCTCGTGATGCTTCTCGATCTCGCCGACCATACGGAATTTCGCCGCCAACGCCTTGAAGCCTTCAGCCTCTGCCGTCTTGGCAAATCCATCGTACATGTCGGTCCACTCGTAATTCTCACCTGCCGCAGCCGCCGCCAAATTCGCCGCTGTGTCGCCGATTCCGTCAAGCTCCTTGAACCAAATCTCAGCGTGTTCCTTCTCGTTCGCCGCCGTCTGAAGGAAGATTGCCGCTATCTGCTCAAATCCTTCTTTCTTGGCCTTCGATGCAAAGTAGGTGTACTTGTTCCGTGCCTGCGACTCTCCTGCAAAAGCCGTCTGCAAATTCTTCTCGGTCTGTGTTCCTGCGTACTTGTTCGCCATGATTTTACCTCCTCATTTTCTTGTAGATGTAACGCACATTATATCATTGCTAATTACCCGCCTGAAGAATCTCAACAACGCACGTCTCACCGTCTGAGGCTGTGAATACAATCTTTCCGCCCCTCGGCTTGCCGTCCGTAACAGCGTCAACAGAAATCATGATTTGCTTCTGACTCGCACCTGTTGCATTACCGCTGAGAGTCTCGACTCCGTTCTCGGTCTTTGTGTTGTTGTCGGTTGTCGTCAGGTGAATCCAGCTCGCATTAGCTTTTGCTGTCCAGTCCTCTTCAGATTGAAGCGTTACTACCTGAGTGTCTCCCTTTGCGGCCGTAGCCTTGAAGTTGAATTTCGCCTGAGTTACAGCGATGTGCGGCGGTCTGGGCATTGTGTAATCTTTCTGCTCCCTGCTCCAGTCGTAACTGTAATCCCTGCGCCCTGCGTTCCCAATGAAATATGTCGCGCCTCCGCCTTCCGTGCCGCCCTCAAATGACTTGAACTCCGTAACCAGCTTGAAGCTCGGATACTTCTTCCATTCTTGCTTTGACACCATAATGACAAACTCGCTCTTGAGGTTCACGCTTGTGCGCCCTGACAAAGGCACGTCCTCAAGCCACACGGCGTTCGTTCCCTGCGGGCCGTCTTTGGGACGCTGAAATTCCCATTTCCAGCCCACGACGCTTCCGCCCGAAATGTTAGCGCATTGGTAGTCATTGACGGTGTATTCTTCCTTGCTCTCCCACTTCCAGCTAGGCTTGATTGACGCTTCGCCCTTCAAGCCGTCTTTGGCTGAGATACCGCCCGTAATGTTGCCGTCAAGAGCGAACGTGAAGCCCTTGCTGACCTTCGT